>CAVQPP010000255.1:0-58872 GCA_963714445.1 uncultured Actinomycetota bacterium
ATGGGCCGCGGCTGGCCGGAGACGCTGCCGCGCAACCCGGACGGCACGATACGCACGTACGGTTCGCGCAACAGTTTTTGCCCCTCGTCACCGGACTTCCGGCGCTTCGCGGACGCCATCAGCGCAGACATCGCCCTGCGATACGCGTACCACCCCGCGCTGCGCATGTGGCACATCGGCAACGAATACGGAACGGTGTGCTACTGCGATCGGTGCGCGCAACGCTTCCGTCGGTGGCTCCAGCTCAAGTACGGGCTGCTCGCCGACCTCAACGAGGCGTGGGGGACCGCCTTCTGGTCGCAGCGCTACTCGAACTGGGAGGAGGTGATACCGCCGCGCCAGACCCAGTACGTCATCAATCCCACGCAAGACCTCGACTACCAGCGCTTCACCTCCGACCTGCTGCTCGAAGGCTTCATGTCAGAGCGCGACATCGTGCGCGAGGCCAACCCAGCCATCCCGGTCACCACGAACTTCGTCGGCTTCTTGAAGACCACCGACTCCTGGAGCTGGGCCCCGCACGAGGATTTCGTCTCGCTCGACTCCTACCCGCACCCGGGCGATCCCGACGCCGCCCGCGACGGTGCGATGGCCCAGGACCTGACCCGCTCGCTCGGCGGCGGAAAGTCCTGGCTGCTGATGGAGCAGACGCCGAGCCGCGCCGGATATCAGTATGTTGCGATGCCGAAGCGCCCGGGCCTGAACCGGCTGTGGTCGATGCAGGCGCTCGCGCGCGGCGCCGACGGGATCCTGTATTTCCAGTGGCGCGCCTCGAAACAGGGCGCCGAGCGCACGCACGGCGCGATGCTGCCGCACGCCGGCCCCGACTCGCGGGTCTTCCGCGAGATCTGCGAACTCGGCAAGGAGCTCGGCGGCCTGTCCGACGTGCTCGGCTCCCGGGTGCCGGCCGACGTGGCGATGGTGATGGACTGGGATACGTGGCGCGCGGTGGAACTCGACCACCAGCCGCACAGCGGATTCCGGTACATGGACCGGGTGCGCGAGTACTACACGCCGCTGTGGCGCGCGAACGTCACGGTCGACTTCGCGCATCCCGAGACGGATCTCGGCGGTTACAAGCTCGTCGTCGTGCCCAACCTGTATCAGGTCTCGGACGAAGCCGCCGCCAATCTCGTCGGCTATGTGGAACGCGGCGGCGCGCTGGTGATGGGCCCGTTCTCCGGCGTCTCCGACCCTGAGGAGCGCATCCGCCTCGGCGGCTACCCCGCTCCGTTCCGCGAGCTGCTGGGGCTGCGCATCGAGGAGTATTGGCCGTTGCCGGACGACCAACCGCTAGAGCTGCGCTCGGAGCTGTTGGGCGACTTCACGGCGAGCGGCTGGGGCGAGTGGCTCACCGCCGACGGCGCCACGCCGCTCGCGCGGATCGCGTCCGGTCCGCTGGCCGGAATCCCGGCGGTGCTGTCCCACTCGTACGGTGCCGGGACCGCGTGGTACGTCGCCACCCTGCCGACGCGGGAGCGGGTGCTGGCCCGGCTGCTCGAAGTGGCCTGCGAGAAGGCGGGAGTGCAGCCGGTGCTGCCGGGCCTGCCGGCCGGCGTCGAGGCGATACGGCGAGGCGACTTCGTGTTCGTGCTCGATCACAACTCTTGCGGTGTTGAAATCAGAAGCAGTGTTGAAATCAGCACAGCGGGGACTAAGCCCGCGCGGCGATAGCTTGATCGATGGTCGCGGTGACCGTGACGGAGGGCAGCATTACGCGGTCGAAACCGACCTCGCGGCGCTCACCGGTCATCGTCACCGGGATCGTCGCCCGGATGTCAGTGCTCGATGCGCCGATCCACAGCTCGACCTCGCCGGGATCGACTTGGCGCCGGCCGGAGCGTCCCGTATACGAGGTCAGATCCGCGTGCAGCTCGATCGTCACCGTCCGGGCCTCGCCCGGCGCTAGATCGACCCGGGGCGCGGCGATCAGGCGCTGAACCGGTCGTACCACCTCGGCGACCGGATCGTGGAGATATACCTGTACGACTTCGGCTGTCGGCAGCCGCGCGTCGTTGTGCAGCGTGACGGTCAGTGTGCAGGTGCCGTCCGTCGGCCACACTGTCGCAGAACTCAACGCCGGCGAGCCGAGCGCGACGTCGCCCCACGTCGCCGGGGCGTACGACAGGCCGTGGCCGAACGGGAACAACATCGGCTGCTCGACGCTGCTCACGTCACTGGAGCGCCCGAGCGGCCCGGCGAGATACGTCGAGGGCTGATTCGCTCCGGCCGCCGGGAACCCGATCGGCAGCCGTCCGGTCGGGTTGACCCGGCCGCCGAGCACGTCCGCCAGCGCGTGCGCGCCCTCTTCGCCCGGAAAGAAGCCGCAGGCGATCGCCGCGAGCCGGTCAACCTGCCGGGACAGTTCGTACGGCCGCCCGACGAGCAGCACCAGCACGACGGGCGTTCCAGTGGCCAGCAGCGCCTCGAGCAGTTCCTCCTGCCGGCCGGGCAGCCGCAGATCGGTCGCGTCGCAGCCCTCTCCCGACGTGCCCGCGCCGAACAGACCCGCCCGGTCGCCGAGCACCGCGACGCAGACCTCTGCGTCTCGTGCGGCGCGCACTGCTTCGTCGATGCCCGCGTCATCGCCGCCCAGCACGGGCACGCCTTGCGCGTACGAGAGCTGATAGCCGGCCGCGTCGTCGCGCAGGGCTTCCAGGAGGGTCGGAACGTCGACGCCCATCGGTACGGCCGGGTAGTGCACGCCGACATGCAACGGGAACGAGTAGCAGCCGAGCATCGCGCCCGCCTCGTGCGCGCGGGGCCCGATAAGAGCTATTCGGCGGCCTGGCGCCAACGGCAGCGTGTCGTCCTCGTTGCGCAGCAGCACGATCGAACGCTGCGCCAGTTCGCGGGCGAGCGCGCGAGAATCCGCCGAGTCGAGGTCGACGTCACCGTCGCCGGTGGCATCCGTGAGAGCCTGCGGCTCCGGCGACCAGTCGGCGTCGAGCAGACCCAACTCGCACTTCTGCCGCAGCACCCGCTCCAGCGCGCGGTCGACCGCCGCGAGGTCCACTTGCCCGGCCTCGATCGCGTCCAGCAGCGGCTGGCCGTAGCAGCTCACCGTCGGCAGTTCGACGTCGATGCCCGCGGTCAGCGCCAGCGCCGCCGCCTGGCCAGGCGAGCCGGCCACGTTGTGCAGCGTCTCCAGGAACTTGACCGAGAAGTAGTCCGCGACCACCGTCCCGGTGAACCCGTACGCTCCGCGCAGTAAGTCGGTGAACAGCGCCGGGTCGCTCGCCGCCGGGACGCCGTCGAGATCGACATAGGCGTTCATCACCGAGCGCACCCCAGCGCGCAGCGCCATCTCGAACGGCGGCAGAAACACGTCGGCCAGTTCGCGCGCGCCGATCGAGACCGGCGCCATGTTCCGCCCGCCGCGGGAGGCCGCATGACCCGCGAAGTGCTTGAGCGTCGCGACCACGCCTGCCGACTCGACGCCGCGCACGTACGCGCTGCCGATCACGCCGACCAGGAACGGATCCTCGCCGATCGTCTCCTCGACCCGCCCCCAACGCAGATCCCGCGCCACGTCCAGCACCGGCGCGAGGCCCTGGTGCACGCCGAGCCGTCGCGCGGTACGGCCGATCTGCGCGCCCATCGCCTCGATCAGATCGGGATCGAAGCTCGCACCCCAGCACAGCGGCGACGGGTATATCGTCGCGCGCCACGCCGCGAGGCCGGTCAGGATCTCCTCGTGCACGACCGCCGGTATGCCGAACCGCCCGGCCGCCATGATCTGGCGCTGCGTGCGGGCGACCGCGCGCGCCCCGGCCGACGGCTCGACCGGCCGAGTGCCGAACGCCCGGGTCAGCTGACCGATCCCGTCGCGGATCAGCTCGTCCCAGTCCGCGACCGGTGCGGTCAGCTCGTGCTGATGCGGCGCCATTTCGCCGCCCGCGTCGTCGATGCCGACCCAGACGCCGTAGAGCTGGGCCAGTTTCTCCCGCGGATTCATCCGGGACATCAGGTCGCTGACCCGCTGGCCGGCCGCGATCGCCGGATCGCGCCAGACCTCGGCGGTCACTTGCTCGTCTATAGCCACGTAAGGTCCGTCCGTCACGCGTGCGGTATAAGGCCGTTCATTGAATTGCGCTGGTCGACTGCCGCACGACCAGCTTCGTCGCGAGCGTGATGTGCGTCTCCTGCGGCGTCTCGCCGCGGATCAGCCGCACCAGCATCTCGATCGCCCGCTGGCCCATGGTGCGGATGGGCTGGTCCACCGTGGTCAGCGGGGGAGAGCAGAGCACTGACTCGGGGATGTTGTCGAAGCCGACGATCGAGAGGTCCTGCGGCACCCGCAGACCCAGCTCGCGCGCCACCTCGATGGTCGCGATCGCCGACAGGTCGTTGGCGGCGAACACCGCGGTGGGGCGATGGGGCGAACCGAGCAGTTCCCGGGCCGGCTTGACCGAGACCTCCGGGTCGTATTCGCCGACCTGGATCAGCCGCTCGTCCACCGGGACGCCCGCCGCCGCCAACGCCTCCCGGTAGCCGCGCTCGCGCAGTTGCGCCGACTGCAGGTCGGGGCGCCCGGAGAGCATCGCGATCCGGCGGTGCCCGAGCCCGAGCAGATGCTCGGTGGCCAGGCGCGCGCCGTGCAGGTTGTCCGAGTCGATGGTCGGCATGTCGGTAGGGCCGGTGTGCGGATCGACCGCGACCACCGGCGCACCGTACTGCACGTCCACCACTGTCGGCGTGACCAGCACCGCACCGTCCACCAGCGTGCCGCTCAGCCGCGAGAGGTACCTGCGCTCCCAGCCGATGTGGTCGCCAGTGCGGCCGCCGGCCGAGTAGACGACCAGCTCGAATCCGGTGCCGCGGATCGCGTCGCCCGCGCCCTTGAGCAGTTCGGTGCTGAACGGCTCCAGATCGGCGACCAGGATGCCGATCACGTTGGTGCGATGGTTGCGCAGGCTCTGCGCGACCAGGCTGGCCTCGTATCCGAGCTCGTCGATGACGGCTCGCACCCGGGCGAACGTCTCCGCGGACACCCCGTACCGCTGGTTGATCACTTTGGAGACGGTCGCGATCGACACGCCGGCTTGCGCGGCGACGTCGCGGATGGTGACCCGGGAGCTTGGTTGCACCGGCTCAGCGTAGCTGTGTAAAACGTTATCGACAACGATTGACACGATCCCGGTAACGCCCCAGACTCATCGGCATCCTGGGCTCAACACGCCCGGTCCAGTTCGGCCGACGTCGTCAGGAACGGACCACTCATGCGCAGAATCCGCAGTTCAGGCGCGCGTGCCCGCACAGTGTTCGCGCTCACAACCGTACTTGCCCTCACCGCGGCGGCGTGCAGCAGCAACAGCGGCGGCGCCGGCTCGCCCAGCTCGTCGAACGCCGACGGCCCGGTCAACCTGACCTGGTGGCACAACGGCACGACGGATCCGGTCAAGAGCCTCTGGCAGCAGGCCGCGACCTCGTATCACGCGGCGCACCCGAAGGTAACTTTCACCGTCGACCCGATCCAGAACGAGCAGTTCACCACGAAGGTGCCGGCCGCCCTGGAGGGCGCCAGCCCGCCGGAGATCTACCAGCAGTGGGGCGGCGGCGCGATCGGCAGTCAGGTCACCTCCGGCAAGGTCATGGACCTCACCTCGCTGGTCTCGCCCTGGATCAGCGAACTCGGCGCTACCGCGCAGGGCTGGCAGTCCAGCGACGGCAAGCAGTACGGCGTCCCCTACGACCTGCACGTCGTCGGGTTCTGGTATCGCAAGGACCTGTTCGCCCAGGCGGGCATCACCGCCCCGCCGGCCACGATGGACGACTTCAACGCGGACGTGGCCAAGCTCAAGCAGCACGGCATCGCCCCGGTCGCCATCGGCAGCAAGGACAAGTGGCCGGACGCGTTCTACTGGGACTACTTCGCAGTACGCGAATGCTCCGTTGCCACGATGAAGGCCGCCGCGAAGTCGCTCAAGCTGGACGACCCGTGCTGGACGAAGGCAGGCGACGACCTCAAGGCGTTCCTGGCCACCAACCCGTTCCAGACCGCCTTCCTCAGCACCCCCGCGCAGCAGGGTGCGGGCAGCTCCGCCGGCATGATCGCCGGCGGTAAGGCGGCGATGGAGCTGCAGGGCGACTGGGAGCTGTCCACGATGGTCGGCCTGCTGCCGAACGGGAACTTCAAGTCGCAGCTCGGCTGGTTCCCGTTCCCCGCGGTGACCGGCGGGGGCGGCGATCCGAGCGTGGCGCTCGGCGGCGGCGACGGTTTCTCCTGCACCACGAAGGCGACGGCCGCCTGCGCCGACTTCCTCAAGTACCTGGCCAGTCCGGCGATCCAGGACAAGGTCGCCGCCGACGGCCTCGGCCTGCCGGCGAACCCCGCGGCTGACTCGGCGCTGACCGAGCCGACCATCCAGTCCGTCTCCTCGTACGCGTCGAAGGCTTCGTACATCCAGCTCTACTTCGACATCGCCTTCCCGACGAACGTCGGCCAGTCGCTGGACAGCGCCGTCGCCAACTTCTTCGCCGGCCAGGGCACGTCCCAGACCATCGTGCAGAGCGTCACGAACGCCAACTCCGGCGGCAAGTAGTTCCTGCACCCCCTAACGCCCGGGCAGGCGGCGTCACACCCGCCGCCTGCCCGGGACGCGCGGCGAACGGCAGGCCGAAGGCGACGAGAGGCAGGTCATGAGCGAAGCCCGGATCAGCGATCGAGCCTCCGGGGGCTACCAGATGGCGGAGGGCTACCAAGACGCGGTCGGCCGAGACCCCGCGGCGCGGCCGGCCCGGCGGCGGCCCGGCTCAGCGCGCAAGCGGCTGGAACTGGCGCTGCTGCTCACCCCGGCGCTGGTGCTCTTCCTCGGCTTCGTGCTGGCCCCGATCGGCGTGGCCGCGTACGACAGCTTCTACGACTGGAACGGCTTCGGGCCGCTGAACCACTTCGTGGGCATCCAGAACTACCACGACGCGATCACCGGCCACGTCTTTCAGCAGTCGGTCGTGCACAACCTGATCATCGCGGGACTTTCCGTCGCGCTCCAGCTGCCGCTGAGCATCGGGCTGGCGCTGCTGCTCAACCGCAACCTGCGCGGCAGGGCGTTCCTGCGCCTCGTGGTGTTCGCACCGTACGTGCTCTCCGAGGCGATCACCGCGGTCATCTGGCTGCTGCTCCTGCAGCCGGGCGGCTTCGCCGACCAGTCGCTGCGCGCGGTCGGGCTCGGCTCGCTGGTGCAGCAGTGGCTGGCCGACACGCACATAGTGCTCTACACGCTGTTCGTGGTGGCGACCTGGAAGTTCATCGGTTTCGGCATCATCCTGCTGCTCGCGGGACTGCAGGGGGTCCCGGTCGAGCTGCGGGAGGTGGCCGCGATCGACGGGGCCTCCTCGTGGCAGACCACCAGGCACATCGTGCTGCCGCTGCTCGGGCCGACCATCAGGATCTGGATCTTCCTGGCGGTGATCGGCTCGCTGCAGCTGTTCGACCTGGTCTGGATCATGACGCTGGGCGGCCCGGCCAACGCGTCCTCCACGATGGCGACGTACCTGATCGACTTCGGCTTCCGCCGTTACGAGTTCGGGTACGGCAGCGCGGTCGCGGTGATCCTGTTCATCATCTGCTTCGTCTTCGCGCTGATCTACCAGCGCTTCGTGCTGCGCCGCGACACCGAGGGCGCGCTGACCCGGATGGTGGGGTGACCGCCGGCCATGTCCGCTGCTGTCAACGCGATCAGCGACGGGCGCCGCGCGGCGCCCGAACCGCACCGGAGCCGGCGCCGGGCCTCGCCGGGGACGTCGTTCGCGTATCTGGCGGCGATCGTGGTCATCGGGGTCACGATCGTCCCGCTGCTGTACGTCTTCGTGGGCGGCTTCCGCACGAACGCGCAGATCAACTCGAACCCGACCGGGCTGCCCAGCCCCTGGGTCTGGTCGAACTACAGCGACATCCTTTCCTCCTCGATCTTCTGGCAGTTCCTGAAGAACAGCGTGCTGATCGCGGTGATCGCCACCGGCGTCGCGGTCGGCGTCGGGTCGACGGCCTCCTTCGCGCTGTCCCGCTACACCTTCCGCGGCCGCGATGCGCTCTACGGGCTGTTCACCATCGGCCTGCTCTTCCCGCTCGGCGTGGCGTCCCTCCCGCTCTATCTGCTGCTGCGTCAGATCGGGCTGCTGGAGAACATGTGGGGCGTGGCGATCCCCGAGGCGGCGTTCTCGCTGCCGGCCACGATCGTGATCCTGCGGCCGTTCATGCGCGCCATCCCGGGCGAGCTCGAGGACGCCGCGGTGCTCGACGGCGCGAGCCGGCTCGGCTTCTTCTGGCGGATCCTGCTGCCGCTCAGCGGCCCCGCGCTGACCACGGTGGCCATCCTGGCGTTCGTCATCAGCTGGAACGCGTACCTGCTGCCGCTGCTGGTGTTCAACGACCAGAGCCACTTCACGCTGCCGCTGGGCGTCGCGACCTTCCAGTCGCAGTACAACCAGGACACCGCGCGAGTGCTCGCCTTCACGGGTCTCTCGATGCTGCCGGCACTCGGATTCCTCGCCCTCGCCGAGCGCCGCATCGTCGGTGGTCTCACCGGAGCCATCAAGGGCTAGCGGCGATCGTAGCCGCCCGAGCTCAGCCCCTGATCGGCAACTGCGCCCCATCCCGCAGGAACAGCGGTATCCGCTCGAGCGGCGCTTCAACGGTCACCGTCTGGCCGCCTGAGTATCCGTCCCCGGTCCACGCGTCCGTCCACGTCGCGCCAACGGGAAGGTATACGTCCCAGGCGCGCGCATCGGGCTCCAGTACCGGGGCGACTAGCAGGTCGCGGCCGAACATGTACGCGGTGTCGACGTCCCACGCGTTCGGATCGTCGGGGAACTCCACGAAGTACGGCCGCATCGGTGTCAGGCCGCTGTCGTGGGCTTCGCGCATCACGTCGAGAATGTAGGGCTTGAGGCGGATGCGCAGGCTGATGTAGTCGGCCATGATCCGCGCGGCCTGCTCGCCGTAGGACCAGATCTCGTTCGGCGCGCCGGTCATGTCCGGGCCGAACGGCCCGCTGGTGGGATAACGGTCGCCGTGCAGCCGGAAGATCGGGCTGAACGCGCCGAACTGGAACCAGCGCACCATCAGCTCGCGGTAGTCGGGCGAGGTCGGGTCGCCGCCGTGGAAGCCGCCGATGTCGGTGTTCCACCACGGGATTCCGCTCACCGCCGCGTTCAGGCCCGCCGGGATCTGCCTGCGCAGCGTGGCGAAGTCGGTGAATATGTCGCCGGACCACAGGATCGCGCCGTAGCGCTGGGAGCCGGCCCATGCCGAGCGGTTGAGCGTGACCACCTCGGCCCTGCCCGCCGCGTGCATGCCCTCGTAGAACATCCGCGAGTTCTCCCGCGGGTACAGGTTGCCGACTTCCAGCCCAGGTCCCGCGTGGTAGCGCAGGTTCGCCGCGAAGTGCGGCTTGAGCTCCGGCTCGCACGCGTCCGCCCAGAAGACCTCGATACCGAGCGCCAGATAGTTCTCGCGGATCTTCGACCAGACGAATTCGCGCGCCGCCGGGTTGGTCGCGTCGTAGAACGCTACCTGGACCGTCTTCTCCACGCCCTTGTCCGGCCAGTCGGCGTGCGCGACCGGGCCGAATTCGGTGCCGATGAACAAGCCGCGCCGCTCCATCTCGGCGTGGAACTCGGACAGCGGGCTGACCGACGGCCAGACCGAGACCATCAGCTTGGTGCCCTGCTCGGCCAGTTCCTTGACCGCGGCCTGCGGATCGGGCCACTCGGCCGGGTCGAACCGCCACTCGCCCAGGTGTGTCCAGTGGAAGAAGTCCGCCACGATCACGTCCAGCGCAATCTCGCGCTTGCGGTACTCGCGAGCGACCTCGAGCAGCTCCTCCTGCGACTTGTAGCGCAGCTTGCACTGCCAGAAGCCGGCGGCCCACTCGGGCAGCACCGGCGTGTGTCCGGTGGCGTCGGCGTAGCGGCGCTGGATCTGCGCGGGGCTGCCGGCGGTGATCCAGTAGTCGAGTTGCCGGGCGCTGTCGGCGACCCACCGCGTGCCGTTGACCGCGAGCTCGACCCGCCCGATCGCCGGGTTGTTCCACAGCAGGCCGTAGCCGCGCGAGGAGAGCAGGAAGGGAATGGAGACCTCCGCGTTGCGCTGCACCAGCTCGATGACGGCGCCCTTCTGGTCGTAAAGGCCGTGTTGGTGCTGGCCGAGGCCGTACAACTTCTCGCCCGGATAAGCGGTGAAGCGCTGCTCGAGCCGGGCGTATCCGTTGCCCTGCGCAGTACGCAAGCGCGGGCCCGGCCACCAGAAGTGCGCGTCCTGCTCGGCCAGCAGTTCCTCGCCGTCGGACGCCCGAACGAAGGAGATGCGGCCGTCGCGCGAGATCGTCGCGGCGATCGCGCCGTGGACGACGGTGGCCTCCCCGGATCCGACCGTCACGGCGGGACCGGCCTCGCCGGTCTCTGACGCGCCGTCAAGCAGCGCCCCGGGCAGGCCCTCGAGGATCGGACCGCCGACTCTCGCCCGCACGCGCAGCGCGTCCGGGCCCCACGCCTCGATCCGCAGGGTTTCCTGGTGGGCGGTCCACTCCAGGCCGCCGGGGACCGTGCGGAACGAGCCCTCCCCGTTGGCGACGGAGGCGAGCGGCGCTTCGTCAGACATTGAAGACCTTCCATGCGGATGCGGGCGTGGACAGCCCGCCCGAGCGCGCAGGCTCGGGCAGCGCAGTGGTTCTCGGACGCTGTGGTCGTGAGGCGCGGTGGTTGTTAGGCCGTGTTGTTCTTAGACGCAGGTCCTTAGACGCGGGCGGCGCTGGAGTCCCGGACCGTCAGCTTCGGCGGCAGCAGCGAGACGGACGAGGCGTGGTCGCCTTCGAGGCGCGCCATCGCCAGGCGTACGGCGCGCCGCCCCATCTCCTCGGCGGGGATGGAGACGCTGGTCAGCCGGGGTGCGGCCTGCAGGGCGACTTGGTCAGGGCAGATCGCCACCACACTGGTGTCCTCCGGCACCACGCGGCCGGAAAGCCGCAGCAGGCTCAGCAGCGGCGGGATGGCCGATTCGTTCTGCACCACGAACCCGCTGGTACTCGGCCGCTCCTCCAGGATGCGCGCCAGCACTCCGGCTGTGGATTCATACGTGCCCTCACACGGCCGGTGCACGGCGCGCAGCCCGCGCTCGGCGGCGCGGCGCTGGAAGCCCGCGAGCGTGAGCGCGGCGAACCCGGTGTGCCGCCGGTAGACGCTTTCACTCTCGCCGATCAGCGCGACGTCGCGGTGCCCGAGGTCGGCGAGATGGTCGACGCAGGCCGCGCCGGTCGCCTCGAAGTCCAGGTCCACGCAGGCCAGGCCGGAGGGATCGCGCGGCACGCCGATCAGTACCGCCGGGGTGTCGGCCTCGCGCAGCACCGGCAGGCGATCGTCGTCCAACTCGATGTCCATCAGGATCATCGCGTCGGCCAGCCCGCTGCCGACGACCCGGCGCACTCCGGCGGTGCCCTCGTCGTTGGTCAGCAGCAGCACGTCCTGCCCGAACTCGCGAGCCTCGGTGGTCACCGCCATCGCGATCTCCATGATCACGGGCACGTACATGTCGCTGCGCAGCGGCACCATCAGGGCGAGGATGTTCGAGCGGTTCGAGGCCAATGCCCTGGCCCCGGCGTTCGGGTGGTAGCCCAGCGCCTCGATGGCCGCCTCCACCTTGCTGCGCGTTTCCACGGAGATGGAGCGTTTCCGGGACAGCACGTAGGACACTGTGGAAGGTGAGACGCCCGCTTGGCGGGCGACCTCCGCAATCGTCACCATCGCAGTCCTCCAGAGCCCGTCGCGGTTGGACCTCGAGCGCGGGCGGCGGGCGGCGAGGTCGGCGCTGCTCATCGTAGACGGTGCTCACGGTCAGCGAAGCGCTTCGATGTTTGCTCCGGTAGTTCGCGCCGGAGTTTGTCCAAGAAGACTAGACCGAGCAGGTCGCTGGTGTCCAGTTGCGGCATCGAAGCGCTTCGACTAACTTCCTCGACGTGACGAGACCAGTGGACGAGCACGTCCGCGATGAGACTGCCCGCAATCCCATAGTCGCGGGGTTCCACCCCGATCCGAGCGTCTGCCGGGTGGGGGAGGACTACTACCTGGCGTGCTCGAGCTTCGAGTACTTCCCCGGCATTCCGGTCTTCCACAGCCGGGACCTGGTGCACTGGACGCAGATCGGCAACGCCCTCGATCGCCCGAGCCAGCTGCTGCTGACGCCCGACGCCGGATCCTCCGGCGGCATCTACGCACCCACGATCAGGCACCACAACGGCGAGTTCTGGCTGATCGTCACGAACGTGAGCCGCGGCGAAGGCAATCTGCTGTTCACCACGACCGACCCGGCCGGCTCGTGGTCCGAGCCCGTCCGCCTGCCCGCAATCCGCGGCATCGACCCGGATCTGGCCTGGGACCAGGACGGCACCTGCTGGTGCACCTACGCAGGGGTCGAACAGATCCGCATCGATCCGGTGACCGGCGAGACGTTCGGTGAGCCGCGTCGCATCTGGTCCGGCACGCCGGGAGCCAAGGCCCCGGAGGCGCCGCACCTCTACCGCATCGGCGAATACTGGTATCTGCTGATCGCCGAGGGTGGCACCGAGAGCAACCACAGCGTGTCGATCGCCCGCGGCCCGGCGCCGACCGGTCCGTTCGAACCGTGCCCGGCGAACCCAGTCCTGACGCACCGCGGCATCGACCATCCGATTCAGAACACCGGCCACGCGGATCTGGTGCAAGCGCCCGACGGCTCGTGGTGCATGGTCCTGCTCGGCGCGCGAATGCGGGGCGGCACGCCCGGCTGGCACGTGCTTGGCCGCGAGACCTTCCTGGCCCGGGTCGAATGGGTCGACGGCTGGCCGCGAGTCGACCTGCCTGAGGTCTTGTCTGACCTCCCCTGGCCGTTGCACCCAAGCACGGCCGCACTGGCGCGCGACGACTTCGACGCGACGCAGTTGGCGCAATCCTGGATCTCGCTGCGCCACCGCCCCGCCGAGGACTGCACGACGAAGGACCGCCCCGGCTGGCTGACTCTGCGCGCCCGTGATCAGTCGCTCGACGACCTCGACGTCAACTTCGTCGGCCGCCGCCAGCAGCACCACGCCTGCCGAGTGCGTACCCTGATCGACCTGGCGGACGGAAGCGGCGGCCTGGCCGTCCGCCTCGATGAACAGCACCACTACGAGATCGAGGCCGAGCTCGGCAAGGTATGCGTGTTCGCCCGCGTCGGCACGCTGCGGACACCGGTGGCCGCGCGCGCGGTGCCTGAAGGACCAGTGGTCCTCGCCATCCGCACCGTCCCGATCGAGTCCCGGGATCCGCGGCATGGCCCTGACACCGTGTCCCTCGGCGTCGAGGACGCGGACGGCAGGTTCTCCTCCCTCGCCGAACTCGACGGCCGTTACCTCTCCACCGAAGTCGCCGGCGGTTTCACCGGCCGGGTCATCGGCGTGTACGCCGCGACCGGCACCGTCCATTTCGACTGGTTCGAATATGAGGATCAATGAAGACCGCGGCCGATTTCCTGCGCGCCGTCGATGAGACCGTGACGCAGGGCCCGTTCGACGCGACCTGGGATTCGCTGAGCGGTTACCAGGTCCCCGACTGGTTCCGCGACGCGAAGTTCGGCATCTTCGTGCACTGGGGGCCGTACTGCGTGCCCGAGTTCGGCAACGAGTGGTACTCGCGCAACATGTACGTGGCCGGGCAGCCGGAGTTCGAGCACCACCGCAAGACGTACGGCCCACCGGACCAGTTCGGCTACAAAGACCTGATACCGAAGCTGACCGGCGCGAACTTCGACCCCGACGGCTGGGCGGCCCTCTTCCGGCAGGCTGGCGCGCAGTACGTGGTGCCGGTGGCCGAGCACCACGATGGCTTCGCGATGTATGACAGTGCCCTGACTGCATGGAACGCCGCGGCGATGGGACCGCAGCGCGACGTGATCGGGCAGCTGGCCGAGGCGGTGCGGGCGCACTCGATGGTCTTCGGGCTCTCCTCGCACCGCGCCGAGCACTGGTGGTTCATGAACGGCGGCATGAACTTCGACTCGGATGTGCGCGCGGGCAAGCACGCCGGCTTCTATGGCCCCGCCCAGCCGCGGGAGCTGCCGCCGAGCCCGCAGTTCGTGGAGGACTGGCTGGCCCGCACCGCCGAACTGATCGAGCGCTACGAGCCGCAAGTGCTGTACTTCGACTGGTGGATCCACCAACCGGCCTTCAAGCCGTACCTGCCCCGGCTCGCCGCGTACTACTACAACAAGGCCGCAGCTTGGCAACGAGGCGTGGTCGTGCCCTACAAGCACGACGCCTTCGCACCCGGCACGGCGGTCTTCGACGTCGAACGTGGCGCGAGCGCCACACTGCGTCCCGATCCCTGGCAGTCCGACACCGCTGTCTCGCGCACGTCGTGGGGCTACGTCGACAACCACGACTACAAGAACACGAATGAACTGCTCTCCACGCTCGTGGACGTCGTCAGCAAGAACGGCTGCCTGCTGCTCAACGTGGGCCCCCGAGCCGACGGGACGATCCCGGAGCCTGAAGCGCAACTGCTGCGCGAGATCGGCGCGTGGCTGAACGTCAACGGCGAGGCGATTTACGCCAGCCGACCCTGGACCGTCTACGGCGAAGGGCCGACGCGCGTGTCCGAGGGCCAGTTCACCGATAGCACGCAGCCCGACTACGGCCCGGCCGATCTGCGCTTCACCACCCGCGATGGCCACCTGTACGTGATCGCCCTCGGTGGCACCCAGAATGGACGGATCGACGTGCACTCGCTCGGCCGCGAGCTGACCCTCTACCCCGCCGAGATCGGCTCTGTGCACCTGCTCGGCCACTCCGAACCGCTCGAATTCGAACGCGGCGCGCACGTCCTGACCGTCCGCCTGCCGGAGAACGCCGCTGACGCCACGCTGCCGGTGCTGCGCGTGACCCCCGAAGCGGCCGCGTGATCTCAGCCGACTGATCGGCTGTCAGCTCAGCCCCGCCCACACCTTGCGGCCGACGACGCCGTAGCCTCGCGGTCCACGGGGTAGTTGTCCCGGCCGCCGAGGAAGACGTCATACACGCGCGCCGGATTCGGCTTTGTGGTGTCGATTCTGTCGTTGACCCTCTTCGCGCGCCCGGCGGTGCTGGAATTGTCGTAGTCCAAATGAACTCCCGAGCCGGCGCCGTGGTATGGGCGTCATTGTCTGCGCTGTGTGAACGCTAACACAGGACGCTAACACAGGACTGGCCGACACAGGATCGTGTCGGCCAGGGAAACCCGAGCTTTATCCGAGGGTCCATTGCTGGTTGCTGCCGCCGTTGCACTGCCAGAGTTCGACCAGTGCTCCGTTTGCGGTGCTCGCTCCGGTCACATCAAGGCAGAGGCCTGATTGCGCGCCGGTGATGGTGCCGTTGGAGTTGATGTTCCACTGCTGGTTGCTCTGGCCGTTGCACGACCAGATGATCGCCTTGGTGCCGTTGGTGGTGCCCTTGCCGTTGGCGTCCAGGCATACGGTCTGTCCGCCGACAGTCACGGTCAGCGCGCCAGAGGACGTGTGGGTCCAGGTCTGGTTCGCTTGGCCGTTGCAGTTGTAGATCTGCTGCTGCGTACCGCCGGTCGTGCTCGAGTTCGGGTCGTCCAGGCACTTGCCGGCACCGACCGCGTGTAGCGGACCAGTGCTGCCGCCAGTGCCGCCACTCACGCTCCAAGTGAACGTCGCGGAACCGGTCGCGCCGGTGGAATCAGTGGCGTTGACGGTCACGGTGAAGCTGCCGCCGCTGCTCGGCGTGCCGGAGATGAGGCCGCTCGACGAGATCGACAGGCCGGGTGGCAGACCGTTGGCGCTGTAGGTCAGACTCTGCCCTGCGGCCGAGTCGGTGGCGTGGATCTGCAGGGCACTGATGGGAGTGCCCACAGCGCCACTCTGGTTGCCGGGGCTCGACACCGTCACGGTGTTGCCGCTGGTCGATCCGCTCAGCGCGGTGACGGTGGCGTTGTACGCCGGCTTGGGCTGGTAGTTGTTGTCGTACATCGTCGCCGCGCCGTACCCGGAGAAGGTGCCCGGGATCCAGGAGTCCGCGTCGCCGACGCCCCACTGGCTGATCCCGACGCAGCGGGTGACGGCCAGGCAGGCCTTGACGATGTTGCTGTAATCAGTGGCCTGCTGCTGGAGTTCGCCGCTGGTGGCGGGTAGCTGGACGCGGTCGTCGAGTTCGGTGACCGCGACGTCCAGGCCGAGGGCGGCGAAGCGCTGCATGTTCGCCTGCAGGGTGCTTGGGACCTGGCCGGCGATGAAGTGGCTCTCCAGCCCGATTCCGTTCAGCGGCACGCCCTGCGCGAGCAGGGACTGCGCCAGCGAGTACATCCCGTTGCTCTTGGCGTTCTCGCCCTCGATGTTGTAGTCGTTCAGGTACAGCTTGGCGTTCGGGTCCGCGTTGTGCGCGGTACGGATCGCGTCCGCGAGATACCCGGTGCCCATCGCGTTGTAGAAGACGTCATGGCGCAGCGTGCCGTCCTCGTTGAACGGCTCATTGACCACGTCCCAGGCGTAGACCTCGCCCTTGTAGTGCGTGGCCTCGGTGGTGATGTGCGCTTCCATCGCGCCCTGCACCTGGTTCAGCGGCAGGCTGCTGACCCAGCCGGGCAGCTGGCTGTGCCAGACCAGGTTGTGGCCGCGCACGCGCATGTTGAACCCTCGGGCCCAGTTCACGATGTTGTCGCCGGGGCCGAAGTTGTACGAGCCGTTGGACGGCTCGGTGGTGTCCCACTTCATCTCGTTGCCGGGGGTGACCATGTCGAACTGGGCGCCCGCGAGATTCGAGATCGTCGGGTTCGACGGCATGCCTCCCGTCATCTCGGTGCCGAAGTACTTTCCGTGCCCTTCGGCGAGCACGCGCAGCGTCGTGGCCGCCTGGGCGGGGGCGGCCGCCGTCATCGCGAGAATCGGCGCGGTGGCGGCGGCCACGGCGACGGCGAGTGTGCCGAGCCGGGCGCGGCGTGATCGGAGCAGTCGTTTACCCGGGGTCATCGTTGACCTCCAGTGGTTGCGTGTGGGTGACAGTGTGTATGAAAAGCGCGGGCGCGCCGGCATGCCGGGTTTTCGAAACAAGGAAGTTTTCGAAGCGTTTCGAAACACGGCGATCGGAATGCGCGCGTGGCGATATCGGCGGCCGCCACCGCCGATTGGGGAGCAGCCTCCAGGGCGATCCGGCACCCGACCCGTAGCGAGGCTGTGAATTGTAGGAAACCCTCGATCGCAATCTACGTCAAGTAGCGTGAAAGTTACCTCGGCCGAGCTGCCGTCCGCTTACCGCGGCCGCGGAATTTTCGCCAGTGCTTGACAGATCACCGGGTGTCGGGCAACGTCTGCATGCCGAAGCATCTCGGGCCATCCTGTCGCGAACTGGCATCTCGGCGGGTCCGAAGTGTTAGCGCTAACAATGGACATTCATGCTCAAAGTGGAGCAGGGAGACCGCATGAACGTAAGCGCATCGACAAGCCGCGCGAGACTCGCCAGGGTCGGGGCCGCAGCCGCGGTCGTCCTCGGCGGGCTCGTCGGCACCGCCGTGGCCATGACCGGTTCCGCGCAGGCTGCCGCGCAGGGACCGTGTGATATCTACGCCGCCGGCGGTACACCGTGTGTGGCCGCGCACAGCACGACGCGCGCTTTGTACGGGTCGTACAGCGGCTCGCTGTACCAGGTGCGCCGCTCCTCCGACGGCGCGACGACGAACATCGGCGTGGTCAGCGCGGGAGGCGTGGCCAACGCGGCCGCGCAGGACTCGTTCTGCGCCGGCACGAGCTGCGTCATCACGATCATCTACGACCAGTCCGGGCGTAACAACAACCTGACGGACGCGCCCGCGGGCGGCGCCGCGCCGGGCCCGGACAACCTCGCGAACGCCACGGCCGCACCCACGGTGCTCAACGGCGCGAAGGCGTACGGCGTCTTCATCCCGCCAGGCACCGGCTACCGCGACAACTCCGCGACCGGCACCGCCACGGGCGACAACCCCGAGGGCGAATACGCCATCTTCGACGGCACGCACTTCAACGGCGGCTGCTGCTTCGACTACGGCAACGCCGAGACCAACAGCCGCGACGACGGCAACGGCACCATGGAAGCCATCTCCTTCGGCAACATACGCGTGTGGGGCTACGGCTCCGGCAACGGCCCGTGGATCTACGCCGACCTGGAGAACGGCCTGTTCACCGGCCTGAGCGCCGGCTTCAACGCCAACGACCCGACGATCAACTACCGGTACATGACCGCCATCGTCGACGGCGGCCCGAACCACTGGTCGATCAAGGGCGCCAACGCGCAGTCCGGCGCACTGTCCACCTTCTATGATGGCGCGCGGCCCAACGCGTCGGGCTACAACCCGATGCGCAAGCAGGGCGCCATCATCCTGGGCACCGGCGGTGACAACAGCGACGGCGCGCAGGGCACCTTCTACGAGGGTGCCATGACGAGCGGCTACCCCTCGGCCGCCACTGAAGCCGCGGTCCAGGCGAACATCGTCGCCGCCGGCTACGGCACCGGTGGCAGCACCGGTGGCAGCACTGGTCCGTTGCACGCGGTCGGTGCGGGCAAGTGCCTGGACGACCCGAACTCGACCACGACCGGCGGTACGCAGCAGCAGATCTACAACTGCAACGGCCCGCGAACCAGACCTGGACCCACACGTCCTCCGGCGCGCTGACCGTCACTGTCGGCGGCCAGACCGTGTGCCTGGACGCCAACGGCCAGGGCACCACGAACGGCACCAAGGCGATCATCTGGTCGTGCAACGGCCAGAGCAACCAGCAGTGGAACATCAACTCCAACGGCACCATCACCGGCGCGCAGTCAGGCCTCTGCCTGGATGTGACCGGCGCCGGAACCGCCAACGGAGCACTGGTCGAACTCTGGCAGTGCAACGGCGGCAGCAACCAGCAATGGACCCTCGGATAGCGCAGCAAACCAGAGCCGTCCCGTGGCCGACGCCGCACTCGTCGGCCACGGGACGCAGTACGTTCGCAACAAGGAGCGATCCGTGCCCGAGGCGACCACTCACCCGGCCGATCCGGAGCTCAGCACCCCGGCAACTATCGCGTGGGGCGCGGAACTCGGCCTTGAGATCCAGGTCGGCGCCGATCGCGTGGCCAGATTGCACTGCATGCAGGCCTCCGGCACGCTGCCGTTGATCGAGGCGCGGTTCGCCGGTGAGACGCGGAGCTGGTCCGCCGACCGCAGCGTGCGGACAGCCGCCGGAGCGCGGCTGCTGTATCAGGGCCATGAGGAGCTGAGTGACGGTTCGTGGCCCGAGTTGCGCGTGGACCTGGCCGACCCGGACACGGGACTGAACGCCTCGCTGTACCTGCGCCGCTGCGACGGCGTCGCGGCACTTCAGACGCACGTGACGATGGTCAACGCGGGCACCCGCCCCCTCGTCGTCGAGAGCGTCTCCTCATTCGTACTCGGCGGCCTGGCCGGTCGTGCGACGAGCGAAGGCGACCGGCTCGCCGACTTCGATCTCTGGCACGCGGAGAACGACTGGCTCGCGGAGAGCCGCTGGCGGTGCCAGCCGCTGCGCGAACTGCTAGTCGACACGAGCAGCCGGTTGCACGGCCACGACCCGCGCACCGAATTCCACCGCGCGAGCCAGGGCACGTGGTCGACCGCGCATCACCTGCCCATGGGCGCGCTCACGGACCGAGTCGCTGGCCGAACGCTCGCGTGGCAGGTTGAGAGCAGCGGCGGCTGGCGCTGGGAACTCGGCGAACACGAGGGCGCCGCCTATCTCGCACTGCTCGGCCCGACCGACCGCGACCACCACTGGCGGCACGTGCTCGAACCCGCAGACACGTTCACCACTGTCCCAGCCGCCGTCGCGGTCGGGGTCGACCTCGCCTCCGCGATCGGCGAACTGACCGCCTACCGGCGCGCGCTGCGCCGACCCCACCCCGATCACACGACGCTGCCGGTCATCTTCAACGACTACATGAACACCCTGATGGGTGATCCGACCACGGCGAAACTACTGCCGCTGATCGACGCCGCGGCCGAGGTCGGCGCCGAGGTGTTCGTGATCGACGCCGGCTGGTACGACGACGACGCGAACGGCTGGTGGGACAGCGTCGGCGAGTGGCGCGAGGCACGCTCACGCTTCCCTGGCGGTTTTACCGAGATCGCCGATCGGATCCGCGCGCACGGCATGACGCCGGGGCTGTGGCTGGAGCCCGAAGTCGTAGGCGTACGCAGCCCCCTGGCGACCTCACTGCCGGAAGACGCGTTCTTCCAACGCGGCGGCGTCCGGGTGGTCGAGAACGGCCGCTACCACCTTGATCTGCGCCACCCGGCGGCCGTGGCGCACCTGGACGGTGTGGTGGATCGGCTGATCGCCGATTACGGCATCGGGTACTTCAAGTTCGACTACAACGTCAACGCGGGCCCCGGCACCGACGTCGGCGCGGACAGCGCGGGATCGGGCCTGCTCGGCCACCACCGGGCACACCTCGCGTGGCTCGACTCGCTGCTTGATCGCCATCCCGGGCTGACCCTGGAGAACTGCGGCTCGGGCGGCGCACGTGCCGACTACGCGCTACTCGCGCGCCTGCAACTCCAGTCGACCAGCGACCAACAGGACCCTTACCGCTACGCGCCGATCGCCGCCGCGGCCCCCGCGTCGATCGCGCCCGAGCAGGCCGCGTCGTGGGCCTATCCGCAACCAGAGCACACCGACGACGAAATCGCCTTCACGCTGTGCAATGCGCTCCTCGGCCGCATCCACCTGTCCGGCCACCTCAACCGCATGAGCCCCGATCAGCGGGCTCAGGTCGCCGAAGCACTGTCTGTCTACAAGCGCGTCCGCGCCGACATCCCGGCCGCGCTGCCGTTCTGGCCGCTCGGACTGCCCGCCTGGAACGACGCGTGGATCGCCCTCGGCCTGCGCGGCACGGCGACGACCTATCTGACGCTGTGGCGCCGCGACAGTGCGGATTCGGACAGTACCGAGTCAGACCGTACGGAGTCAGGCAGGGTGCTGACGATCCCTCATCTGCGCGGCCATGACGTGCGTGCCAGCATCCTGTTTCCGGCCGACGGCGACGCCACGGCGCGCTTGGAGGTGCGTGACGGCGAACTCACCGTCCGGCTGTCGCGCGCGGGCACGGCCTGCCTCGTCGCCCTCGGTCAGTCGTCGAAAGGGGTGCGGTAGGTCTGCGGGCGGGTGCGCAGTTCGAGTCGCAGGGAGAGTCGTATGCGCGTGGAGCGGGGAAGTTCGACCGCGAGCCACGGTCCGTCGAACTCGACCGGCTCGGATGTCTCCTCGGTGGGTTGGCGGTGGCCGTAGTCGTAGAGGTCGCCGATCCACGACGGGTCCTCGCACAACGTGTACCGCACCGAGCGAATGGTGTGTTCCGCAAAGGCTCCGGCCTGCACGACGAGCGTGTGCCCATCGCTCGGGTCGAGGTTGACCAGTTCCACGACGGTGGCTTGCGGATCGATGCTGGAGACCAGCGCCGCGACCGAGGGCGGCAGGCCGGGGCGGCGGGCGTCGGCGTCGTAGTACCGGACGCGGGCCTGCTGTAGGCCGCCGTTATAGATGACCTGCGGTCCGCCCCACGTCAACTGCACCAGCGCTTCGGTGACTACCGGGTTCGACTGCTGCCATAGGTGTATGTCGGCTTCGGGCACGTCAAGGCCCCGGTAGCGTTCCATCCGCGCCAGCCGGTGCCGGACCTGCGCCTGCGCGGCGGCGAGAATCCGCTCCGGATAGCCGGGATCGTCGCCGGCCAGGAACGCGAACCAGGGCTCTTCGTGTCCGGCCTCCTCCTTGCTGCGGAAGGAGCGCACCGTGCGCCAGTCGTAGCCGCTGGCGGCGCGCAGTCTTTCGATGCGCTGGCGGTCCGCGTCGCTCGCGGTGTGGTGCCAGAGCGCGGTGGGCACGCCCATGAGCAGCGGGTTGTAGTCGAACCAGCCGTCGTCCTTGTAGCGATAGGGCACGTGCAGTGTCGGGGTGTGCACGTCCTCGGCGAGCTGGACGGTCCATTTGGAGTGCAGGCTGGCA
Organism: uncultured Actinomycetota bacterium; assembly: GCA_963714445.1. Lineage (GTDB taxonomy): Bacteria > Actinomycetota > Actinomycetes > Streptomycetales > Catenulisporaceae > Actinocrinis. Next base: position 22,000 of record CAVQPP010000255.1, read on the forward strand.
GAGGCGTCGGTGTAGGCCATGACACGGCCGCGCGCGATCATCTCGTCGAGGGCGGGGCGCACCAGGTCGAGATGGGAGTCATCGCCGGTGGCCGCCGCCGCGGCGAGTGCGGCGACGATGGCGGCGTGTCCGACGCTGTACCAGCCGTGTGGCCAGGACCAGCCGTAGTGTCCGCCGTACCAGCGTCCTTCCAGCAGGCCGCCGACCGTGCCGTCGGGTGCGACATTGTCGGGGACGATGCCGTCGTTGGCGGCAGCGCGCTCACGCCATGCGCCGACGTACTGCGTGATCCAGTCGCGGTACCGCTGCTCGCCGGTCAGAATCAGGGCATTGTGGACGAGTCCCGCGACAGCGAGGTTGACCGCGGTGTCGCCCACGCCGATGCGGCGCGTCATCTCGGTGCTGAGCCGCGGGTCGTCGGCGCGGTCGGGTTCGGGGGCGTCCGGCGGTAGGAGCCAGTCCAGCGGGAAGCCGTACATGTCGGCTTCTTTGGGGAGCCAGGGATAGTTGGGACCGTCGAAGAGGCCTTGGCGATTGGGGTCGCTGCCGTTGTGCGGGCGGGTGACGATGCGGTGGTCCGGGTCGTAGTTGCCGTGTGCCGGGTCGACGTAGAGCTCAGCGAAGCGCACCGCGCGTTCGCGCCAGCGCCCGGGTGCGGCCATGCACAGGAAGTAGAGCAGCAGCAGGCTTTCGCCCTGGTGGAACCAGTCGTATCCGCGCTCGTATTCGTCGTTGAGCATGCCGAGGTCGGTCAGCTGCCTGGTGACGCCCTCCCAGTGGCGTTCGCTCGCCGCCAGCAGGTCGTGGGCGCCGCCGAGCAGGTAGAGCTGGGGCCAGTTGAAGAAGACCTCGTAGAAGTCGTCGACGCCGTCGCGGGTGGTGAGCGTCCCGTGGTAGTCGAGGGCGCCGTCGGGCCCGGTGTAGTCGTGTTCGAAGCGGCGCCACGCGTGGTCGAGCAGGTCGAACAGCTCGCGCTGCGCGATGGCCCAGCCGGGCGGCTCGAGCAGCGGCACCGAGGCCTTGATCACAGGGGGCATCCGGGTTCTCCGTTTCGGGCCGCGTGCTGTCAGCTCTTGGTGGCGCCGGCGAGCATTCCGGCGACCAGGAAGCGCTGGGAGAAGAGGAAGACGACGAGCACCGGGGTGATCGCGACGAGCGTGGCCAGTGCGAGTTCTGGTCGCTGCACGGCGAGGGTGCCGACGGTGGGGTTGAACTGCGGCACGTCGTCGAGCAGCGTGCCCAGACCGACCTGCACCGGGAACTGGTTGCTCTCGGGCAGCAGGACGTAGGGCAGGAAGTAGTTGGTCCAGTTCGCCACGAAGCTGAAGAACCCGACCAGCGCGACCACCGGCGCGGCCAGCGGCAGGGCGACCCGGCGGAAGACGCCGAACTCCGAGCAGCCGTCGATACGCGCCGCGTCCAGCAGGTCGCGGGGGAGCGTGGTGCTGAAGTATATGTAGGTCAGGTACACGCCGAACGGATAGAACGCGTAGGGCAGGATGATCGACCACATCGAGCCGATCAGGTGTACCGCGTTGATCTCCAGGAACAGCGGCACGACCAGCGTCGCGTTCGGCATCAGCATCACCACGAGGGTCGCGACCAGCAGTGCGCGCCGGCCGCGGAATTCCGTCATCGCGAGCGCGTAGCCGGCCGGAACGGCGACGGCCAGCGTGATGATCAGCGCGACGAACGAGTACAGCGCGCTGTTGCGCAGCCACAGCAGGATCGCGTCGCCCTGGTATCCGGTCAGCGCGTCCCAGTTGGCGCGCAGCGCATGCCAGGATCCGAAGGAAAGTGGATTGGCGCGCACGAGCTGGTCGTCGGTCTTCGTCGCCGCGAGCACCAGCCACAGCACCGGCAGCACGAAGAAGACCACGAACAGCGCGAGCACGAGCGCCGGCAACGGATTGCGCACGGCGCGACCGCGGCGGCGCAGCGTCCACTCCGCGGCGAATGGACGCGCCGCCGTCGCGGCGGACGCGGCGTTCGAGTGCGCGGACCTGGTGTCAGTCGGCATCGAAGAATCCCGATCGGGCGACGAAGAGTGCTGCCACGATCAGCCCGACCAGCAGCAGCTCGACGGAGATGGCGGCGGCGGTGTTGACGTTGTCGTTCTGGAACGCGAAGTCGTAGGACAGCTGGTTGGGCGAGTAGTCGCGTCCCGCGACCCCGACGCTGGCCTGGGAGAGCAGCTGCGGTTCGACGAACAGCTGCGTGCCGCCGGCGAAGGAGAGGATCGCCATGTACACGATCCACTTGCGCAGCAGCGGGATCTGGATGTGCCGCGCGGTCCGCCACGCCCCGGCGCCGTCGATGCGCGCCGCCTCAGTGACCTCGACCGGGATGTTGTTCAACGCCCCGTACATCACCACGATCCAGCCGCCCGCGCCGGTCCAGAACGCGATCAGCGTGAACAGCACCGGCAGGTGCCCCGGCGCGATCACGTCCCCGAAAGTCTGATAACCCAGCGCGCGTAGCAGGAAGCTGACCGGGCTCACGCTCGGATCCAGCAGGAACAGCCACACCATCACACTCGCCGCCCCGGCCAGCGCGCCCGGGATGTAGTACAGGAACCGCAGCGTCCTGCTCACGCCCCGCGCGGCGAGCCGGTGCAGCAGCAGCGAGAGACCCACCACGAACACGACGAGGGACACCAGCCAGAACAGCAGGTACAGCGCGATGTGCCCGATGGCCGGCAGGAACCGGAAGTCCTGGTACGCGGTGGTGAAGTTCGACAGCCCGCTGAAGTGCTCCCCGGCGTCGGTGAACGCGAAGTAGATCGCGTACCCGGTCGGCACCAGCCCGAAGGCGATCAGCAGCAGCACATAGGCGGCGACGAACCCGTGCCCGGCACGGCCGGGCCAGGGTACGCGCCGCGCGGTGCGCGCGACCCCGGCCCGGTCATTCGTGGCAGTGCTCACGAGGTGCTGACCTGGTACCCGTCAGCGCGTGCGTAGTTCGCGATCGAACTCTGCCACGCCGGCAGCAACGAGACGATGCTCTTGCCCGCGTTCAATCCCGGTGTGACGGTCGCCGCCCACACCGCTTCCTGCGAGAACTGTCCGTAACCCCAACCCGGCCACACCTGGTTCGCCGCCGCCTCCAGCGGCGCGGTGACGTCGCCCGCGTAGTAGCCGGAGGACACCTGGGCCGCCAGCCACGTCTTCGCCGCCGCCGAGTAGGCGGGGTAGCCCGGGGCGAGCTTGCCCTGGTAGTCGTCCGACGTCGTCACCCAGGTCAGGAACGCGGTGGCGGCCTTCAGGTTCGCGCTGTGCGCGGACAGCAGCCAGGTGCCGCCGCCGACGTTGCCCACCGAGGGGGTGCTGTCGCCGGACCACTGCGGCATCGGCGCGACACCGACTTCACCCGCGGGGGTCTTGAACGTGCCCTGGAACAGCGCGCCGCCGTACCAGGCCGGACCGGGCAGCATCAGGATCTTGTTAGCGTCGTTCTTGTCGAAGTCCGAGGAGAACACACTGCTGAGCGAGATCGTCTTGTTCGCGACCAGCGTGTCGAGCAGCGTGGCCATCTTCGTGCACGCCGCGCTGGTCGTGTTGACCGTCACGGCCTTCGGGCCGGTGATCTGGTTCGCGCCGCACTTGCCCGCCCACAGGTAGATCTCCGGGGCGAAGGTGTCGCCGGCGTCGCCGACCAGGTAACCGGGATGCTCGGTCGCGACCTTCTGGCCCAGCGCCTGGTACTGCTCCCAAGTCGAAGGGACCTGATACCCCCACTGCTTCATCAGCTTCGCGTCGTACCACAGCACGGTCTGCGACAAGTCGTTGCGCAGGCAGTAGATCGTTCCGTTGACCGTGCACGGAGCGTTCGCACCGGTCGCCCACCCGGCCAGCGTCGACTGCGGGATCAGGCCCTTGTTCAGCGGCGCGAGGAACCCGTTCGCCACCGCCCAGGTCGCCTCGTTGTTCTGCGAACTGAAGACCACGTCCGGCCACCCGGTCCGGGTCCGGTTGAACAGGCTGACCTTCGTCTGCAGGTAGTTCGAGCCGTTCGCGTCCCCGTCGTAGGTGACGATGTTCATCTTCACCCCGGGGTTCTGCTTCTGATACAGCTGCGCGGCGGCCAGCCGGGACGAATCCACCCACACCGTCAACGGTCCGCCGTTCTGCGCCACCGGCGTGAAACCGTTCTGCGCACCCGCGTTGGCGCCGCCGCTTCCACCGCTGCCGCCGCTGCCACCACAGGCCGCGACGGCGGCGAGGGCGAACGCGCCGACGGCGGCCATGAACACCGCGCGGCCGCGGCTACGGCCCCGGCTTCTCCTGATTGAGCCCGCGGCGCGGACTGAGCCTGTCATCACGCCTCCAAGATAAGTATGCCTATTTTCAAGATCAAAGGATTATAACCGTCTCGACAAGCGAACTACGTGAGGATTTGTTGATGATAGCCAGCCCTATCGGAAATAGATAGTACTCATTCTGGTGCCGAGTTGATCAGTGTGTATGCTCAGGTACGGATCGGCCACACTTTTCGGGTGGCCCGGTGAACAGGAGGTAGGCAGTGGACGGCACGCCCACACCCGCGGCGGCCGACCTGCTGCCCGCGCAGGAGCCGGAGGCCGGGCACGAGACCGGCGCCTATCGGCCGGGCTACGAGTTGGTCGCCGAACGGATCCTGGAGCTGATCGCCGAGCTGCGCCTGGCGCCCGGCGACCGGATGCCGACCGAGAACGAGCTGGCCGCGCTGGTAGGCACCAGCCGGACGGTGGTGCGCGAGGCGGTCAAGATCCTCTCGGCGATCGGCCGGGTGCGCGCGCAGAAGGGCCGCGGCCTGTTCGTCGCCGACGACGAGGGCATGCTCGGCTCCGGGCGGTGGGGCGGCTTCTTCCTGCCGACCGACCTCGACCACGTCTACATGCTCTTCGAGTTCCGCCGGGTCCAGGAGACCGCCGCCAGCCGGCTGGCCGCCACCCGCGCCACTCCGGCCGAGCTGCGCACCATCGAAAACGCCGCCCAGCTGTGCCGGGAAGGCCATCGCACCGGCCAGACCGCGCTGTTCGACCAGGGAGACGACGACTTCCACCTCGGCGTCGCCGCCGCTTCGCACAACCCGTTCCTCGTCGCCTCGGTGCGCGAGGCGCGTCGTTTGCAGCGCCAGTCCAGCCGGATAGGGCTGCACGGCACCGTCGGCGGCCACGCTGCGGGTGCGGTCGCCGAGCACGACGCGATCTACCAGGCGATCCGGGACGGCGACGCGGAAGCCGCCGCGCAGGCCGCCGCCACGCACCTGGACAATACCCTCGAGGATTACCGGCGCGAGATCCAGCGCCGCGTGTTCGGCTGACGGTTCGGCTGACGGCCCGGCCATCCGCCGGCAGCACGCACGCCTGCCGGAGCGGCACTCGCCGCTCCGGCAGGGTGACAGGCCGCTGACGCCGCCGCGTGCTATCCGAGATGCCATTGCTGGTTGCTGCCGCCATTACAGGTCCACAGTTCGACCTGCGCTCCATTGGCCGTGGACTTCCCGGTCACGTCAAGGCAGAGCCCTGATTGCGCGCCGGTGATCGTGCCGTTGGAATTGACGTTCCACTGCTGATTCGCGCCGCCGTTACAGGACCAGGTCTCCACCTTGGTGCCGGGAGAGGTCTGGTTGTTGTAGGCGTCAAGGCACAGCGTGGTGCCGCTGACGGTAGCGCTCAGCTGGTTCGACGAGGTGTGCGTCCAGGACTGGTTCGCCTGGCCGCTGCAATCCCAGATCTGCAGTTGGGTGCCCAGCGTCGTGCTCGAGTTCGGGATGTCCAGGCACTTGCCGGCGCCGACGGCGTGCAACGGACTGCCGCCTCCGCCTCCGCCGCCTCCGCCGCCTCCGCCTCCGCCGCCGCCTCCACTACCGGTGTTGACGGTGATGTTGTCGTTGCCGCTGCCGCCGCCCCACGCCTCGGTGGCGAGGATTTGGTAGTTCATGGTGCCGAGGTTCATGCCGTGGCTGGCCCAGGCGTTGAAGAAGTTCTGGGTGGTGATCGTGCCGCTGGACGTGGGCGAGGTGCGGATGGCCAAATACTGCTCGAAGGTCGCGGTGCCCTGAATCGATGGTTGATTGACCTGCTGGTGCTCGTAGATGTTGTAGGTGCCGCCGTCGCTGGTCATCTGGCCCATGTATTGTCCGGCGGTGTTGGGGGAGCCGGAGTAGTTCTCTTCCACGTAGTACTCGACTAGGGGGTTGGTGGACCAGCCGTAGAGTGAGATCAGGGTGGTGCCGCCGTTGGCGTTCAGGGTGCTGGTGAAGTTGATGGTGTGGTTGCTGCCGGGGTTCCAGCCCACGCCGTCGACGAAGTCGCCGACGCCGCTCCAGGAGGTGGTGTAGCTGTTGCCGGAGTTGAGGGTCATGCAGGCCGAGCCCTGGCCGTTGGTCCACATCTGGTAGTACATGCCGCCGTTGTTACCGGTCTGACTATTACAGATCGTCGTCGCGGCGCTGGCGGTACCGGGCAGCACCATCGCCGCCAGGGCGAGTGCTGCCGCGCCGGCCGCACCAATCAGCAGCTTGATACGGATGTTCATCCGAGTCTCCATTGCTGGTTGCTGCCGCCGTTGCAGGCCCACAGTTCGACCAGCGTTCCATTCGCGGTACCGGCTCCGGTGACATCGAGGCAGAGGCCTGATTGGACGCCGGTGATGGTGCCGTTGGAGTTGATGTTCCACTGCTGGTTGGACTGGCCGTTGCACGACCAGATGATCGCCTTGGTGCCGTTGGTGGTGCCCTTGCCGTTGGCGTCCAGGCATACGGTCTGTCCGCCGACGGTCACGGTCAGCGCGCCGGAGGACGTGTGGGTCCAGGTCTGGTTCGCCTGTCCGTTGCAGCCGTAGATCTGCTGCTGCGTGCCGCCGGTCGTCGTCGAGTTCGGGTCGTCGAGGCACTTGCCGGCACCCACCGCGTGCAACGGACCGGTGCTGCCACCGGTGCCACCGCTGATACTCCACGTGAAGCTGGTGGCACCGGCCGCGGCGGTGGTGTCGGTGGCCGTCACGACAGGGCTGAAGGTGCCGCCGCTGCTCGGTGTGCCGGAGATCAGGCCGCTGCTGGAAATCGACAAACCGGGCGGCAGACCGGTGGCGCTGTACGTGAGGGTCTGTCCGGCGGCCGAGTCAGTGGCCTGCATCTGGACGGCACTGACAGGCGTGCCCACAGCGCCGCTCTGGTTGCCCGGATTGGTCACGGTCACGACGTTGCCGCTGGTGCTGCTGCTGCCGTATCCGGACGCTGCCAGGTTGGCCTGCACGGCGTTCTCGGTGGCGTCCGACGGGTAGCCGGCGGTCACCGCGCCCTCGAAGAACTCGCCGTTGCCGTTGGCGCTGTTGTCGCCACCGGTGCCGAGCAGGATCGAGGAGTCGACCTTCATCGGCGAATAGCCGTTGGGCAGCGGTCCGGAGAAGCCCGTGGTCAGGCCGCCGCTGGTGGCGTTGGCGTACTTGATGGTGAAGTTGCTGGTCCCGTTGTTCTTCTCCATCGCGGTGACGAACGGGAAGTGCACGCCCTGGTAGCTCGGCTGGTTCGGTCCGGTGTTCGAGCTGTACATGCCGTTCTCCAGGTCGGCCTCGACCCAGGGGCCGCTGCCCGAGCAGCCGCCGAACCAGCACGCGGTGCCCCACTCGATCGCGTTCATGGTGGCGTTGCCGGTGTCAGTGTGCGAGTTCTCGCCGCTGCCGTAGTCGAAGCAGCAGTACTGGGACACGAAATTCGATGACGTGACCATGTACACGCCCTCGGGCTGCGAGCCGGTCGGCACGCCCTTGGCGTTGTCGACCCGGTAGCCGATGCCCCCGCCGCCCTTGACGCCGTATGCCTTGTGGCCGGCGATCATGATCGGCAGCGCCGTCGCGTTCGCGCCGATGTCCGCGCCGTTGGGGCCGGGGCCCTTCCAGAAGCCGCCCGAGGAGATCGGCATGTCGTTGTGGTTCGAGGTCTGGTCGTAGATCTTCGTGATCGTGCAGCTGGTGTTCGCGCAGAACGCGTCCTGCGTCGCGGAGTTGACCACGCCGCCGGCCGTCAGCAGGCCGATGTCCGTGGTGTGGCCGTCCGAGGAACGCTGCACCTGGTACAGCGAGCCGCTGTACGCGGCGAACAGCGCCCGGATAGTGCTGTGCGCGGTCTCGCACGGTGTGCCGCCCGCGGCGTAGATGTCGCAGGGACCTTGGGCCGCCGCGCTGGCGGCGGTGGTCATGGCGGCGGAGATCGGCACGGCGATCGCCGCCGCCATCAGACACGCGGCCAACAACCGCGTTCGCCGCCGGATCGTGCGTATCAGATGCATGAGAAAACCCTCCGTCATCGCGGATGCTTCTGGTTCGCGGATCAATGCCGGAACGGCGCCGCCACGCCAGGGATACGCGTGAGTACGACCTTCTGAGCCGACTTCTCGCGCATGAGCAGATTAGTTTCAGACTCATCGCGGCACGGAGGGGTGGGTGGTGCGCCTCCGTCGGCGCGTCACGAATCCGCAGACGCCGGCAACGGGCTGCCGGGCCCGGAGTCGACGTCTGCGGCTGTGAGCTTGCGCCTTTATCGATCGAACCGATTCCGTGCGTTGATCCGAGCGGATGTTACGGCCAGGGGTACCAGCGGTCAATGGTGTGTTACCGTCGGCGGAGTCGGCGGCCGGACGGCACCTAAACGTTGCCTGGAAGTTTCACGATCAGTCGGATGCATCATGCCCGCGATCGCGACCCAAGTGAGCCAACAGCCAGGCTCATCGGCACACTAGACCAGCCATTCGATAAAATTCGCACGCTATTCAACAGTCGATCCGACCTCTCCGGACATCTTGACACATCACCCGGCGGGGAGTTACCTACGTTCCAGGCCGGCCGCCCTCCATACAAAGTCATACACATTCGACGCGTCTTCGCGACCGCCACGGCGGTCGCTGGAGACTGCTCGATTCTTTGCGGAAGGGCTGACGATGACGTCGAACCCACCCCCACGGACCGGACGCGGTCTACCGGCGAGAGCGGCACTCACCGCCGCGGCGCTGGCGTTAGCCGGCGTTGCTGCCGCGCCGGCTACCTCCCAAGCGGCGACGATGACCACTCTCTATGCCTCCCCGACCGGGAGCGGAACCGCCTGCTCCGCGGCGGCTCCCTGCTCGCTGACACAGGCGAAATCCTCGGTCGAGGCGAGCGACGGGAACATGAGCGGTGACATCGTCGTGCAGATGGCCAGTGGCACCTACCGGTTGTCCGCGCCGCTGGTGTTCAACAACGCGGACTCGGGCACCAACGGCCATAACATCATCTTCCAGGCCGCGTCCGGCGCGTCGCCGGTAATCTCCGGCGGCCAGCAGGTGACCGGCTGGACGCTGCACGACTCCGCCAACAACATCTACGCCGCCGCCGTGCCGGCCAACGCGGACTCCCGGCAGCTGTACGTGGACGGCGCGGCGGCCCCGCGCGCGGCGATCAACATCAACCGCAGCGACGTGACGATGACGTCCACCGGCATGACGATCAACAACTCGGCGCTGAACTATCTGGCGAGCCTGCCGGAGCAGAACCGGATCGAGGTGGAGAGCCAGAACTCGTTCACCGACCGGTACGCGCCGGTGCAGAGCATCAGCGGCACCACGATCACCATGCAGGAGCCCGCCTGGCAGAACAACAACTGGGGCTACGACACCCTCGCCAGCCCCTTCGCCGGCGGCCAGCTGCAGCTGGAGAACTCGTATTCGTTCCTGAAGAACGCCGGACAGTGGTACCTGGACGCGCCCGCCGGGCAGCTGTACTACAAGGCGCCCTCCGGCTGGAACCCGTCGAGCCATGACGTCGAGCTGCCCCGGCTGACCTCGCTGGTACAGGTCTCCGGCAACAGCGTCGACAACCCGGCGCACAACCTCGCCTTCCAGGGCATCAGCTTCGAGCACTCCACCTGGCTGAATCCGAGCACGAACATCGGGTACGCCGACCAGCAGTCCGGCGCGTTCCTGCAGCAGACCTACAGCACCGAGCCCTCGAACTTCCTCAGCTCATGCCAGTCCGGCTGCCAGGGCTTCGAGTCGACCCGGGAGAGCTGGTACCAGGTGCCCGCCGCCGTTCAGGTCTCGGCCGCGAGCACGATCAGCTTCACCGGCGACACCTTCTCCCACCTCGGCGAGGTGGGCATCGGCATCGGCCAGGACAGCGACGCGGTCGCCTCAGGCGTGGGCCTCGGCGCCTCCGGCATCACCGTCGACCACGGCGTCTTCACCGACGACGCCGGCGGCGGAATCCAGGTCGGCGGCGTGCAGACCAACGCGCACCACCCCTCCGACACCGCGATGACCGACCAGAACATCACGCTGACCAACAACCTGATCAACGGCGTCGCCGAGGACTACCGGGACATGGCCGGCATCCTGTCCACCTACGTCACGCACGCCGTCGTCGACCACAACGAGGTCGAGAACCTGCCCTACGACGGCATCGACATCGGCTGGGGCTGGGGGATGAACGACGCGGGCGGCAGCAACGACTACGCCAACCGCGGCACCTACAACTACCAGCCGCGCTACACCACGCCGACGACGTTGAAGAACACTGACGCCAGCTTCAACAAGATCCACGGCACCAAGAAGCTGTTCCACGACGGCGGCAGCCTCTACAACCTGTCCGCCAACCCGAGCGCCACGTTCAACGACAACTACATCTACGACAATCAGCACACCGTCGGCCTGTACCTGGACGAGGGCTCGCGCTACGTGACGCTGACCAACAACGTCGTGCAGGACACGGGCGTGTGGGCGTTCACCAACGCCAATGGCAACAACAACACCAACGACAACGCGTTCAACAACAACTGGTACAACGGCGGCGCCACGCAGGTGGCCACCGGCTCCCCGCACAACAACACCCTGAGCGGCAACGTCCAGGTCAGCGGGACCAGCTGGCCGTCGGGCGCGCAGACAGTCATCAACCAGTCCGGCGTCGGCGGGAGCACTCCTCCGCCGCCGCCCGGCAGCGGTCCGCTGCACGCGGTTGGCGCGGGTAAGTGCCTTGACGATCCGAACTCGACGACGACTCAGGGCACGCAGCAGGACATTTTCACCTGCAACGGCCAGGCGAACCAGACGTGGACCCACACCTCCGCCGGCGCGCTGAGCGTGACCGTCGGCGGTCAGACGTTGTGCCTGGACGCCAATGGCAAGGGCACCACCAACGGCACCAAGGCGATCATCTGGGCCTGCAACGGCCAGACCAATCAGCAGTGGAACCTGAACTCCAACGGCACCATCACCGGCGTCCAATCAGGCCTCTGCCTCGATGTCACCGGAGCCGGTACCGCGAATGGAACGCTGGTCGAACTGTGGGCCTGCAACGGCGGCAGCAACCAGCAATGGACCCTCGGATAGCCGAGTAGCCGCGAGTTCGACGAGCACCTGAGTTCTCCAACGTCCCGTGGCCGTACCCACCGTCACCACGATCACCCACGATCACCACGACTGCGGCCACGGGACGTTTCTCTCCCCCCGAAAGGAATCATCGTGTCAAGACTCAGCCGGCTGCTCCGGCGCCTGCGGGCGTCGACAGCCGTGCTCACCGGCGCTGTCCTGGTCGCCGGCGGCGTGGTCGCCACGACGGTCGCCGCACCCGCGAACGCCGCCACCTCCATCACCATCAACGGCTCGTCCGGCGGGCGCACGTTCGACGGCGTAGGGGCGATCAGTGGCGGCGGCGGTAACAGCAGGCTGCTGATCGACTATCCGGAGCCTGAGCGTACGCAGATCCTGGACTACCTGTTCAAGCCGGGTTACGGCGCGTCGGATCAGATCCTGAAGATCGAGATCGGCGGGGACACCAACTCCACCTCGGGCGCGGAGCCGAGCATCGAGCACACCCGCGGCGCGGTGAACTGCAACGTCGGCTACGAGTTCTGGCTCGCCGAGCAGGCCAAGGCGCGCAACCCGAACATCAAGCTGTACGGCCTGGCCTGGGGCGCGCCCGGCTGGATCGGCAACGGGAACTTCTGGTCCACCGACATGGTCAACTACCTGGTCTCCTGGCTCGGCTGCGCCAAGGCGGACGGGCTGAACATCGACTACCTCGGCGGCTGGAACGAGCGCGGCTACAACATCGGCTGGTACGAGCAGCTTCGCAGCACCCTGAACTCCAGCGGCTACAGCAACGTCACCATCGTCGGCGCGGACTCCGACTGGAGCATCGCGAACGACGTCGACAGCAACTCGGCGTTCGCCGCGGCGGTCGGCATCATCGGCACGCACTACCCGTGCGGCTACCGCTCGGGGCAGACCAGCTGCGGGGTGCCGTCCGCGGCCACCAACTCCGGCAAGCAGCTGTGGGCCAGCGAGAACGGCTCGGACGACTACAACGCGGGTGCGCAGGCCATGGCGCGCGGCATCAACCGCGGCTACATCGACGGCAAGATGACCGCGTACATCAACTGGCCGATCGACGCCGGTGTCACACCGAACCTCCCGTGGCCGACGATGGGCCTGGTGCTCTCGCCGCAGCCGTGGTCCGGCTACTACTCGATCGGCAAGAACGCCTGGGTCGAGGCGCAGACCACCCAGTTCACCTCGCCCGGCTGGCACTACCTGGACAACTCCAGCGGCTACATCAACGGCAGCGGCAACAACGGCAGCTACGTGTCGCTCAAGTCCACCAACAACAGCGACTACTCGACCATCATCGAGACCACCCAAGCCGGCAGCGCGCAGACGCTGAACTTCAACGTCACCGGCGGGCTGTCCACCGGCCAGGTGCACGTGTGGGCGACCAACCTCAACTCGAACAACTCGTCCGACTACTTCGTGCACACCACCGACATCACGCCCTCCAACGGCAGCTACAGCCTGACCGTGCAGCCGGGCTACGTGTACACGGTGACCACCACGACCGGCCAGGGCAAGGGCACCGCGACCAGCCCGGCGCAGGGCTCGTTGGCTCTGCCGTACAGCGACTCGTTCGACAGCGAGGCCGTCGGCAGCGAGGCCAAGTACCTGGAGGACTGGCAGGGCTCCTTCGAGGTCGCGGCCTGCGGCGGCGGGCGCACCGGCAACTGCGTGCGGCAGATGAGCGCGCAGGCCCCGATCACCTGGGACAATCTGTCCGATCCGCACGCCATGATCGGCGACGTGGGCTGGAGCACCTACACCGTCACCTCCGACGTCCTGCTGGAGAAGTCCGGCTACGCCGAGCTGCTCGGCCGCGCCAACACCCAGACGTACGGCAACAACGGGGCCAGCGGCCTGAACGCCTACCACCTGCGGGTCAGCGACAGCGGAGCCTGGTCGATCCTGAGCTCCAACACCAGCAGCAACACCAATTTCACCACCCTGGCCAGCGGCAACGTCGCGGCGCTGGGCACCAACAGCTGGCACTCGCTCTCGCTCGGCTTCTCCGGCAGCACCATCACCGCCGGAATCGACGGCAAGACGGTCGGCACGGCGAACAACTTCAGCTACGGCTCCGGTCAGGCCGGCTACGCCACCAGCCAGGGTGAGACCGCGCAGTTCGACAACCTGTCGATCACAGGCTCCAGCGTCAAGCCGCCCCCGACCGGTACCGGCCCGCTGCACGCGGTGGGCGCGGGTAGGTGCCTGGACGACCCGAACTCAAGCACCACCGGCGGCACCCAGCAGGACATCTACACCTGCAGCGGCGGCGCGAACCAGACCTGGACGTACACCTCGTCCGGTGCGCTGACCGTCACCGTCGGCGGTCAGACGCTCTGCCTGGACGCCAACGGCCAGGGCACCACCAACGGCACGAAGGCGATCATCTGGTCCTGCAACGGCGGCAGCAACCAGCAGTGGAACGTCAACTCCAACGGCACCGTCACCGGCGTGCAGTCAGGCCTCTGTCTCGATGTGACCGGAGCGAGCACCGCCAACGGAGCGCTGGTCGAGCTGTGGTCGTGCAACGGCGGCAGCAACCAGCAATGGACTCTCGGCTGAGCTGTCGAGCTGTTGAGCCGCTGATCCGTCGGCCCAACTGATCCTGTCGCACCGAATCAGTCGGGTCCGGGCTCCACCGGCGTGGGAGCCCGGACCCGGCGTTATCTCAAGCTGCTGTCTAAAGCCGTTGAATTCAACCTCAGATCCACCTGAGAGGCCGTCTGCCATGTCCCCGTCCTCATTCGACATCAGCCGCCGCCGTCTGCTGACCGCGGCCGCCGCCACCGGGGCCTTGAGCCTGCTGCGCTTCGCCCCCGAAGCCGCCGCCACCACCGGTCCGCAGAGTTACACCGCGAGCTGGTCCTCCGTCGACCAGCACCCGCCGGCGCCCACCTGGTTCCAGGACGCGAAGTTCGGCATCTACTACCACTGGGGCACCTGGTCCGTTCCCGCGTTCGGCAGCGAGTGGTACCCGCGCAACATGTACAACAGCGGTTCCGCGGAGCACCAGCACCACATCGCCACCTACGGCGACCCGTCCGTGTGGGGCTTCCAGAACTTCATCAACGGCGCTTACAACAAGGCCGGGCAGTGGACGCAGTTCGCGCCGAAGCTGACCAGCGCCGGCGGCAACTGGGACCCGAACGCGTGGGCGTCGCTGTTCAAGGCGGCCGGCGCGCGGTTCGCCGGGCCGGTGGCCGAGCACCACGACGGGTTCTCGATGTGGAACAGCGCGGCGAACCCGTGGAACTCGGTGGCCAAGGGCCCGAAACTGGACCTGCTGAGCCTGAACGCGCAGGCGATCCGCGCGCAGGGCCTGAAATTCATGTGCTCCCTGCACCACGCCTATCACTTCAACGGCTACTACCAGTACGTGCCCAACCAGTCCGACCCGAACCTGCGCATCCTGTTCGGGCAGCAGGGCAGCACGATCGAGAACCAGCTCTGGTACAACAAGCTGCACGAGGTGGTCACCGGCTACCAGCCCGACCTGATTTGGCAGGACTTCGACCTGGGCCTCGTCCAGGAGTCCGACCGCCTCCAGTTCCTCGCCGACTACTACAACGCCGCCGTCTCGTGGAACAAGGACGTGGTGGCCACCTACAAGGACGGCTTCGACACCAACGGCGAGGTCTTCGACTACGAGCGCGGCGGCCCCGGCGGGCTGCTGACGCCCTACTGGCTGACCGACGACGCCATCTCCCCCTCCAGCTGGGGCTACACGACGGGGATGGGCTACTACACCACACAGGCGCTGCTGCACGCGCTGATCGACCGGGTCAGCAAGGGCGGCAACATGCTGCTGAACATCTCCCCGACGTGGGACGGCACCATCCCGTCGCAGCAGCAGACGATCCTGCTCGGCCTGGGCGACTGGCTCGGCCGGTTCGGCGAGTCGATCTACGCCACCCGGTCCTGGGCCAGCTATGGCGAGGGCCCGACCGCGATGGGCGGTGGCTCCTTCACCGGCCCGAAGGCCGGTACGCCGCAGGACATCCGCTTCACCCGCAGCCAGGACAACACGGTGCTCTACGCCACCACGCTCGGCTGGCAGGGCGGCACCACCACGATCACCACCCTGGGCTCGAACTCGCTCAGCCTGAGCAACCTGGCCTCGATCCAGCTGATCAACAACGCGGCGGGCCAGTACACCAGCCTGACGAATCACACGCAGGACGGCGGCGGCCTGCACATCAACATGCCGTCGTCGAACCCTCCATTCAATGCCCTGGCATACACGTTCAAGCTCACCTTCAACGGCCAGATCCCGACCCCGGGTGCGGGCGGCCCGATCCCGACCGGCTGGGTCAAGGTCGCCAACGCGACCACCGGTCTGGTCCTGGACAGCGGCGGCAGCGTGCCGTCCGGCTCCGGACTCAAGCAGTGGAGCTACAACGGCAGCACAAACCTGCAGTGGCAGTTCGTGCCGCTCGGCGGCGGCTGGTACAAGATCGTGAACAACACCAACGGGATGGTCGCCGACAGCTGGGGCAACACCGCGAACGGCGCGACCTGCCTTCAGTCGCCGTGGAACGGCGGCAACAACCAGCAGTGGAAGCTCGACTCCGCGGGCAACGGCCGCTACCACATCGTCAACCGCGGCACGAACACCGCCTTGGACGGAGCAGGCAACAGCACCACCGGCTCGCCCACGGTGATGTGGGCGGAAAACGGCAGCACCAACAACGAGTACACCATCACCGCGGTCTGATCCGCCCGCGGGAGAGGAGCGAGGAAGAGGAAAGGACCCACGGCATGATGCCAAACAGACCGCTCGCCCGAATAGCCATGGCATTCGCTGCGGCATTCGCGGTAGTGATCGCCGCACTCGTCGGCGCCGTCGGATCGACTGGAACGGCGCACGCCGCCACGTCCGAGCCCTGCGACATATACGCGGCGGGCGGCACGCCCTGCGTCGCAGCGCACAGCACGGTGCGTGCGCTGTACGCGGCATACAACGGCCCGCTGTACCAGGTGCGGCGCGCCTCGGACAATACGACCACGAACATCGGCCTACTGACAGCCGGTGGCGACGTTAACGCGGCGGCGCAGGACACCTTCTGCGCCAACACGTCCTGCGTCATCACCGTGATCTACGACCAGTCCGGTCACGGCAACGATCTGGCGTACGAGGGCGCGGGCGGCGCCGGCGGCAACGACTCCCCGTCGAGCGCGACGAGTGAGTCGCTGACTGTCGGAGGCAGCAAGGCGTACTCGGTGTACATCAAGCAGGGCAACGCCTACTGGCACAACGGTTCCTCCTCCGGGATGCCGCTCGGCAGCGCGCCGCAGGGCGCGTACATGGTCACCTCCGGCACGCACGTGAACGGCGGCTGCTGTTTCGACTATGGCAACAGCGAGACCGACCGCAAGGCCGACGGCGCGGGCGCGATGGACGCGATCAACTTCAGCACCAGCTGCTGGTTCGGCGGCTGCTCCGGCTCCGGGCCGTGGGTGCAGGCAGACCTCGAATACGGCCTCTACTCCGGCGGCAGCCAGTCCTGGAACTCCGGGCAGCGGGCGTTCGGCAACCAGTACGTGACCGCGATGCTCAAGAACAACGGCACCACGCAGATGGCGCTCAAGGGCGCCAACGCGCAGTCCGGCGGCCTGACGACACTGTGGAACGGCGGCCTGCCGCCGGGCTACAACCCGATGCACCAGCAGGGCGCGATCGACCTGGGCAGCGGCGGCGACTGCTGCGCCACCAACTCGAACCTGAGCGCGGGCACGTTCTACGAGGGCGCCATCGTCGCCGGATATCCGTCCGACGCCACCGACAACGCGGTACAGGCCAACATCGTCGCGGCCGGCTACAGCAGCGGCACCACGACCGGCGGCAGCACCGGCCCACTGCACGCGGTGGGTGCGGGCAAGTGCCTGGACGACCCGAACTCGAGCACGACCGGCGGTACGCAGCAGCAGATCTACACCTGCGGCGGCGGTGCGAACCAGACGTGGACTCACACCTCGTCCGGCGCGCTGACCCTCACCGTCAACGGCACAAACCTCTGTCTCGACGCCAACGGCAAGGGCACCGCCAACGGCACCAAGGCGATCGTCTGGGCCTGCAACGGCCAGTCCAATCAGCAGTGGAACCTGAACTCCAACGGCACCATCACCGGCGCCCAATCAGGCCTCTGCCTCGACGTCACCGGAGCGAGCACCGCCAACGGAGCCCTCGTCGAACTCTGGCAGTGCAACGGCGGCGGCAACCAGCAATGGACCCTCGGATGAACCCACCAGGAGGCCAGATGAGAAAACTTTCGGCCAGTCTCGCAGTGCTCGTGGTCGCGGTGGTCACGGCGGTGGTCGCCGCGCTCCTCGCGGTCCAGCCCGCTTCAGCCCAGTCGACCGCGCCGCGCGCCGGGACCGCGCCGCTGAGCACGCAGCGTGGTCCGGATCCGACGATCCAGAGCATTGAGGCGTCACGGGGCACGTTCGCGACCGCGCAGATGAACGTGGCGCCGGGCAACGGTTTCAACGGTGGGGTGGTCTACTACCCGACCGACACGAGTCAGGGCACGTGGGGCGCGCTCGCGATCGTGCCCGGTTACACCGCGCTGTGTAAGAACGAGGAAGCCTGGATGGGTCCATGGCTCGCCTCGTTCGGCTTCGTGGTTATCTGCATCGAGACCAACAGCACCAACGACTACGACGTCGCGCGTGGCCAGGAGTTGCTGGCGGCACTCGACTGGCTGACCACCGCCAGCCCGGTCAAGAGCGAGATCGACCCGAACCGGCTGAGCGTGCTCGGGCACTCGATGGGCGGCGGCGGCATGGTCTACGCCACCGAGCACCGTCCCAGCCTCAAGGCCGCCGTGGGCCTGGCGCCCTACTCACCGTCGGAGAACTGGTCCACCGATACCGTGCCCACGCTGGTCATCGGGGGACAGAACGACACGGTGGTCACCCCCTCGCTGCTCAACAGCGAGTACGCCACCCTGCCCGCCTCGACGCAGAGTGATTTCGCGCAGATCGCGGGGGCGGATCACGTGTATTACACGCACCCGAACAACGTGGAGATGAAGCTGATCATCCCGTGGCTCAAGGTGTTCCTGGACAGTGACACCCGCTACGAGCAGTTCCTGTGCCCGAGCCTGCCGGACCCCTCGACCATCTCCGCATATCAATCCAAGTGCCCTTACACCCCGTCCGGTGGAGGCACCCCGTCCCCGACGCCGTCGAGCAGCGCGTCAAGTACGCCGACGCCGCCCGCGACCACCGCGATCGTGGGAACCGGTTCGGGCCGGTGCATCGACGTGCCCAAGAGTTCGCAGACCGGTGGCACTCAGGTGCAGCTGTACGACTGCGACGGTCAGCCCAACCAGCAGTGGTCGTACACGTCGGCCGGTGAGCTGCGGGTGTACGGCACCGACTGCCTGGACGCCAACGCGAAGGGAACCAGCCCCGGTACAAAGGCGATCATCTGGCCCTGCAATGGCCAGACCAACCAGCAATGGACCCTCAACTCCAACGGCACCATCACCGGCAACCAGTCAGGGCTCTGCCTTGACGCCACCGGCGCCGGTACCGCCAACGGCACGCTGCTCGAGCTGTGGACCTGCAACGGCGGCAACAACCAACAATGGACCCGTCGCTGACCGTTAGGCACCATTCGCGGCGCGCACATGCTCGTGCGCGCCGCGAATGCGCGATCTAGTCCGCTCAGCTCTGCGCGAATGCCGGGCCGGTGCTGTTGCGCAGAGAGATCGGCGGGGCGAACAGTTCTTGCGTGGGCGCGGCGCTGGGGTCGGCGATGCGTTCTACCAGCAACCGCACCGCGAGCGAACCCATCTCGCGCGCGGGCACGTCGGCCGCCGTCAGCGGGGGTTGAAACTGCTCGGCCCACGGCTGCGCGACGACTCCGGTGACCGAGAACCGGCGCGGAATCTCCAGACCCGCTCGCGCGAGCGCACGCTGGATTCCGGGCAACGCGGCCTCGTTTATCGTCGCGATCGCGGTGACTTCCGGATGCGCGCGCAACATCTCCTCGACGCACTTCTCCCCGGCCTGCGGGAGATCGGCGCAACTGAGTTCGTGTCCTGCGACGCCGCGCCGCGCTGCCGCCTGACTGAATCCCTCGTGCGCGCGGAAAGCTGGGCCGTAACCGCAGGACACCAACTGCGGCGAGCGATTGATCAGCGCGATGTGCCGGTGCCCGAGGTCGGCGAGGTGGTCGACGCACCGGCCGATGAGCGTCGCGGAGTCGATGTCGACCCAGCACATCCCGGACGGCTGCGCGGTGCGGCCGATCAGCACGAACGGCATCCGCTCTCGCTGCAGCCGCTCGACGCGCGGATCCTCCAGCCGCACCTCCATGAGGATGACCCCGTCCACCCGGCGGCCGGTCACGATGCGCTCGAACGATCGGTCGTGGTCGCCGCCGGACGGTGAGAGCAGCACGTCCAGGTCGACGGCCGCCGCGGCTTCCATGACGGCGCCGACGAAATCCAACTGCATGAACGTCAACCGTCCAGACGCAGGCGGGATGACCAGCCCGAGAGTCCGCGTGCGGCCTTCCTTCAACGCGCGCGCGGCGGCGTTCGGCCGGTAGTCCAACTCGTCGATCACACTCTGGATGCGCTGTTTGGTCGCCACCGAGACCGGGCGCTTGCCGCTGAGCGCGTAGGAGACGGTGCTGCGTGACACGCCTGATCGCCGCGCGATCTCTCCGATGTCCACCAGGCCTCGCCCTCGCCGCTCCATTTCGGGTCAGCATAGCGCGCTGTTCCTCGAACCGATTCAAAAATGCCGCTGTCGCGGCCGTCCACTGCGGGCATTGACGTTCGCCCGAGCAGGGCCTAACTTCAGTCGAACCGATTCGCGGAATCGGTTCGACGCCTCGCCGAGATCGCTAGCTCGTGTCGCAACCGCACATGTCGAAAGGCTCGCATGATGTCCACATCCACCGCGCCGCATCGTCGCGGCGCAGTGATCGCAGCATTGGCCCTCTGCCGCAGTCGCGTGCTCCGCAACGGCTTGTAGTTCGTCTGCGTCTTCCGGTAGCGGTGGTGGGGGCGGGTCCGGCGCGGCGACGGGTACGTACACGCTCTGGGATCCGTATCCGCAGTTTGATAACTCCTCCGCGTGGGTGCGGTTGCTGGATAAGTGCGGCAGCGGCGCCGGAGTCACCGTGAAGCGTACGGCGTTCGACACGACGGATTTGACGAGCAAGGTGTTGTTGGCGGCGCAGCAGGGGGCGGCGCCGGATGTGTTGATCGTGGACAACCCGGTGGTCTCCACCCTGGCTTCCGGTGGTGTGCTCACCGACACCGGCACCACGAAGCTGGACACCTCGGCGGTCGCGGTGAACCTGTTGGCGGCGGGGCAGGTGGACGGCAAGAGCTACGGGGTGCCGATCGGCGCGAACACCCTGGCGCTGTACTACAACAAGAGCATCCTGCAGGCCGCCGGGGTGGACCCGGCGTCGGTCAAGGACTGGGCGTCGCTGAACACGGCGCTGGCGAGGGTGAAGGCCACCGGCAAGAAGGGGATCACGTTCTCGGCGATCGGGACGGAGGAGGGTAGTTTCCAGTTCCTGCCGTGGTTCTGGGGCGCGCAGGCGCAGCTGACCGACCTGGCCTCCCCGAAGGCCGTGGGCGCCCTGAGTTTGTGGACGAGCTGGCTCAAGGACGGGTACGCGCCGAACTCGGTGATCAACGATACGCAGACCACCAGCTGGCAGGAGTTCGCCGCGGGGCAGACCGCGTTTAGCGAGAACGGCACCTGGCAGCTCGCGAACGCGAAGAAGACCGGGTTCCCCTACGGCATCATCCCCATCCCCGCACAAAACGGGGGCACCGCCCCCGCGCCGACCGGGGGGGAGTTCGTCACCATCCCGGTGCAGGGCGACACGGCGCGGTACGCGACCAGCGAGAAACTGGTGGCGTGCCTGACCAGCGCCGCCAACGCGTACAGCACCGACAGCACCCTGTCCTACATCGGCGCGACGCAGGCCGTGCAGCAGAAGCAGAGTACTGACAGCGACCTGACCGCGTGGGTGCGGGCGGTGCAGTCGGCCAAGGGCCGCACCAGCGACAACCTGGGCACCAAATACCCGAAGATCTCCCAGCAGCTGTGGACCGCCGTGCAAGCCGCGCTCTCCGGCACTGCCAGCCCGCAGGCCGCCCTGCAAACCGCACAATCCGCCGCCGCGGCCGCGCAATAACCACCAGGTCTGTCAGGGATCGAAATGAACGACACGACACGCGCCACAGCGACACGGCTGGCCCTGGAACCAAGTTGTCAGGCATCGCGGTGAACGACACGACACAGGCAGCGGCCACACAAACCGCTGCCCGCTTAGCGGGCGCGCGCGGCGCGGCACCCAGCCGCGCAGCGCCCCCACGCCGCACACGCCGCTCGATCCGCACCAGCCAGTGGGCCGCGTGGGGTTTCCTGGCCCCAATCACCGTCTACCTGCTGCTGTTCTACGCCTACCCGCTGTACAAGAACCTCGACCTGAGCGTGCGCGACTACACCGTCATGTCGTTCGTGCGCGGCGGCGCCCCGTTCACCGGCCTGGGCAACTACCGCACCGTGCTGAACGACCCCACCTTCACCCCCGCACTGCTACACACGATCCTGTTCACCGCCGCATCTCTGGCCTTCCAATTCACCCTCGGCCTGGCCCTGGCGCTCTTCTTCCACCAGCACTTCCCCCTCTCCGCCACCCTGCGCGCCCTGTTCCTCGTGCCCTGGCTGCTGCCACTGATCGTCTCGGCGTCCACCTGGTCCTGGATGCTCAACTCCGACTCCGGCATCGTCAACTACGCCCTGCACCTGCTCGGGATCACCCCGGTGGACTGGCTGACCTCACCACATTGGTCCCTGATCAGCGTGATCATCGCGAACGTGTGGATCGGCATCCCGTTCAACCTCGTCCTGCTCTACAGCGGCCTGCAATCCATCCCCCAGCACCTGTACGAAGCAGCCTCCATCGACGGAGCCAGCGCCTGGCAGCGGTTCACCCGCATCACCCTCCCACTGCTGCGCCCGGTCTCCGCGATCACCCTGCTACTCGGGCTGATCTACACCCTCAAAGTGTTCGACATCATCTGGATCATGACCCGCGGCGGCCCGGTGGACTCCTCCACCACCCTGGCCACCTGGTCCTACCGCCTCGGCTTCGGCAACCTACTACCCGCCTTCGGCCCCGGCGCCGCCGTCGGCAACCTGCTAGTCCTCATCGCCCTGGCCTTCGGCCTGCTCTACATCCGCGCCCAACACAAAGCACAGGCAGCACAGCCATGAGCAAACCGTTGAACACCCCGACACGCCCCCGCCGCCGCACCGCATGGAAAACCCTGCTGGGCCTCGCACTGACCGCCGTGATGCTCTTCCCGGTCTACTGGATGATCAACGCGTCCTTCACCCGCGACCAGGACCTGCGCAAAACCCCGCCCTCCTTCCTGCCACTACACGCCACCCTCGAGGGCTACCGCGCCGTACTCGACCAGCAACTGCCCTACCTGGGCACCAGCCTGACCGTCGCCCTGGCCACCGTCGCACTCACCCTCGCCCTCGCCGCGCCCGCCGGATACTCCCTCGCCAAACTGCGCCCGCGCGCAGCGGGAGCGCTCACCTTCCTGCTGCTGGCCGCGCAGATGATCCCCGGCATCATCATGGCCATGGGCTTCTACGCCATCCTGCTGGGCACCCACCTCATCAACACCCTGCCAGGACTGGTCGTCGCCGACTCCACCATCGCCGTCCCCTTCGCCGTCCTGGTCTTCACCGCCTTCATGCACGCCATCCCCGACGAACTGATACAAGCCGCCCGCACCGACGGCGCCGGCACCATCCGCACCTTCTACTCGATCGTGCTACCCCTCTCCCGCAACGCCATCGTCACCGTCTCCCTGTTCACCTTCCTGTGGGCCTGGTCCGACTTCGTCTTCGCCAGCACCCTGGACGCCGGCGGCACCCACCAACCCATCACCCTGGGCATCTACCACTACATCGGCAACAACAACCAGCAATGGAACGCGATCATGGCCACCGCCGTCACCGCCTCCATCCCCGCCACCGCCCTACTCGTCCTCGCCCAACGCTACGTCGCCGCCGGCATCACCACCGGAGCAGTCAAGGACTAGAGATGAGCCTCCACCCGTGACGATCGACCGGCCTCGTGCCACGCGCTTCGACATCCGAGAAATCCCGTTCAGCTACTACGGGTCCTGGTTCTGCGTCTCGCCGGTGACGCGTCAGGGTTCGATGGAAGACGACCTGCACCTGATCTCGCACCAGACCGGCATGCACCCGGTGCTCGCGCTGCGCCCGCTGACCCGCGACGGCAGCGCCCCGGAAGCAGGCCTCGAAATCGTCGCCGGCGCCTCGATGCTCAGCTGGGTCCACGCCTCCGGCCGCATAGACGTGGTGTATGAGTCGCCTGACACGATCCGCCTGCGCGGCGAGGGGCTCGGGCTACTCGTCGAAGCGGCCGAACGTGCCCTGACGCCGTTCTCGGGCACCTACCTCTATCGCGATCCGGTGGATGGCGCGCACGTCTTCACCAGCTACGAGACAGGACGCCGCTACCGCATCACCGCGATCCACGCAGCCCTGGTCGCGTCGAGCGGCGCGCAGGTCCTAGGCCGAACCGGCCGCAGCGTCACAATCGCACCGGATGCGGGCCCGGGCTCGGGTGCCTGGGAAATCGCGATCGAAGAATACGAAGCCGCACGCGCTCCCTACACGCAGCCGTCCACGTTCCAGCAGGCCGCCGACGCCGCCACGGACGCCTTCACCTCATTCCTCAACGCAGTTGCCCCCTGGCGCGGCGAACGCACTCCAGCTGCGGAACTGGCCGCCTACGTGCTGTGGTCCGCGACCGTCCGGCCCGCGGGATTCGTCACCCGGCCCGCGGTGCTCATGTCGAAGCACTGGATGGACAAGGTCTGGAGCTGGGATCACTGCTTCAACGCGCTAGCGCTCGCGTCCGGGCATCCGCTGCTCGCCTGGGACCAGTTCCTGCTGCCGTTCGACCACCAGGATTCCGCCGGCGCACTGCCCGACTCGGTCACCCATTCCGAGGTGCTGTACAACTTCGTCAAGCCGCCCATCCACGGCTGGGCGCTGAGCCAGTTGCGCAACGCCATCTGCGACCTGCCGGACGAACAGATCGCTGAAACTTACCCGCGACTGGAACGCGCGACCCGGTACTGGCTCGAATACCGCCGCGCGCCAGACAGCGAACTGCCGCACTACCACCACGGCAATGACAGCGGCTGGGACAACGCGACGACCTTCGACGACGGCGGCGTAGTCGAGACCGCCGACCTGGCCGCGTTCCTGGTGCTGCAGATGCGAGAACTGGCCGCGCTCGCACCGGTGGCCGGCAAGCCGGAAGACGCGCCGACTTGGCTCGAACGCGCCGACCAGCTGCTCAGCGCGATGACTGACCAGCTATGGACAGGTGTCGGCGTTGACGTCGCCGACGGCCGGTTCGCCGCACGCTCAGTCGATTCCGGCCGCATGACGCGCAACACCAGTCTCCTAAGCCTGATGCCCATCGTCCTGGGCGACCTGCTGCCGACGCACATCCACACCGCGCTGGCCGACCGCATCCGTGCGCATCTGACGCCGTACGGCCTGGCCACCGAGCTGCCCACCTCGCCGCACTACGAATCGGACGGCTACTGGCGCGGCCCGATCTGGGCGCCGTCCACCGTCCTGATCGAGGACGGCCTGCGCCGCGCCGGCCATACCGAACTCGCGGACGAAATCAGCCGCCGGTTTCGCGCGCTCTGCGAAACCCACGGCTTCGCCGAGAACTTCGAGGCGCTAACCGGCCAGGGACAGCGCGACCGCGCCTACACCTGGACCGCCAGCAGCTACCTGATACTCGCCGCCGCGGCCGAACAACGCGCGGGTTGAGTGATCGGACGCAGTGATCGGGCTGATTGACCACCTTCCCCAGCGGTCGTAACATCCGCTCGAACCGATTCCGCGAACCGATTCGACAGGCATCGCAGATCCCGTCCGGCACCGCGCCACGACGTCGTGGCGATGAGGAGGAATTCGATGAGGATAAGAGGCAAACGGGCCTACCTCGCGCTCGCGGCAGCGACCGCGGGCGCCCTGGCGCTGTCGGTCCCGCTGGTCTCGCCGACCGCCGCGCGCGCGGCGTCGGGCGAGTCGCTGAGCGTGGACCTTTCATCGACGCGCGGACCGTCGACCGGCGTGGGGGAGGGCTTCCTCTACGGATTCACCTCCGACGGCACCCAGCCCGCCGACCAGTTCATCCAGCCGCTGGGCATCAACGCGTTCCGCGGCGGCGGCTGGTTCTCCGGCGGCTGGATCAAGGACAACTACTCGCTCGGATCGGCCACCCAGGCCGACATCAACTCGATCATCGCGGAGGGAAAGCGGCTGACCCAGCCGCCCTACCACGCGCAGTACCAAGTGCTGCTGACCGACCTGTACGGCCTCAACGGCGGTCAGCCCTCGAACACGATGTACCCGTGCGACAACGGCAACTGCTCGAACTGGGCCACCTTCATCGACCAGACCGTCGCCGCGCTGCAGGCCTCGGGCGTGAAGTTCGCCTACGACATCGACAACGAGCCGGACATCTCCGTGTTCTGGAAGGCGGGGGTCAACAGCACGCAGTACTTCAACATGTGGGACACGGCATACCGGGAGCTGCGCAAGGTCGCCCCCAGCGCGACCATCGTCGGACCCTCCTTCGCGTTCACGCCGCTGGCCAACCCTGGGCAGTGGTCAACCTGGCTCTCGCACGTCAAGTCCGCGGGCACCGTGCCGGATATGATCACCAACCACGATGAGGGCGACGTCGACGACCCGGTCGCGGTGTCGCAGGCGCTGAACAACGCGCTGTCGTCGGCGGGGGTCAGCTCCCGTCCGTTGTCGGCGAACGAGTACCAGCCGGCGGACCGGCAGACCGCGGGCGTCACCGCCTGGTACCTGGCGCGGTTCGCGCAGTCCGGCTACTTCAACGCGATGCGCGGCAATTGGGTGTGCTGCGTTACCCCGAACCTGACCGGAGTCCTCACGCAAGTCAACGGCACCTGGCAGCCGACCGGCAGCTGGTGGGCATTGCGTGACTACGCCGACCTGACCGGCACCCTGGTCGGTACCTCGGGCCAGGTCAACAGCACCGCGATCTCAGCCTCCGAGGACGCCACCAACAAGCGCGCGGTGGCGATCATCGGCGACAGCAACGGCTACACCGGCGCGGCGTCGGTCACGTTCAACGGCCTGGCCTCGGTGCCCTGGCTGGCGGGCAACGGCACCGTGAACGTGGTCGTGCAGCGCATCCCCGACCAAGCGCCGCTCAGCTCCCCGCAGGTGGTCCTGAGCCAGACCATGAGCACCTCGGGCGGCTCGATCAACGTGCCGTTCAACTTCCAGGCCTCGCACGACGCCTTCGCCGTCTACGTGACCCCCACCGGCACCTGCACCGGCTGCAACACCGTCACTGTCACCAACCCCGGCAACCAGAGCGGCGCCGTGGGCACTCCGATCAGCGCCGTGCAGATCCACGCCACGGACTCCGCCGGCCAGACGCTTACCTACAGCGCTACCGGCCTGCCTCCCGGACTGTCGATCTCCTCGTCGGGTCTGATCTCCGGCACGCCGAGCGGCGGCGGCAACTACAGCCCGGTGGTGACCGCGACCGACACCGCCGGCGCCAGCGGTACCACGTCGTTTAGCTGGAGCATCAGCGGTGGCGGCGGTAGTACGGGACCGTTGCACGCGGTCGGTGCCGGCAAGTGCCTGGACGACCCGAACTCGAGCACGACCGGCGGTACGCAGCAGCAGATCTACAACTGCAACGGCCAAGCGAACCAGACCTGGACCCACACGTCCTCCGGCGCGCTGACCGTGACTGTCGGCGGTCAGACCGTGTGCCTGGACGCGAACGGCAAAGGCACCACCAACGGCACGAAGGCGATCATCTGGTCCTGCAACGGCGGCACCAACCAGCAGTGGACCTTCAACTCCAACGGCACTATCACCGGAGTCCAATCAGGCCTCTGCCTGGATGTCACCGGAGCCGGAACCGCCAACGGCACCCTGGTCGAACTGTGGGCCTGCAACGGCGGCAGCAACCAGCAATGGACCCTCGGCTGACGCGACGTCGCGGCTGAGATGAGACGAACCTCCGCGTGAGCGGCAGCGCAGGCATCCCAAAGCGCTGCCGCTCACGCATGTGCTCAGCGGCCGAGCCAACCGCCGTCCACAGGCAGCACCGCGCCGTGCACGTAAGCGGCGGCGTCTGAGGCGAGGAACACGGTCGCACCCGCGAGGTCGTCGTCGGTTCCCCACCTGCCTGCCGGGATGCGTTGCACGATCGCCGCATTGCGCACCGGATCGTCGCGTAGCGCTTTGGTGTTGTCAGTGGCGATGTAGCCCGGCGCGATGGCGTTCACGTTCACGCCGTGTGAGGCCCACTCATTGGCGAGGGCCTTCGTCAGTCCGGCGATGGCGTGCTTGGCGGCGGTGTATCCGGGCACGGTGATGCCGCCTTGGAAGCTGAGCAGCGAGGCGGTGAAGATGATCTTCCCGTGGCCGCGCGCCACCATCGCTCCGCCGATCGCACGCGCCAGCTGGAACTGCGCGGTGAGGTTGACCTGAAGCACCAGATTCCAGTCCGCGTCCGGGTGCTCTGCCGCGGGGGAGCGGCGGATCGTGCCGGCGTTGTTGACCAGGATGTCCACCGGCCGTGTCCGGCCGGCCAGGTCCTCGGCCAGAGCGGTGACAGCTTGCGCGTCGGCGAGGTCGGCGCGGATGGCCTCGAAGGTGCGTCCGGCGGCGGTCACGTCCTTCTCGACGTCGC
Source organism: uncultured Actinomycetota bacterium (assembly GCA_963714445.1). GTDB lineage: Bacteria > Actinomycetota > Actinomycetes > Streptomycetales > Catenulisporaceae > Actinocrinis. The sequence continues at coordinate 50,154 of CAVQPP010000255.1, forward strand.
TGGCGTCAGCTTCCAGGTTCGCGCTCACGCCGATGACGTCCGCCCCGGCCTCGGCCAGCGCGCGAGCCATCGCCCGGCCGATGCCGCGCCGCGCACCGGTGACCACCGCGAGCCGCCCGGTTAAATCGAATGGATTCGGCTTCGGGCTCGAGTCCGAGCTCGGGCTCGTGTTCACGCGGCGGCCTCCGTCGGCTCGGCGCAGTCCAACAGGACCTTCATCACGTCGCCGCCAGCTTCCAGCGCCGCGAAAGCGCTCGGTGCTTCCGCGAGCGGGACAACCCTGCTGATCAGCTGCGTGGCGGGGATCGCGTCGCCGGCGATCAGGGCGACCGCCTTCTCGAAGTCCGCGCGCTCGTACAGCCGGGCGCCGATCAACGTCAGCTCCCGCCAGAAGAAGCGATGCAGGTTCACCTCCCGCGGTCGCGGATGGATCGCCACCAGACACAACCGGCCGCGCACCGCGAGCACGTCGACAGCCGTCTGTACCCCGGCCGCCGCGCCGGAGACCTCGAACGCGACGTCCGCGCCGGCGTCGCCGGTCCACTCGCGCACGAGCCGCGGCACGTCCTGGGCGTTCGGGTTCCAGGCGGTCAGACCCAGCTTCTCGGCCAGCAGCCGCCGGTGGTCACTCGGCTCCACGACGCGCACGTCCGCGCCCACGGAACAAGCGACCAGCGCGATCAGCACGCCGACCGGTCCGCCGCCGACCACGACGACCCGCTCGCCATCGCGCACACCGGCGCGGCCGACGTCGTGCACGGCCACGGCGGTAGGCTCGACGAGCGCGGCCGACTTGAGCTCCAGCGTGTCCGGCAGCCGGATCAGCGTGTCGGCGGGCACGGTCCACCGCTGCTGCATCGCGCCCGGCGAGTCGATGCCGATGAAGTCGAGGTTCTGGCACACGTGCCGGTTGCCTCTTAGGCAGGCCGGACAGGTGCCATCCCAGCGCAGTGGCATGACGGTCACCGGGTCGCCGATCGCCCAGCCGTCCGCCCCCTCGCCGACCCTCAGGATCCGCCCGGACATCTCGTGTCCGATGACGGCGGGCGCCTTGACGCGGGCGTCCATGTCGCCATGGAAGATATGCAGATCAGTGCCGCAGATGCCGACATACGCGGGCGCCAGCTCAACGAACCCGGCGCTGGGCGGCGCGGTGTCGGCGGGACCGGCGGACAGCGTGCGGGCGCCTGCGTATCGGACGGCGAGTGGAGCCGTCATCTGAGCGGTCATCGGATCGTCATGGTCCTTTCGCGGGCGGTCAGACACGGGCGCTCCAGACCGGGCCGTCGGGATAGGCGTAGTCCTTCAGGGACTGCGGGTGCATCTGCGCGCCGAGGCCGGGCGCCGTGGGCGCGAGGTAGTGCCCGTCCCGGATGCGGACCGGGTCGACGAAGTGCTCGTGCAGGTGATCTACGTATTCGATCACGCGGCCGTCGAGGGTCCCGGAAACCGCGACGTAGTCGAACATCGCCAGGTGCTGCACCATCTCGCACAGCCCGACCCCGCCGGCGTGCGGGCACACCGGGACGCCGAACTTCGCCGCCAGCAGCAGGATCGCGATGTTCTCGTTCACCCCGCCGACCCGCGCCGCGTCGATCTGCACGACGTCGACGGCGCCCGCCTGGAGCAGCTGCTTGAAGACGATCCGATTGGCCACGTGCTCTCCGGTCGCGACCTTGACCGGAGCGACCGATCTGCGCACCGCCGCGTGCCCGAGGATGTCGTCCGGCGAGGTCGGCTCCTCGATCCAGTACGGCCGGTGCGGCTCCAGATGCCACATCCACTCGATGGCTTCCTGCACGTCCCAGCGCTGGTTCGCGTCCACGGCGATGCGCACGTCCGGACCGACCGCCTCCCGGGCGGCCCGCAGCCGGCGCACGTCATCCTGGACAGACATGCCGACCTTCAGCTTTATCTGGGTGAAGCCGTCGGCCACGGCCTCGCGGGCGAGCCGGGTCAGCTTCTCGTCCGAGTAGCCGAGCCAGCCGGGCGTAGTGGTGTAGGCAGGATATCCGTGCTCAAGCAGCCGGGCGATCCGCTCCTCGCGGCCGGGCGCGGCCCGCCTCAGCAATCGCCTGGCGTCCACCGGGTTCAGCGCGTCGCTGATCCAGCGGAAATCCACCTGCGCGATCAGCTCGTCCGGCGTCATCTCGGCCAGCAGGAGCCACAGCGGCTTGCCCGCCCGCCTGGACGCCAGATCCCACGCCGCATTGACCACCGCGCCCGCGGCCATGTGGATCACGCCCTTCTCCGGCCCCAGCCACCGAAGCTGCGGATCGTGCACCATACTTCGCGAGAAACCGCCGAGGTCCGCGCAAAGCTGCTCGACCGAGCGTCCGACGACGTACGGCGCCATCGCCGCGATGGCCGCCGCTTGCACGTCGTTGCCGCGGCCGGCGGTGAAGGCCAGCGCGTGTCCTTCCAGGCCAGAAGGGTCGTTGGTGCGCAGGATCACATACGCGGCCGAGTAGTCGGGCTCCGGATTCATCGCGTCCGAGCCGTCGAGACTGTCCGAGCTCGGGAACCGGATATCCAGGACGTCCATCGCCGTCACGCTGGCGTGCGTGGATTCTGCGGACAGCATCGACGGCTCCAGGTTCGGCTTCACGGGGGTCAGCAGACATCCCATGTATAGCGACTGATGGGATATCTTGTCTACCGTGGAGTGCTCGGATGGGGCCGCATGTCCGTTGACCTGCCTCTGAAGTCAATCAGAGATGGGATGTATGCTCGCGCAGCCACTTCTCGGTGGTGCCGACGTGCACAAGCGCGGCGGCCTGGGCGAGTGGGGCGTCACCCGCGGCCAGCGCGTAGTAGATGGCCTCGTGCTCGGCGAGCGTGATCGCGGCCGCGTTGTCGTCGACCATCCCGCGCCAGACCCGGGCGCGCACGGTGCGGCTGGAGATGCCCTCCAACAGGCTCTCCAGCGTCCGATTTCCAGTGGCGGCGATGACCGCGCGGTGGAACGCCGCGTCGTGCTCGTTCAGCAGCTCGACGTCGTCCTTCGCGGCCCGCATCGCGGCCAGGTGCTCCGCGACTTCGGCCAGGCCGACCGCCGAGATGCGGGCCGCGGCGAGCGCCGTCGCGACCGGTTCGAACAGCCGGCGCACCTCGGTCAGCTCGAGCACGGTCTCGCCCTGCAGCAGTTCGATCGCGGAGCCGAGGCCGCCGAGCAGCACGCCGGGTTCCAGGCTTGTCACATAGGTGCCGTCACCGCGGCGGATCTCCAGCACGCCCACGGCCACGAGCGCCTTGACCGCCTCGCGCGTCAGATTGCGCGAGATCCCGAGCTGAGCCGACAGCTGCTGCTCGGACGGGAGCTTCGAGCCCGGCGGCAGCTGCCCGGACTGAATGAGCCCTCGGATCTGGCTGATCGCCTTGTCGGTCAGTGACATCGCACCAGGCTAACAGGACGTCCCATGTCCGCCGCCGGATGGGATTACGCAGCGCCCTGTGGCCGGGATGGATGACACCCTGGCCACAGGGCACGCGTTACCTGTTATCGCGGCGGTCGATCTAGCCGAGCTTCCATTGCTGGTTGCTGCCGCCGTTGCAGGTCCACAGCTCGATCAGGGTGCCGTTTGCGGCGCCGGCGCCGGTGGCGTCGAGGCAGAGGCCTGATTGGGCGCCGGAGATCGTGCCGTTGGCGTTGACGTTCCAGTGCTGGTTGGTCTGGCCGTTGCAGGGCCAGATGATTGCCTTCGTGCCGGGGGTGGTGCCGTGCGCGTTGGCGTCCAGGCAGTCGGTGCCGTAGACGCGCAGTTCACCTGCCGAGGTGTACGTCCACTGCTGGTTGGCGTTGCCGTTGCAGTCGTACAGCTGCACCTGGGTGCCGCCGGTCTGCGAGCTGTTGGGAACGTCGATGCAGCGGCCGGAGCCACCGCCGACGATCCGGCCCGCCGATCCGGTCGGCGTGGGCGAGGGTGAGGTGGACGGCGTGGTGGTCGGCGTCGGAGACGGCGAGGAACCGCTGGCGAACTGCGCGAAGAAGTTCCAGACCACGCCCGAAGTCCACGTGTGCCAGCCGTCGCCGGTGCTGCCGTCGATGGGGCCGGGATCGTGGCCGGCTCCGTCGAACGCGGCCCAGACCACCGGGTGGCCGGGCATACATCCGGAGTACGCGGTGACGATGTGGGTCAGGCTGCCGTAGGCCGGCTCCGGTGGGTTTTGCGGGGTGCATTGGTTGTTGCGCACGAAGGTGTCGCGCAGCGCCCGGCCGTTGGCGATCGGCAGGACGTTGTCCCGGATACCGTGCAGTCCGATGTACGCCTCGGGCCCGGTGCCGGGGTTGCAGCCGCTCAGGTTCGCCCCGGAGTAGACCGCGACCGCACGGAAGACGGTCGGCCGGGCGCACGCGAGCGCGTACGTCATCGCGCCGCCGTAGCTGAAGCCCGAGGAGAAGATCTGCGTCGTGTCGATGCACAGCCCGGCCTCGAACTGGTTGAGCATGTCGTCGACGAAGGTCACGTCGTGGTTGTTCGAGTTGGCCCAGCCGTTGTTGATGCCCTGGGGGGCGACGAAGATCGTGCCGTTGCCGGCGGCGTCAGCGAGCCTGCGCAGCCCGTAGAAGGACCAGTTGTAGCCGTCGGTGCCGCCGGAGTCGACGTCGTTGGCGGTGCCGCCGACCCAGTGGAACCCGAAGACCAGCCGGTAAGGGTGGGTGTTGTTGTAGTTGGCGGGCAGTTCGATGATGTAGCTACGGGTCTGACCGCTGCTCTGGATCGTGTGGTTGCCGCTGGCCAGCGTCGGTGCCTTGCCGCACCCCGCGGTTGCCGCGAGCGGCGCGCGCACCGCGGCGGCGGCGCTCGAATCGAAGCCGCCGCGCAGCACCATGCCGCCCGCGGCGACGATGAGTATGGTCGCGACCGCGATGGGCGCGAAGAAGCGTCTAAATCTCAACATTCACGGATCACTGCTCCAACTGGAGTGCGAGATGTATCGGACTCTTGAGGCCGGTCCGGCACCCAGCCGCAGTGAGATATTGAGGTGTATACAACCGTTCGCTATATACTCGCGTCAAGACGTCCGCAGAAGTCGCCTAGAAATGTATCAGTCTTATTTGAAAGTTGCGTCAGGCGCGGATTCCCGGATGGTCAGCCGGGTCGGCAGGATCAGCGCGGACGGCCGCTCGCCGTTGATCAGGTGGACCAGCATCTCGGCCATCTCGTGGCCAAGGGCCTGGATCGGCTGGTTGACCGACGTCAGCGGCGGGTCGGTGTGCCGGGCGATAGGCAGGTCGTCGAACCCTACGACGGCGACGTCGCCGGGCACCGAGCGGCCCTGCGCCTTGAGCGCGCGCAGCGCACCGGCGGCCATGTTGTCCGAGGCTGCGAACAGCCCGTCGAGGTCGGGATGAGCGGCGAGCAGCCGGGCCGCCGCCGCGGCGCCGCTTTCCTGGGTGAAGTCGCCGTGCTCGATCCACGTATTGTCGAGCCCTGCGACGGCCGTCGTCTCCTGGAAGCCGCGCAGGCGGTCGGCGCCGGCCCTGGTGTCGAGCTGGCCGGTGATGGTGGCGATGCGGCGGCGGCCGGTCTTGATCAGGTGTTCGGCAGCCAGCCGCGCGCCGCCGCCGTTGTCGGCGTCGACGTAGAAGGCCGGCTCACCGCGCAGCGGCCGTCCGCCGACGACGACGGGCAGACCCAGCTGCTGGGTCAGCCGGTAGAGCGGGTCGTCCCCGCGCAGAGCCAGCAGCATGACGCCGTCGGCCCGCCCGGAGCGCATGACCCGCTCCACGCGTTCCCGGCCGTGGCTCGAGCTGGCCAGCGCGAGCATCAGCACGAGGTCGGTCTTCTCCAGCGCCGCGCTGACACCGCCGATGATCTGGCCGAAGAACGGATCGGCGAACAGCGCCGGATCGTCGTGCGACACCGCGAGCATCACCGCCCCGGCCTGCTGGGTGGCCAGCGCCCGGGCGCTGGGGTTGGGTACGTATCCCAGCTCCCGGATCGCCTGTTCGACGGCGTCGCGGGTGGCCTTGCTGACGTGCCGCGCGTTGTTGACGGCGCGCGAGGCCGCCGAGCGGGAGACGCCGGCGCGCCGAGCGACCTCGTCGAGCGTCGGTCGGCGCGCAGGCTGCGGCTCCATGAACCGGCTGGTCCTCTCTGCTGCTGTGCTCGTTGATCGTGCGCGGTGCTGTGTGGCGCGGTGCTCAGCGTAGATCGAAGTTGAACCCGAGACCGGGCACCGCGTTGTCCGCGAGCGTCAGCGCCTGCGCCGGCCACCAAGCACCGGCTGCGGGATCGACCGTGCCGCCGTAGACGGGGTCGCCGGGGCCCGCGGTCCCGCGCGTGCAACTACCGTCCGACTGCCCGATCGTCTTGATATAGAGGTATGCGTCGGCGAGCGGCACGCCGGTGTCGGCGGTCGGGCGCGGACCCATGCCCCGGCCGGGCGGGTTGCACCAAGTCTGCGGGTCAGGGTACGAAGTGCCCGTCGGCGGGGTCCACGCGCCGAGACCGTTGCGGCTGGTGTCCACGACGAAGTGGGTCAGCTGCGAGGCCGGCGCGGCGCCGGTGTTCTGAGTGAACCAGTCGTCGGTCCAGTGCCAAGTGCTCGGGTCGGTCGAGGAGACCGAGTCGCCAGGCAGGCCATCGTTCGGCGCGGACGGCGAGTAGTACTGGCTGGCGCACCAGCTTGCGTGCCCGATGGCCCAACTCGGCCCCTGAGTCGCGAACCAGATGCACTTGGAGACCCACGTGCCGTAGTGGTCGGTCTGGTCGGTCGGCTGGTAGTTCGAGACGTTCAGCGAGAAGCCCTGGGTGTCCGCGACGTTCGCGTCGATGAGCCGCTGTGCGATGTCGCCGACCGCGTGCCACTGGCTGTTGCCGGCGTCCAGGTAGACCGAGGTGTTCGGCTGCGCTTCGAGCACTGAGACCGCGTACCGAAGGTCCGCCATCCGCCCGGCGGTGAGCGCGCCGGTCGGGTCGGTGGTCGGGCTGCAGTCCGATGGCAGGTTCGCCAGCGCGTCCGGTTCGAGGATCACCACCGCCCGCGCGTTCCCGATGGCCGAGGCGAACGCCGCGATCCACTGCTGGTACGCCGCGTCGGAGGTCGCGCCGCCGCTGGAGTACTGCGAGCAGTCGCGCAGCGGGATGTCGTACGCCACCAGCGCCGGCACCGCGTGCTGCCGCGTCGCGTCGCGCATCAGCGTGGATACCTGCTGGGCCACCTGGCTCGGGGTTCCGCTGGTGAACCAGGCGGCTTCGGGCCAGCCGGCCAGCTTCGCCATCGTCACCGCGTCGTGCAGGTCGTGGGCCTTCAAGTCGGCCAGTGCCTGCTTGGCCGCGCCGCTGTCCGGCTCGACGTAGAAGCGTGCGTCCGACGGAAGCGTGTGGCTGGCTGCCCGCGTGGCGGCGGTTTTGGCCGTGGCTTGTGTGCCGGTTGCCTGCGCCGCTGCGGTTTGCGCGGAGCCGAGCGCGACGACAGCGGCGGCGACCGCCAGGGCGGGTTTGCGGCCGGGGGACTTCAATGTCCCACTTCCTTTCGAGCGGCGCGGCAGAAGTAGCCCGCCCCGCCCCGGCTGTTGGCGGACGCCGGGGCGGGGCGGTGGGCTCCCAGTGATGCGGCACCGGGAGCGCTTCCAGTCGGAAGATAGGGGAAGCGGGTATACCTGTAAAGTATCGTGCTGGAAGTGGCCGGAAGCGCTCCCAAAATGCGGCACGCGCGGTGGAACTTTCGCGAAAACGCTGGTGACCGCGTCGAGTGTGGTCCGCCGGTAGCAGGGCCCTGAACTGTGGCTTTCGTCCGCTATGGCAGGTGTCCGCCGATCCTGTCGATCAGCTCGTGGCTTGAGCTTGCGACGCGGGCTTGGCACCTTCACCCAGCGATGAGGTGCCCCGCCGAAGCGGCACCTTCCGAAGGGATGACAACCACATGTCTCGACGATTTCTCCGGCCGCGGGCGCTCGCGGCCGCGCTGGCGCTCGCCGCCGCGCCCGCGGTGTGCGCGGTCACGGCGCCGGCGGCGCAGGCGGCCACCAGCACCTGTTCCGGCTCGGGCACGATCCCGGCCGGGGACTACATGATCCAGGCCAACGAGTGGAATTCGAGCGCCCAGCAGTGCATCACGTACAACGGCGGGACCTCTTGGACCGTGAGCACCGCGAACTTCAACCTCAGCGGCGGCGCGCCCGCGACGTACCCGTCCATCTTCAAGGGCTGCCACTGGGGCCTGTGCACCGGCAACAGCGGCTTCCCGATCCAGATGAGCAAGCTCGGCAGCGCCACCACGTCGTGGAGCACGAACCAGCCGGGTTCGGGCGCGTACGACGTGAGCTACGACATCTGGTTCAACTCGACGCCGACCACCAGCGGCCAGCCCGACGGCACCGAGGTGATGATCTGGATCAACAGCCGCGGCGGGGTAGCGCCGTTCGGTTCGCAGACCGCGACGACGAACGTGGACGGGATGAACTGGAAGGTGTGGACCGGGCGGCAGACGTCCTGGAACATCATCTCCTACGTGCTGAACCCGGGCGCCACGTCGGTGTCGAACCTTGATTTGAAGGCGCTGTTCAACGACGCGGTCTCCCGCGGCTCGATCAACCCGTCGAACTACCTGATCGACGTGGAGGCCGGCTTCGAGATCTGGCAGGGCGGCCAAGGCCTGGGCACTAACAGCTTCTCCGTCTCGGCGTCGGCGTCCAGCGGCGGCGGGGGAGGGGGTGGTGGCGGCAGCACGGGCGCGCTGCACGCCGTGGGCGCCGGCAGGTGCCTGGACA
>CAVQPP010000256.1:0-17890 GCA_963714445.1 uncultured Actinomycetota bacterium
AGCCACAAAGGGTCCGGGCAGGAGTGATGGCCAGCTCAGCAGTGCTGAGGCGTGGGAGTATCAGCGGTTCGATCACGCATATCAGCAGGAGCGCGGCGCGCTACTGGGTGCGTCACCGTCAAAGGCCGACGTGCAGACGGAGGCCGGATCATGACCGGGTTGTTTCCCTGGGGTGTCCACGGCCCAGGGATGGATCAGTACATCAGGGACGAGATGGAGGTCGGCCCACGGGTCGCTTGCGGCTTGGACGCCGAGAACAACTGGGATGACGTCCGTAGCCTGCTGCGTGATCTGGTGCCCGACGCCGACGCCTCGGCCGAGATGGAAGCGGAGGCCGGCGGATGACGACACCTGCGCCGTGGACGCCGGGCGAGCCCCGGGAAATCCAGGCCCTGGCCGATGCGAGGGAAGCTGCACACGCCCGCGCCGGGTATCCCGAGTACATGACTGGTCGGGGATCGCCGGAAGCCCGCTACGCCCCGTACGCCTCCGGATCGTGCCGTTCAGCGCGGGGCTGCATTCTGGCGTGATGTCGGGTCCTTTCGTCATCCTCCGCTTCCCCGCCAATGGCGACGGGCAGGAAAGCGAGCCGCCCGTTGCGTACGTAGAGGGCTTCACCGGAGCCTCACCCTTGACAAGCCCAGCGACGTCCAGCGTTACGCCAGCGCCTACGCCGATGTCGCGGCCGCGGCACTGGACGATCCCGCCTCCCGCAGCCTCATCCTCAGGGCCGCGAAATGCCACGCATCATGAATGGTTAGCCTCTCCCGGCCGGGTCGGTAGTCTGGTGATCCCGCTGTGCTAGGGCGCGGTCGGCCAATGTGCGAGCCTCCGCTAGGAGCGCGTCGAGTTCCGTCAACTGTATGCCGTCGTTGGTCAGCAGGACAGGCAGCATCATCATGATGACTGACGCTCGGTCGTAGTCCGCTATGCCGTCAGCTGCAGAGGGTTCGCCAAGCGCTGCGCGGAATGTGCGTTCGGCGATCCCTGGATCGATGGCGATGCCATTGGCGTCGGCCGTTGCGCGTGTTCGCGCCACGAAGCGGATCACATCGGCCGATGTGTGGGTTCGGAATCTGCGGCGTGCGGCGATGAGGAAGGTGATTCCTAGCAGGGCGGCGTACAGGTTCCCGCCTTCGTCGCCGTCGCGTTCGGCTAGGTGCTGGCTCAGCTCGTCGTATCCGGGATCGCCGGTCAGGTAGGCGCGCAACGCCGCCACGTATTCGTCGGGCACAGCATGGGGATGTGGCATGGCTATCCCGGTCGGCTGAGCCATTGGTCGGCGAGTTTGCGGGCTTGGCCGATGAACTCATCCAGGCCGCTGTCGTCCAGGTGCTCATCTGCGACCAGGGCGCCCAGGAGGAGATATTGGGTCAGGATCCGTGTCTCGCGGTCCAGGCCGCCGGTCGGCTCGTCGGTGTAGACGGCCCGGATCAGCCGCTCCGCCGCCGCGGGATCGATCTTGCTGGCCAGGCTCTCGGAGCGGGACCGGACCTCGCCGACGAACTCGATGACCGCGGCTGGGCTGCCGTTGGGGATGAACCGGCGTTCCACCGCGACGCAGAACGCCGCACCGAACAGTGCGCCGTACCCTGCTGCGTGGTCGGCTGGATCCAGTTGGCTGCGGAGTCTGTTATGGGTGGCGGCGTCGCCAGCCAGGTAGGCGCGGAGCATGGCCGCCTGCTGATCGGTGACTGCCATGGTCAGCTGCCTCTCTCCGAACTGGCGGACGTTTCGTGCCTACGCTCCCACATGCGGTGCAGTCCCCAGGCCGCCACGCCAAACGCCAGCAGCGAGGTCGCCATGCTACCGGCGTCTATTTCATGGTATGGCGTATCGGGCTGGGCGTAACTTACCTGTACCGGGGCTTCGGTAAACGTCGGCGGACGGGGCCCAAGAATATGCTGCATCTCATTCAGGCCCTTTTCCGCGATATCCACGAGATCATCGCCGCGCTCACAGAACATGCTGAACAGCTGGTCAGGCCGGGATCGTGGGGATTCAGCGCCCGTTAGTACCTCGCCGACCTTCGCTGTTCCGTACGGATCCCCGTAGGGGGTGCCGGGAATCTCGCCGGGAAGGCCGCTGACCCATACCCCATCTGCCGCCTGGTGCGTGACATCGACTTCACGGCCTTCTACGTAGGCTTTCTGCTGTCCGACGCTGGGCTTGCCCGCGTCGTCCAAATCCTGCGGCTGCTCACCAGCGGCTGCGTCTGTGCCTTGGCCGTTTAGCTCACCGGCTGGTGCGCTGGTCTGTGACACGCCCGCAGGCGGGATCACCTCCTGCGGGGACGTGCCTTCGGGCCCCTCTCGGGACAGGGGCCGGTCCTGCGGGGAGCTGTCGATCTGCAGCTGTGCCGACTGGTCGTCCGGGTCGGTTCGGTCGGTAGCGCCTGGTGGCACTTCGGGCGCTGAGTCACCGCTTCGGTGTTCCGTGGTCTCGGCCAGGTCGGAGCTGCTGGTCGGCGGCCCCGAATCGTCCGGTACGAAGGCTTCAGGCTGCCCGCTGTCCTCAGCGGGCTGGGCGCGGGTGGCTTCGGAGTACTCGTCGCGGCTACGGGGTTCCGCCAGCTGGCCCCTGTCCGCACAGGGGCCATCGGCAGGCGAGCCTTGGGCGCGGGCCGCGTGGTGGACTTCCCCGGAGGGACCATTATCCGTGAGGGGGTCCGCAGCGCTGGCCCGCATATCCGTGGCATAGCTGGCCCGGTCACGGGGTTCCGCCGGATCCCGGTCATGGTCGCGGTCGGCTCTGTCTGCGGCCGGTGCGCTGCGACGGGCGGTGGCCAGCGGGTCGTCGGCTGCGCTCTCGCCGGATGGTGTCGGCGGGCCTTTGGCGCGCATGCCGTCGCTGTATTCCTGCCGGGTCAGCGTTTCCGCTGGAGCGCGCCGTACTGTGTCCGCCCTCTGGCTCCGGTCGGCTGCTGCGCGGGTGTTCTCGGGCCGTGCCTGGGCATCGCTTTTGGTGAAGGGGGATAGCTCGCGGTCCTCGCTGCCGTCAGGGTTGTCTAACTCACCGATGGCCATGGTCGTGCTCCCTGCTGACATACGGCAGGCCGAACTTCTCCGAGGGCCAGCGCATGCTCTAGCCCACTGCCCTGTTGCCTACCTGAACAGGTGACTGGCGTGGGATCTGTGTGACCCACCACGCAGCTAACTCCCGTAGTGATCCCCAAGACGAAACCATGTTCACGTCCGTGACGTTCATACCCATCGCCCGGCGCCGTTCTTACGCGGGCCTCTGCGACCAGGTTATGACGTTCCGGCAGAATTTCTGCCGGAACGGCCTGGCAGTCATGCCAACTGCAATGTTTTCGTCAGGTCCTGTCAGCGAGGCTGGAGGCCACCGCGGCCGGGGTGCCGGTCAGCAGTTGGATGCTGCCCGCTGACCTCGGCGCGTCAGGCCTGCTGGCCGGACTGTCTACGGCCCGGTTCGCCACTGCCCTCACCGAGGCCATGCACGCAGGTCACAGCCCCGGCGACGCCCGCGCTGACCGGGCCGTCTATACTGCGCGTGCTGGAGCAACTCCAAAGCGCGCTCGGCAGCGACATCACCCTGGCCCCGTCTGGCCGCCGCGGTACGCGCAGTCGGCCATCGCGACCTTCGAAGGCTGCTCAATGCGGCTGTGCAGGCGACGATCGCGGAGGAGGTGTTCCCGGTCGGCTATCGCAGCAGGCCGAACCTACATCCTTGGTCGCTAGCGATCCTTGGTCGCTAGCTTCTGGATGTTTGTGTCAAGTTTTCACGCGGCCGCGCCGAGGCGGGCGCAGGTTATGTAGGTGCCAATGTGGTGGTCGATGGCACGCAGGGCGGCTCGGAGTTCGGGTGGAGCCTGGGGCTGGTCGGCGGCCAGGAGCGGCCGCAGCAGCCGGTTGTGCAGCTTGGTGTAGAAGACGGTGACCCTGATCCCGTCGGGGGTGAGAACGTATCGGTTGGTGTGCTCGATCCGGCGGATCAGCCCGGTCATCCGGAGCCGCCGCAGGTCATAGGTCATCTGGCCGGGGGTGTAGGGGCCGTGCAGCAGTCCGGTCATCAAGGCGCGAAGGCTCTTGTTGGTGATGCCGGTGGCGGCGAGCAGGGTGGTGCACAGGGCGCCGGCCAGGGCCATGACCCGAGGATCGCCGAAGCGTAGCGCCGGGGTCCTCCGCCCGCCCGCGTCAGCGGAGGGGTGCGCGATCCGCTCAAAGGCTGGGCTCGCGAGGACGGTGCCCTGGCCGGCACGTTCAGCTTCTAGTATGCGGTGGTTGGCGGCGCGGGCTTTGGACTGGAGGGCTTCGAGGTTGGGCAGCCGGGCGTTGCACCCCAGATCGCGGGGGGCGTTGATGACGGTCTCGATCCGCATCGCCCGGCCGTCTTTGAGGTACTGCTTGATCCGGGAGTGCTTGCAGAACAGGTTGAGCACGACCCCGCCGGTGTCCGGGCCGATCGTGGGGCGGTCGATGGCGGTGCGGAAGACGCCGGGGGTGTTGCGGCGGATGTGACGGTTAAAGATGATCTCGACGTTGGCGGGGCGGCCGATGTCGAGGTTGTCGGCGATCAGGGCCTCGAAGAACGCCCGGGCGCGGCGGGGAGCATCGAATACCAGGGTGCGGGACACCTCGACCTGGCGCATGGAGATCTCCCACCAGTACCCGGCCCGCTGGTCAGCCGGGCCGAAGGGCAGCGGGAGCCGGTGCAGCCACCGCTGGGCAAACACCTCGATGGTGCCTGGCTGCAGCCGGTCGCAGATCTCCTGCAGCGCGACTGGATCATCGCAGGCGGCAAACCCGTTGGACAGCTCGGTGAAGGCGATCCCGGCCCTGGCTGCCTGCCGCTTGGCCCACTCGTGCCCGTTGACCCAGATCTTGGCCGGGTAGGGGAAGTACGCGCAGACCTTGATGAACGCCGGCCCGAAGCCCTCGTCCCACAGGTAGAAGTAATAGCAGGTCACCCGCCGGTCAGCCTTGGTGAAGGTGAACTGTGGCGCCGCCGTGCTGGTCTCCCGCCGGTAAGCGGTCCAGACCCGCTGGAACTCCTGCGCCACCCCGATCGCCGCCACCCGCGAGCGGCCCTCAGCCGCGGCCTGCTTTAAGTACGGGGACATCACATCGGCCTTGCGGTCGTCCTTGGCGAACTTGACCCAGGGGATGTCATTGGCCTCGGCGAAGGAGGCCACCGCCCGGCGGAACCGCTGCCCGATCTTGTCGAACAGCGCCGGGGAGGGAATCGGCAGGCCCAGGTGCTGGGTCATGAACGCGACCACCTGCCCGCTGGATTGCAGGATCGGCACGTAAGCGTTGAGGTAGACCCGGTCCAGGCACTCGATGTCCAGCTTCACATGCCCGCCGAGGACCTCATTCACCGTCACCACGCGTGCACCCATGACGCCCCTCCGCAACCACCCCTATGAACGCGAGGATGAACGAAGACGCACTGTCTGACCAGCCCCAGCCACGTAGCTCGGCGGTCAGAGGCGGAGCCTCACTGGTACTACAACAGCGGACTGTGATCTCTAGAAGAGAGTGGGGCCGGAGGGCGGCAGGGCAACCTCTGGCGGCTCTCCCAGCTCACCGAGTAGTTCATGGACAGTCCCGAGCGGAATGGCGACGCCTATATCCCAGGTCTCAGCGTCATGGCCGACGAGGATGTCCACCGTGCCGTCTCGTTCGCTCCACCAGACTGGCGCGCTGGCGCAGGTGCCGACCTTGAGCGTGCGCCGCTGGTCCCAGTCCGTCTTCTCGATGCCTGCGAGTTTCCAGAGTTCACCGGTGGCGGCCCGGATGTTCAGCTCCCACGTCTCGCCCTGGAGCTTGACCAGTCTGGGGTAGGCGGCATCGTTGCGAGCCTCAACGGTCACGTGCACCATGGGCTGATAGTGGCAGCAGCGGCGACGCGGGACAATCCGGGCCTGCTCGCGGGCGGCCCGCATCCGGGAGCTGCCTGAGCCGCCGGGCGTAGTGGGATTTGCGGGCGGCGGCCTGGCGGCGGCGTCGCCAGTCTGACCACTGCTCGGTGGAATTCGGCCGGGCGGGTGACGCGCGTGCGGAGGTTGAACAGGCGGCGGGCCTCGGCGGCGGTGAGCGGGATGAGGTCACGCCCGGTTTCGTCCTTTACGAATGCTGGCGGGGCGTATGTCCTGGGCGGGGCGAAGCGCTGTCCACAGGCGTCAGGTCCCCTTTTCAGCGGGGGCGGCCTGGCCGTTCCCGCTGGCAGGCGGGTCCGGGGACGGGCGCCGGGGCGGGAGGCGCGGGCGGTGACGGCGAGGAACGCGTGCGCGAGCATGGACAGGGTGACGTGCCGGTACCAGGCCCGGTACTTGCGGACCTGGTAGTGGTCCAGCCCGGCCTCGCCCTTGGCCTCGGCGAAGCAGTCCTCGATTCCCCAGCGCGCCCCCGCCACGGCGACGAGCTCGGGCAGGGTGACGGGGCGGGGCGACCAGCAGCGGAAGAACGCCAGCTCGAGCTGGCCTTTCTCTCCTGGCTGCGAGGGAGCGGCGCACCAGCAGGTGATGCCCCGGGTCCGCGGTGCCGACGAGCGCCCAGTCGTAGAGCCGAGGTCCCTTGGACCCGTCGGCGCAGCTCAGCCGCTGCCACCCGTCCTTTGGGACCAGGGCGGCCGCCTCGTCCGCCCGCATCCCGCCGGCCGCCATCGGGATGACGTCGTCGCAGGCCACGGCCATGACATACGGGATGCCCTGCTCTTCAAGCCAGGCGCGGAGTCCCGGGTTGCCGCCGTAGACCTCGTCGCCGGCCACCCAGCCGAACGGGATCCCGGTCTCCCGTGCCCGGCCGATCATCGTCTGCGCCAGCCGCGGCTTGGTCGCGAACGCGACGCCGTCGCCGATCCCCGCCGCCCGGCACCGCTCCCGGTCTGACGTCCACTTCTCCGGCAGGTACAGCTCCCGGTCGATCAGCACCCGGCCCCCGTCCGGCGTGACGTACGCCGCGAACACCCCGACCTGGCAGTTCTCGACCCGGCCCGCGGTCCCGGTATACATCCGGGCCACGCCGGCCGACATGCGGCCCTTCTTCAGGAACCCCGTCTCGTCCACCGCCAGGACCGCCGCCGGGTCACCCATCGACCGCACGACATAGCGGGCCAGGGCGTCCCGGGCGGCGTCCTCGTCCCACGGCGAGAAGTTCAGCAGCCGCTGCATCCCGTCCGGCGACACGTCACCCGCGAACTCCGCCAGCTGCCAGGAGTTCTTCCGCTCCGCCTGCGACAGCAGGCCCAGAACATAAGCCCTGCCGTGCCGCCGCACCATCGCATTCGAGAAAGCACCGGCAACCTGCATGAACATCTCGTTGAACGACTCAGACCACGCGGCATGCCCGTCCCCGGCCACAGCCCGCGCGTCATCCACGACAGAAAGCATGCACCAACCCTGCCGCGCTGCAGGCCTCAGTTCACGCAGCCACGCCGCACAAGGTAACAGTCCGCTGCTGTAGTACTAGTCCGGATCGAGCCGTTCCTCACCGCGCTGGCCCGGTAGGCTGCCAACCCCAGGCCGACAAGAGCCAGAGCGCAGCATATCGCTGACCTGGGGAAACACAGACTTAGCCGGTTAAGGAAGGAGCAAATCGAGGCCGAAGCACGGGTACTCCAGCGCTCGGCATTTCAGTCCTAAGCCATTCACTTGCTGCCGGGCGACCGTTGAGACTAGCTATCCCGTTCCAAGTCTGACCAGTCGGCCAGCAGTTCACGAACAGCCAGGGGCGCGGTCGCCACTCTAACCGCCAGGCCGCCCTTGACACGGCCTTCGGCGTTGGTTGCGGTTGCCTCCCAGGTACCGGCAATGACTGAACCCGGCCGCTCCTCGACAACTAGAACAACTTCATCCAGGCGCATCTGTGAGCGGGGGCGCAGGAGTACCGAAGGATAGGTGACTTTGGCCGATGTCGAGTTGTCTATCCTTGGCCTTGGCCTTGGCCCAAGAGCGCCAGGAATGCGGACTGAGCACTCGCCAGGAATGCTGATATTCGGAAGCAAGCTCATCCGAGTTCCCTGGCCGAATGGGCGAGGCCTTCCGGGCCTCGTACTGGGCTCAACTAGCTCCGACGGATCCAGCGCTCTAACGCGGCCTGGGAGGTAGATCTCAATCTGCACATCCTCGAAGACTCGATCAGTTGGGTTGACTACCGTCAGCTTGAGATGACCAATCTTGCCTGTAACGTATCTTCGGCGAAGTTGCTTGCTGAGAAACTCGCGGTAGTTCGATAGGTGCCGTCCTACTTCATCGCGATATTGGTCCAGCGTTCGCGTGTCCGGACGTATGCTCAGGAAGCTAAACACCGTTATCGCCTTGACCGCCGAGAAAACTGGTGCCATCGCCTCGTGGGCGGCAAAGATGCGCCGTTTCTCTTCGGCCGTCAGCTCTGCTCCGGACTCCTCCTTCTCGATGAGGCGCATGCACTCACCTAGCGTTAGGCCCTTGAGATCCCCGTGCATCTCGTGGTCCGTGTCTCCCGCGTCAAGCTTCTTGGCAACGGCTTCGGCATCGAAGCTACTAGGTCGGCGTGCAGGACGCTCTCGAGGAACTGAAGCCAGGCAGGCGGCTTCTTCGGCGTCCACCAGTGACTCGATGGCTCTCTCGTCATCTGCGTAGGCGGGGACTGTGAGGTCTCGAGGATCCAGTTCTAGACCAACCTTGAGCCGCGCCTCCTGCTGAGCCTGCCACCTGCTGAGTTCCGGCAAGCCAACCGCAGTCGCCGTGAACAGGACTCCCAGTGAGAGTGTCAGCGCCAGTTCCCAGCCGTGCAGACTGCGAGATAGCGGAACAATGATGAACAGTCCTGCGGCAGTCACAAGGGCGAGAGCTACCGCCAGCCACCTTGGCACACGACTGAGAAGTCTGATCACGCCCTCAAGATATCGGCGTGCGCCGACGGGCCAAGACCTTCCCGGAGTCGTCCAGCCACGACTGGCAGGGCGTCAACGGTGAACACCTCGGCGGGTGGCCAGCGAAGAGCGGCGGTGGCAGGCGCAACCTGGAGCAGGCTGGAACGGTACGGTCCTTTGGCCGTGAGCCACGCCTCATTTTCAGCAGGGAGATCAGCCTTGTCCCGTTCGCAGCAGAAGACCTGAAATAGCACGCAACCGACCGAGAAGGTGCCGCAGTGCGCGGCGGGCTGGCTGTCCGGATCCGTCAGAAGGGCTGCCTGAAGTGACGATGGCCGATCGGTCGTCTGAAGGCCTGCCATCCAGACGCGTGCGCCGGGCGGTGGCCGATCACTCTGCCCGTGCAAGTACAGCCAGTCGAGGTTGTCTTTGGGGATCCAGCCGTGTGGCTGACTGCGGAACTTCTTGTAGGTGAGCAGAAGGGACGTCTTGACTGCCCAGGTCCCGAGGGTCGCCTGCTCGGACGGGTCAAAGACTATCGACGTGCCGCTCTTGGCTCCTAGCAGCAACGGCTCAAGAATCGGGCGGACGCGCTGTTCTAGCTTGTTCATCCAACCGGTGTTGCAGGTGACGCAAACCTGGGACAGGACGACAGCCAAGGTGTCCCAGGTGGTGACAAACTCTTCGCCCCTGTACTCTTCGACCCTACTCTGGATCTGGAGTGCCTCACGCAACCACTGGGCGATGACATGTTCCCGGCTGGGAGTCCCGGTGCTGCCGCAGAAGAGACACGGCTTGTTTGCTCTTCTCCTGGGTGCCACGACGGAAGTCTAACCAGCGTGACCGTCGGTGTTTGCGCAATTTCCAACTTTCGGGGCCAAGGGCTAATCGTCCAGAACCACTGCCAGAACGCCATATAGGCTTGTGGGCTGGAATGTTGCTATTTCCCGCCTTCATATCTACTCTGGCCTGGCCATATTCGCCGCTCTTTTGGGTTTCCATAAACGGCAGTGTCTCAGAAATAGCAGTGTCAATTAAATCGGGTCGATCGGAGGTTTATGCCTCCCACGCCGACCGACGTTCCGCGTGCACGTCCTTGCCAAGCGCGTCATCATGAGCCGGTGAGTTCCACTCCGCTCTGGGTCCCGCTGGTCGTTGCGGGCGTAGGCGTGGCGGGCACCCTGACCGCCGGCATTGTCGGTGGCTTGATCACACAGCGCCGGGCGGATCAGCGTGAGGCTGACACCTGGGCGCGTGAACGCCGGCGCGAACGTGAGCGCTGGGCCCGCGAAGACGAGGCTCTGACATTCGAGCACCGCCGCGAGGCGTTCCTGGAGTTCTACGTCGAGGTGAAGGCCCGCGCCCGCAAGGCCTACGAGCACAGCTATGGCTTCACAGACGAGGAGGAGCTGCCAGAGGGCTGGCAGGACGATGCCGCCGAAAAGCTGCACCGCCTGGAGTTCTACGCCGACCGTCCTGTTGCTGCAGCAGCCTCGGCCGCTTACGGCGCAGCCTGGTCCTGGGGCGTCTATGGCAAGTACGGCGGGGGCAGTTCGGGGGCAAAATGCTGTTTGCGTAAGCCGATCGTGGCTTCGCCCAGCCAGCGGAAGCCACCGTCAGCGCTGGTCAACGCACCCAGGAGCGTCACAGAGACATCGTGGAGGTCCATGATAAGGAGAAGGTTTGCCGCAAGGGGCAGACAACTTCTATCTGCTCGTCTTCGCAAGCCGGGGAGCAGGCGTACGTCCTGCTCGACCTCGGCCAGCCTGCCGAAGCACTCGGCAAAGTCCGCGCCGTCCAGGTGGCGATCTTCTCGCGTAACTGGTCAGGTTCAGCGGGATGCGGGTCTAGGCCGCTGCGGCAGCGGTGGACGGTAGCGCTGTCATATTCGCCGTGATCAGCGGCGGTCGTCCGCCACTCCTGGAGGCTTGCGGCGTGGCGTCCTGCCGGGGCCGGTCCGGGCGGTTGCCCTGGCGCCGGCGCGAGCCAGGTAACCGGCGTGCGGGGGCTGCGCGTTGAAAGGGTGTGGGAACCCAGCGACTGGACTTCGCGGAGTTTTACCGCGAAGCCAAGGATGAGTGCCTGTTCGCCGTCGTGGTGAGTGTTGGCGACCGGGACATGGCGCAGGACCTGGTGGACGAGGCCTTCGCCAGGGCCTGGGCGTCATGGCGCACGGTCAGCAGGCACCCGGCCCCGGCGGCGTGGGTGGTACGCACGGCGCTGAACACCGGTGTCTCGCGGTGGCGGCGCCGTCGCCGGGAGGTATCGGTGCCTGACCTCGCGCTTGTCGCGGACCGGCCCGGGCCGGCGGGGCGGCCGGCGGTTCCGTCGATCCCAGGATCATGGCGGCGTTGCTGCGGCTGCCCGCCCGGCAGCGGGAGGTGGTAGCGCTGCGGCTGTTCCTGGACCTCGATACCGCCGGCACCGCGCGGGTTCTCGGCGTCGCGCCCGGCACGGTCCAGGCTCACCTGGGCCGCGCGATGGCCGCGCTTCGCGAGGACCTTATCCCTACCCGGCAGGAGGAGAACCAGTGATGAACGACGACGAGCTGATCACGATACTGCGGGAGCAGCGTGACAAAGTCCCGATGACCACGCCGGTGGAGCAGATCATCAGCCGGGGCCGCGTGGTGCGCGCCCGGCGCCGCGTCCCTGCGGTGGCCGGGGCACTGGGGGCGGCAGCCGCGGTGGCGTTCGCCGTGAGCGCGGCGCTGCCCGCCAGCCACCCCGCCAGCCACCCCGCCAGCGGGCCTGGTGCCCAGCTGGCGGCCTGGACGGTAGACAGGCAGGCCGACGGCAGTATCCGGATCACCATCCGCGAGCTGCGCGACCCGGCCGGACTCCAGCACACGCTCCGCGCCGACGGCGTCCCGGCCAGCGTCACCTTCACCGGCCAGCGGAATCCGGCGTGCCAGGGTTATCCCGGCGGCGGTAGCCAGAGCCAGCGACGGCATCTGCTGAGCAGCGTGGCGACGCCCGCCGGAGGACATAACGTCATGGTCATCCATCCCTCGGCGCTGCCGTCGGGCGGCGGCCTGCAGATCGGCGCCCTCTTCCAGCACTACCCGGGGCCACGGGGCAGTTTCCAGGTTGGCGTGGGGCTGGTGCAGGCCAGCCCGCAGTGCACCGGCAGCTAGCCACCCGGCTGGCGGCCTGCCGGCCTGACCGCCCGGGCGCGAAGGGCCGCGCGGCACCCCGCGCGGCCCTTCGCCGAGGTACTGGATCGTCATGCAGCCGGGGGTGATCAGGCCAGTGGCGATCTCGTCCGGTAGCGTCCCGGGGATGCCTGCCGATCAGGAGCCGCCGTCGTATGAGGTGCTGGCAGCGCTGGTGGTGTCGCTGCGGGGGGAGCTGGCGCGGGCGCAGGAGCGGATCACCGAGCTGGAGGACCGGCTGAGGACGACGTCACGGAATTCCTCCATGCCGCCGTCGGGCGAGGGGTTAGCGAAGCCGCCGCCGCGGTCACGGTCGCTGCGGAAGAAGACTGGGCGCAGGCCGGGCGGGCAGGACGGCCATCCGGGCACGACCCTGGCGCAGGTGGCGAAGCCGGACCGGGAGGTGCGGCATGAGCCCGGGTCGTGTTCGGGGTGCGGGGGAGGCCTGGCGGGCCGGCCGGTCACCGGGGTCGAGCGCCGCCAGGTCTTCGACCTGCCGCCGGTCACGGTAAAGGTGACTGAGCATCAGCTGATCGAGCGGGAATGTGGCTGCGGGCACCGAACCAGGGGCGCGGCCCCGGAGGGCGCGCAGGCCCCGGTGCAGTACGGGCCGCGGGTCGCGGCGGTCATCGTCTACCTCTACATCGGGCAGTTCCTGTCCAGGAAGCGCACCGCGCAGGCGCTGGCTGAGCTGTTCGGCATCCCGCTGTCGCCCGGGACGGTCGCGGGCATCACTGCTCGTGCCGCCGGGAAGCTGGACGGGTTCCTGGAGCGGGTCCGCGAGAACATCACCGCCAGCGACGTCGCAGGCTTCGATGAGACCGGGTTCCGGGTTGAGGGCCGGCTGCACTGGGTGCACTGCGCCCGCACCGGCAAATACACCCTGCTGATGTGCACCCCCGGCGCGGCCGGCAGGCGATGGAGGCGATGGGGATCCTGCCGTCTTTCACCGGGATCGCCGTCCATGACGCCTGGGCCCCGTATGACACCTACGCCTCTGCTGGTCACCAACTGTGCTGCGCTCACGCCTTGCGGGAGCTCCAGGCCGTCACCGACAGCGCGCCCGCGGGCCGATGGTGCTGGGCTGCCCAGGCCGCCGATGCGCTCACCGGAATGCAGGCGCTAGTCAGCGAGGCGATCGCCCAGGGCCGCGACGCCGCGGACCCGGCCGCGCTGACGGTGCAGACTCACCGCTACCGCTCCGCCGTCCTGCTCGGCGCCCGGCAGACCGCAGCCCGCAGCGGCACGCTGATGAGAAAGCACCACGCCCTGGCCCGCCGGCTGCTCGATCGCCAGGACGACTACCTGCGGTTCACGACCGACTGGCGGATACCAGCAGACAACAACGGATCCGAGCGCGACATCCGCATGACCAAGCTGAAACAGAAAATATCTGGATGCCTGCGCACCTTCACCGGCGCCGGGCAGTTCTGCGCCATCCGCAGCTACCTGTTGACCGCCGCCAAACACGGCCTGCCGTTCTTCAGCGCGCTCATCATGCTCACCGCAGGCCGGCCCTGGATGCCAGCTTCGGCGTAATCACGCACGAATCACCAGCACCTGACCAGTTACCTTCTCGCTAGATCAGCACTCATCAGGAGCGCTTACCAGGGACAGGCTTGTGTCGTATCGACTGCAAAAACCTCCCGGTTCCGTCCACGACCCAGAACGTCCAACCGTTGCGGCTCCCCGTCCCCGTTGCGCCTCTGGTCTCGTTCACAGCTCTAATGACCTGCCCAGCAGCCGGGCTGGGCTTGAGACCCATGGCTTTGGCGCCTGGGCCGGAGAGTATGTCGATCAAGCCACTGCTGGGGTGGTAGACGCCCTCGGCACGATGAGCGTAATACATCGCATGTATGCGTACCCGGTCCTCTCCATCGAGCAGACTTGTGCCCTGTTCTATCCAGGCGTTCTCCCGGGCAGCCTGCTCGATTGCATCTCGCGTAGACGGATATCGCTCCGGATCGGCCAACGCCGCCAGTATCATCTCCGACCTAATAGCGGCCGTGGATGTCTGGAGAAGTTTGTCAAAAGATGCCTGGTCTAGTTTCTTTCCAGCGGCGAGAGCTCGTGCCGCACCCGCTCGGGTGAGCAGACCGAACCGTTCATTTCTGACGAGCCTAACCATGACCTCATGTAGTCGCTTAGAAATGAGATCCGGATTGACCTCGGCCGCATTGCAAAGCCATGCCGTCACCCAATCAGTATCGGCGGGTGGATCCAGCCACCGAGTGATGAACCTGCTAACAGCCCGACCATTGGCGCTAGCAATAGACCGCAGATAGGCTGACGTGTGTTGCGCTAGACGCGGAAACCACTTAAGCACCTCATCAACGGATTCAAGGTTAACAGACCTGCTGGCACCCGCCAGCACAACGAGGCATTCCCGCAGGTCTCTTTCCGTTCCTAGCATGTCCTCGGGCAGTCGTTCACGATGCAAACGCCTAGCTACCCGGATGAAGTACTCGGCATATGAGTCAACCAAAGGCGGCTGAAATAGGTCTCCTACCTCTTCAATGACTTCGTCAAGCGTTGTAACCTGATTATAGAAGAGATCCCACAAGACTTGCTCGTCGACTCCGGCCTCTTCAAGGATCTGGGCAACCTCTGACTCATCTTCGGAATCTCGAAGGCGTGCTTCAGTGAGACTTTGAATCTCCTTGCGGAGCCTCTCTACCTGCTGAGAGGGCTTATCCAGGTTCGCTAGATAAGTATCACGTCGCATGACTTTAGTTTTTGAAACATTTAGTCGCAGGCCCAACTCTCGGAGAAGCCTTTCAAGCGACTCGATCTTTCGTCGTCCATCTACCATGGAGTCTGCGCCGACGAGAAAATCATCAGCATAGCGGGCAAACGACCACGTCTGGCTTGCCAGTAGAGAGTCGGCTGCAAGGAGATATGCAGAAGCAAATATATCGCTCGCATTCGGCCCCTGAGGCAAGCCAATACGCGATGACATTGTCGCATCGAGAAACGATTCCAACGCCTTCAAGTATTGCGTGCGCTTGCCAAGTTCAGAACTGATGAAGCTTGCAAGAAGGGTGTGATCGATGCATTCGTAGAAACTCTCAATGTCAGCTACGATTACATATGCTTCCGGCCAAGCCTTTGGAAGCCTGGCGAAGACAGAATGTGATACCAGGTTATCTGCAGAGCGCGGCCAAATGACCGTTTCAGGAAGCCTCTGGGCCAACTCAGCATCAATTTCCAGAGCCAGTGCCTCAAATATGATGCGATCGTCAGGAGCGAGAAGTGCAGCCGGGCGGGTGGTCATGCCGGCCTTGGGAACTCGGTAGAAGTCTGCTTGTTGCGGCACAATTTCGTGGTGGGATAGACGAGATACTATACGTTCAATAATTCGCATATTCTCGGATCTCGTTACCTCTAGCTTAGGCCTAGGCGGCAGCATGTCAGATGGCTTTAGGGCTGTCAACAGCCCGCGGCTCATAGCTTCCGGCCGCACTGCCTTGGGCAGATAGATCCGAGCAAGTTCGGCCGCGTCCCATCTTAGAGCATCACGAGATAGAGACCCAGAGATAATGTCGAGGGCGAGCAAACAATTAGACTCTACAGTATCGTCGTCCATGGTTACATCGTTCGCAGCGCGAATGCGTTCTATGTGTACTCGCAAATCAGCACTTGTCGATCCCATGTGTTGAAGAGCGCGCAGAGGAAGAAGGATTGCATCCACTGTGGCATCGGGTGACGCAATCTGTTGATGCAACGCTGCGAGCGCCGTTGGCTGGACAGACAGTTCTTCAGTCATATAGGGCCCACGTTGACGCGGTGTTCTCGATCGCAGCTCGGTAATTGTCAAGTCTCATAACCATACTCGGCTCAATAAATCCATGCTTTCTATTACGGGGGTCAGCCCTGAAACTCAGGCTGGCAGGGAATTTGCCGTCATGGATCCACCAGACAGGCCATTTACTTGTACCACCAAGCTCTGCCGGGCGCCTATGCTGTGGCAAGTCCATAGGATCATAGGGGGTTACGCTCATGCCTCCCGTATTCGGTGTAACGTTCGAATCTACATCTGGTTGTATATCAGTCGGCACTCTGACCCCTAGATGGTTGTCGGCAATCCGAGGGTTTCCATCCTCTGCCTTGGCCATAGCGCGGAACAGTTGCGTATAGACGTCCATCCTCGGCGCTGCATCCTCGGCGCCGTTAGCTCCCGGACTGTTCGCCATGCTTTCAAGGCTACCGGTAGCTTTGGTCAGTGAGCGTCAGGTGACGTGCCTAGAGTTCAGGGCAGCGATGCGCAGCGCATGGCCGACGGGAACTTGCCTACGGCACTCGGACGGGGCCCGTCGCATGACTGAGCATCGAGGGCGCCTGTGCGACTCCCTGGCACTTCGATATACCGACTTGCCCAGGCGGGGTCGGGCACTTCTCGTGTCCGTGGCCATGAGAAGGTCCCCGGGTGTGGCCAGGTCTAGGCAACTTGGCCGTTGACATCTCGTAGCGCGCAGTATCTAGAGTGTCCTACGCGTTGCTGGTTCTGCTGAGTGCAGCAACCTCAAGCATTCAGGTAGACGCGTGTGTCTGACCCATGTGTGATGACCCATGTGTGACCCACGGTGTGACCCACGGTGCCGACAACGGTGCCGACTCCACGTCCTGCTGCCCGGTTGCGCGAAGCAGGTTGACTCAGTAATCAGATGCGGCTGTGTTAGGGGCCTGTCAAGACCACGATGATCTTGTGAAGGGCATATCGTCTACCCCGTGGCATCTAGCGCACTGCTCAGGCTCGACTCTCTAGTCCTGCCGGAGACCATGCAAGACGCCATCGAGCACGGCGAGGTTTTCACCCGCCGTTGGGTGGTCGATCTGATTCTCGACCTAGTCGGATACGTGCCCGACCGAGATCTGGCAGACACGCTTATCGTGGAGCCCGCCTGTGGCGCGGGAGCCTTCCTCGGCCCCATCGCTGGGCGTCTGAGCGCTTCATGCCGCAACCACGGACGCTCCCTGCTGGACGCGATCAACGCAGTTAAGGCGTTCGACCTGCTGGACCGCAATGTGGAACTCACCCGCGACCGCCTATCCGACCAGTTGCTCGCTCATGGCTGGGAGCCAGCCCACGTCGCCAAGACGGTACAAGCCTGGGTCAGGCAGGGCGACTACCTACTCCGGCAACAGGAGAAGCAGGCAGCCGACTTTGTGGTCGGCAATCCGCCTTACATTCGGCTCGAAGACGTCCCGGATGCGCGCATGAGTGCTTATCGGTCGGCCTGCCCGACAATGGGCGGCCGGGCGGACATCTACATCGGCTTCTACGAGGTTGGCCTGCGGAGTCTCAAGCCAGGGGGACGGCTTGGCTTTATCTGCGCCGACCGCTGGATGCGCAACCAGTACGGTCGGCGGCTCCGGGAGTTGGTGTCCGGTGGCTACAGCATGGAGCTCGTCCTGACCATGCACGATGTGGATGCCTTCCATGAGCAGGTACGGGCTTACCCTGCCATCACGATCATCAGTATGGCCACCCAAGGTCCCGCGATCGCGGCTGACAGTACACAGGACTTTGGCCCCTGCCAGGCCAGGGAATTGCGCGCATGGGTAGAGCAGCCCGACATGCAATCCATCACCGCTGAGTCCTACCAGGCTACGCGGTTGCCTCGCTGGTTCCCGGGTAATGGCTCGTGGCCTACAGCCTCGCCGACACGACTGGCTGTCCTGGAGGATCTCAGCGACCGGTTCCGGCCCCTGGAAGATACGGCCACCGGCACACGAGTGGGCATTGGTATCGCCACGGGTGCGGATAAGATTTTCATCGCCCCCGGCCGGGATAGCACCGACGTTGAGGATGATCGTCTCCTGCCACTGGTGATGGTCCGCGACACCACGAGCGGTGCCATTAACTGGCACGGCACCTACCTGGTAAACCCATGGACCGACCAGGGAGACCTGGTTGAC
>CAVQPP010000257.1:0-48063 GCA_963714445.1 uncultured Actinomycetota bacterium
TGTTTATGTCCTTGGTTCAGGACGCGCGTATTGCTCAATTGATGGAACTGCTACTGCTCGATGACCAGCGTTGCGCTGCGCTGCGCGATGATCTTGCCGTTCTGGATGATCTCGACGGTCACGATCAGCCCGTTCGCCGTGCAGCCGGCCGGTACCGTGTAGCCGACCGACGAGTTCGCGACGGCGTGCGGTGCGAGCGTGAACGGCAGCCACAACGGGTCGATGACCGGGCAGCCGGGCGGGAAACCGGTGCCGGTGGAGCTCACGAAGCGGCCCATCCACTGCGCGGCGGCCGACTGGGTCTGGCCGGTGCAGTTGACGACGGTCGCGGTCGCCACGGAGGTCCCGCCGGGGTGGACCGCCGAGGGGTTGAACCCCAGGGCAGCGAGGTCGATCGTCGACGTGGTCGAACACAGCCGGCCGGCCGTGGCAGGGGTCTGCGCCGCCGAGGCGGTGCCGGCGACGCTCGAGACGGCGGCCGCGCACGTCAGCACGACGCTCGCGGCCAGAGTGGATCTGCGCATCAAGTAACCCTCCGGTATCAGGGGGAACACAGGACGGTTTCAAAGTGGCGTAAGGATGCTGCCACCGCAAGAGCGGATCCCGATTGAGGCCTCTGACCGGAGTTGCCGCCTCTTGTGCAGCGTCAAACGATCACTTGGTGAGAACTTTGCGAAGATGCGATCAAGTCTTGGTGAATCACTCATTGCCTGATCCGCTCACCGCAACTTTTATGGCCCCGGGAGGCGACCAGCCTCCTTTGCTCCCACGTCTTCTTCCATAAAGGAGAGACATATGCGCCACCGCATATCCACCGGTATCCTCGGCGCCGCTGTCACCGCAGCTGCCTTGGTCACCGCGGCGGTCCCGGCCCAAGCGGCGTCGTCCCCCGCCTCGCACAAGGCGACGGTCACGCTCAACAGCCACCACGCGTCCAGCGCCTTCAGCGGCAGCGGCCTGCTGTCCTACGGCGGCGGTCCCATCGTCAGCTCGCCGAAGATCTACATCGTCTACTGGGGCAGCCAGTGGGGCACCGGCTCGACGGTGACCAACGACCCGTCGGGCGAGGCCGCGCTGCAGCTCTCGTTCTTCCAGCACGCGTACGGCAGCGGCGACACCTACTTCACCTCGCAGACCCAGTACTGCTCCGGTGTCGGGGTCGGCACGAAGCAGTGCGGCAGCTCCGGCACCCACGTCGGGCACCCGTCCTCGAACCCGGTCGCGGGCACCTGGCTGGACAGCGGCGTCAAGGCGCCCAGCCGTCCGTCGGACTCCCAGCTCGCCGCCGAGGCCAAGCGCGCGGCCTCGCACTTCGGCGTTTCCGGGACGAACGTGCAGGTCATCGTCGACTCGCCGCACGGCGTCGTGCCCAGCGGCTTCGGCACCCAGTACTGCGCCTGGCACGACCAGACCACCGCCTCCAACGGCGGGGCGCTGCCCTACACCAACATGCCGTACATCACCGACGCCGGCGCCAGCTGCGGCGCGAACTTCGTTCCGGCGTCAGGCGGCATCAGCGGTTCCAAGGAGGGCATCACGATCGTCGGTGGGCACGAGTACTCCGAGACGCTGACCGACCCGGCGGCCGGCAACGGCTGGCTCGACGCCTCCGGCGAGGAGACCGGCGACAAGTGCGCGTGGATCTCCAGCGGCCAGGGCGCCTCGGCGGTCATCACCATGAACGGCGCCAACTTCGCCGTCCAGTCCGAGTTCAGCAACAACTACGGCGGCGGCGCGGGCAACTGCGTGACCTTCTACACGAGCGCGACCAACCAGCACTGATCGCACTGATCACGCTGATCGCATAGCACGTACACTGCGCGGTGTCGCCGGGCCCTGCTGCAACCCGGCGGCGCCGCGTATGCCTGAACAGCCGAACATGGAAGATCATTGATGCGTGCACGAGCCCGCTCGCCCCTCACGCTCCTAGCGCCCCTCACCCTCGCGGCGACCGCGCTGCTCACCGCCGGCTGCTCCTCCGGGAGCGGCACCGCGCAGGCCAGCGCCATAGCGTGCAAGTCGCCCGGACCCGCCACCCTGCCGCACGTCGCCGGCAGCCTCACCGAGGCCGACTCCGGAGCGTACTGCCTAGGCGTAGGGCAGACCCTTGACGTCTTCCTGACCGTGCCGCCGGATGCCAAGCCCGGCACCAAGTGGCAACAGATCAAGGTCGCGGACACGTCAGTGGCCGGATACGGCAACTCCGGCGTGCTCACGCCGCCGCTCGGCGTCACCCCGGGCGTCTTCGTCGGTGCGAAGCAGGGCACTACGACGCTTACCAGCGTCCTGCTGCCGAAGGGCATTACTTGGAAGGTGACGCTCGTCGTTCAGTAGACCGTGCGCGCAAGGCGTGCGGCGAAGAACTTCAGGACTGCTCAGAACTTCGGGTTTGCTGCGCCAGCCGGAAGTTCTGTGCCCCGCTGCCGTTGCACGTGTACCCGTGCAACTGGACACCGTTCGCAGTGGACGAACCCGGCACGTCTAAACACAGACCACTGTTACGCGCCACGAGCGTGTAGTAGCCGCCGCAGGAGAACTGCTGGACGGCGAGCCCGCAGCTACCGGCCGACGCCGCGCGGCGAGTTCTGCTGCGTTTGACTTGTCGACCCACGCCGGAGGCCTGCAGTTCTGCACATGGTCGGCGTATGTCGGGCGCAGCCAAGGTTGCACTACGGGACCGCTGTGTCAAGACAAAAGGACCTACCTTTTGTTTGATCAGACGTGGTCTTTACATCTCCAGTTGATCGATTACCTGCGCGTGGCGCGTGGAGCGCACATCGTTGCCCCAGCGTGTCGTATCATGACGGCGATCCGACACGGGCCTGCAACATAGTTGCATTCGTTTGAAACGACTTGCGCACCCAAGACTCGTGTTGACATCGGATGTATGGTGTCCCTTGACCTGAGATTTGTCTGAATCCACAACAAACCCAGGCCGAGACTTTGGTCCAGCACCGTCGATTCGTCCGAGCTTTCCGGATCTGGCGCGCAGCGGATGCGGCAGCAGCCCGCGACCTCCCGGAAACACCGCACACCTTCCGGAAACACCCACCACGCACCGGAGGATCTTCCCTTGAGCGCTAGACGTCCCTTCCGCTTACTCGCCGCAGGCAGCGCGCTGGGGGTGACAGCCTCGCTGGTCACCGTGGCGTTCGGCCTCTCCCAGCAGGCCTCCGCGGCGACCACGACCACCGCCTGGCAGAACGGCGGCTTCTCGGTGAACACCGGCGGCGTGGTCTCCCGCTCCGATGTCGTGCTCGGCAGCCCGAACTCGGCCGCCAGCCAGTCGCTGCCGATGGGCAACGGCTCCCTCGGCGTGGCCGAGTGGGCAGCGGGCGGCTTCACCGCGCAGCTCAACCGCAGCGACACCATGCCGAACCGGCTTTCCCCGGGCCAGCTGAACATTCCCGGGCTGTCCACGATGACCGCCGCCGCGGACTTCAGCGGATATCTGGACCTTTACAACGGCGTGCTCAACGAGTCCGGCGGCGGCATGACGCTTCAGGCGTGGGTGCCGGCCGGCAAGGATGAGCTCGTCGTCAACGTCACCGGCGCGAACCCGGGCACGCAGCAGACCGCGACGCTGAACCTGTGGAGCGGCCGGACGCCGAACACAACGTCGTCCGGCGCGTATAGCGCGTTCGACCAGACCTGGGTCGACAACTCGCAGACCGGCTTCTCGAACCAGACCTTCGGCACGATGGCCGCGATCACCGCGGGCGGGGCGAACGTGTCAGGGGCCGTGGTCAACGGCACGCAGGTGAAGGTCACCTTCAACCCGAACAGCAACGGCTCGTACCGGGTCGTCGTCGCCTCGCCGAAGTGGACCGGCGGCAACGCGATCAGCACGGCGCAAAGCCTGATCGGCAGCGACGCGACCGCGAGCACGTCCTCGCTGCTGGGCACGCAGTCCTCGTGGTGGAACAACTTCTGGGCCAACAGCGGCCTGATCGAGGCGAACTCGTCGGACGGCAGCGCGCAGTACATGGAGAACCTGCGCACGCTCTACCTCTACGACGAGGCCGGCACCATGAAGTCCGGCGCGCTGCCGGGCAGCCAGGCCGGCGTGGCGGACATGTTCAACTGGAACCAGGACCATCAGGACTGGTACCCGGCCGGGTACTGGCTGTGGAACCTGCGCGGCCAGATCACCGCGAACGAGTCGTCCGGCAACTTCGCGCTGAACACCCCGATCTTCGACATGTATCTCAATGATCTGCCGGCGACCGAGGCGTGGACCAACGCGCAGATGGGCGGCAAGCCGGGCGCGTGCGTGCCGGAGACGATGCGCTTCAACGGCAACGGCTTCTACAACGGCGGCAACAACACCCAGAACGCTTCTTGCGCACAGGCCTCCAGCCCGACCTACAACGCGCTGAACGTCGTGAGCGGCGCGGAGATCGCGCTGTACGTCTGGCAGCAGTACCAGGACACCGGCAGTATCAGCTTCCTGCAGAAGTACTACCCGATCATCCAGCAGACCGCGACTTTCCTCTACAACTACCAGAGCGCCGGCTCCGACGGCTTCCTGCACGCGGTGGCCAACGCGCACGAGACGCAGTGGGCCGTGCAGGACCCGACCGACGACCTGGTGGCCGACCAGTCGTTGTTCAACATCGAGATCAACGCGGCGACGCTGCTGAACACCGACTCCGGCCTGGTCTCGCAGATGCGCACCGCGCTGAACCAGATCGAGCCGCTGCCGCGCGTCAATCAGTCGAACCTGACGCAGCTGCTCAACAACCAGCCGACCTCGCAGTCGGCCGCCGCTAGCGCGGACGCCGGTGGCGCGGACGCGATCGGCATGTCGTACCAGCCGAGCGCGGCGACCCACAACGGCGAGAACATCGGCCTCGAGGCGGTCTGGCCGTACGGCACCATCGGCGACAACACGTCGATCAACGGCGACAACCTCACCGCCCTGGCCGACCGCACCTACAACACCCGGCCGAACAAGACCAACCCGGACTGGAACTTCGACGGCGTCCAGGCCGCACGCCTCGACATGGGCAGCCAGGTCGCGACCGACCTGACGACCGTGACAGAGAACTACCAGGCGTACATCAGCGGCCTGGCCAACCTCTTCAACGGCAGCGTGGGTACGAACTCGTACATCGAGCAGCAGTCCACCGTCGCGACCACGCTGGATGAGGCGCTGGCCACGCAGTACGACGGCACGCTGCGCTTCGCCCCGGCGTGGCCGTCCGGCTGGGACGTGTCAGGCAGCGTATACGTCCAGGGCGGCACGAAGGTCGACGTCCAGGTCGAGAGCGGCACGCTGGCCACCGCGGCGATCCAGGCCGGCTCCAGCAGCACGATCACGGTGAAGAACCCGTGGCCGGGCCAGCAGGCGCAGGTCGTAAACGGCTCGACCGGCGCGGTCGTCGTCTCGCCGACCACCGCCGCGACGTTCAGCCTCCAGATGAGCGCCGGTACCTCGTACCTGGTCGAGCAGCCCTCGAACCCGACCACCTCGATGGCCTTCGCGCAGGTGACCGGCAGCAGGGCGACCACGTACAAGACGCTCGGCGGCAAGGTCCAGATCGGTCTGCCCGGCAACAGCGGCGGCACGACGTTCCCGAACCTGGCCGCGTCGTTCAACAACATCGCGATCACCGCCGACAACAACACCAACCCCGGCAACTTCGACGGCGGCGGCGCCAGCTTCTCCGAGACCGCGGTCACCAACGCCGGCGCCGGTCCCGGCGCGACGGTCAACTCCTCCGGCGTCGCGTTCACGATGCCGAACGTCGCTGGCAGCACCAACGACAACACCGTCGCGCAGGGCCAGAAGATCACCTTGTCCGGCTCGGGCACGCTCGGTTTCCTGGTCTCGTCCAGCTATGGTCCGGCCACCGGTAGCGGCACCATCACCTTCACCGATGGCAGCACCCAGAGTTACACGCTGAACGTCCCCGACTGGTGGTCGACCACGGCGCCCTCCGGCGGCGCGGTAGCGGTCAACTCGACCTACCAGAACCGAGCCAACAACACGACGTTCGCTCACACCGCCGACATCTTCTCGATCCCCGTCACCCTCACGGCAGGCAAGTCCGTCGCCTCGGTCACGCTCCCGCCCGGCGGCGCGCTGGCGGCCGGCACGGCAGCGATCCACGTCTTCGCGCTAGCGACGACAGGCTCCGGATCAACGGGCTCTGTAATCAGCCTTCGTGCTCACGCGAACAACGACATCGTGACCGCCGACAACGGGGGCGCGAGTCCGCTGATCGCGAATCGGACCGCGATCGGCACCTGGGAGCAGTTCGACCTGATCAACAACTCCGATGGCAGCGTCAGCTTCCGTGCCCACGCGAACGGCGACATCGTCACGGCCGATAACGCCGGTGCGAGCCCGCTGATCGCGAACCGCACGGCGATCGGTACGTGGGAGGAGTTCGATCTGATCAACAACTCCGACGGCAGTGTCAGTTTCCGTTCTCACGCGAACAACGACATCGTGACGGCCGATAACGCCGGTGCGAATCCGCTGATCGCGAACCGCACGGCGATCGGTCCGTGGGAGGAGTTCGACCTCATCCACGACTGATCACAAAGGCCGCGTGGCCACCCCGGAGCCCGCACCCTTCGGGGTGGCCACGTGTATGTTCAACTGGTGCCGGAACCTCAAGACCTGCCGAACCTCCAGCAGCGCTTCGCGACGCTGACCACCGCACACGTAGCCGATGCCTGCATCCGTGCTGGCGTGCCGGTGCGTTGCGGTCCTCCCGGCCTGCAAGCCGTCGACCGCGCAGCCAACCGGTTCGCCGGACGCGCGTGCCCAGCCCGGCACGTCGGCAGCGTCGACGTTTTCCTCGAGGCGCTGGAAAGCGCGCAGCCCGGCGACGTGCTCGTCGTCGACAACGCCGGACGCGAAGACGAAAGCTGCGTCGGCGACCTGATGGTCATCGAAACCCAAACAGCCGGCCTAAGCGGCATCGTGATCTGGGGCCTGCACCGCGACACCGCCGACGTCCGCGCCATCGGCCTTCCGGTCTTCAGCCTCGGCTCCGTACCCACCGGCCCGCTGCGCCTCGACCCGCGTCCTGCCGACGCCCTCGAATCCGCACGCATCGGCGAGTGGACAATCACCCGGGACGATCTAGTCCTCGCCGACGACGACGGCGTGCTCTTCATCCCGGCCGCCAACGCCGACGACCTGCTCACGCGTGCCGAGGCGATCCGCGACACCGAGCGCCGTCAGGCGTCGAACGTCCGCGACGGTCGCTCCCTGCGGAGCCAGCTCGACTTCAAGTCCTTCCTCGCCCGACGCGCGCAGGACCCGACGCTCACCTTCCGCGACCACTTGCGCTCAATCGGCGGCGCCATCGAGGAATGAGCTGATCAGCCGGCTCATTCACGCAGACTGCCGCACCACGAGTATGGGATCGAAGATCCGCGAGGCGATCGGCATGTCCGGCTTCTCGATCTGGTCGAGCAGCATGCTGGTCATCTCGGCCGCCATCTCCTCGACCGGCTGGCGGATCGTGGTGAGCATCGGCCGGGACGCCACAGCCGCGATGCTGTCGTCGAAACCGACCACGGCGACGTCGTCGGGCACTCGGCGGCCACGATCGCGCAGGGTCAGCAGCGCGCCTTGGGCCATCAGGTCGTTCGCGACGAAGATCCCGTCCGCTTCGGGGTACTCGTCGAGCAGGCGCTGCGCCGCGGCTTCGCCGCTCTCCAGCGTGAAGTTTCCCTCGTAGTACGGGATGTACGGACTGCCGGCGCGGGCCATCGCCTCGCGGAAACCGGAGAGGCGGTCCTGCGCGGCCGGCACGTCGAGCGGGCCGCAGATCGTCGCTATTCGTCGGCAGCCGCGTGCGATCAGATGCTCGGCGGCCATCCGCGCGCCTTCGCGGTGCGCGACGTCGACGTAGCTGATCGGCAGCGGCCTGACCGGACGCGCGAACAGCACCGCGTTCAGCCCGCTCTCGGGGAAGAGGGCCGGCAGCGGGTCGTCGGCGTGCGTGGAGACGAGGATCGCGCCGTCCGCGTTGCCGCGCCGCAGATAGTTGAGCACGTGCTGGTGGTCGTCGGCGGTTTCGGCGGACATCAGAACCGGATGAAGGCCGCGCGGTCGCAGGAATCTGCTGACACCGTTGGCGACCCGGCCGAAGAAGGGGTCCGCGAACACCAGACGGCTGCGGGTGTCCTCGTCGTCGTCCGCGCTGTCACCGGCGCCGGAGAGCACCAGCGCGACAGTGCCGGTGTGTCGCCCGACGAGTGAGCGTGCGGCGAGGCTGGGGACGTAGCCGGTCTCGGCGATGGCACGGCTGACGGCCTCGCGTACCGCGGGGTCGAAGTTGCGGCTGCCGTTGATGACGCGCGAGACGGTTGACCGTGACAGGCCGGCGACGCGGGCCACATCCTCCAACGTGGCTGATGACGGCTGGAGGAGCTCTCCCATGGTTGTCTTTATAGCACGACTGGAGAGCGCTCCCCGAGGCTTTTAGGAAAAACGTTCGCATTCGCGCGGGCTGTGACGCAATGCATCGCTGCTGCTTTGAGTAGATTCGCCCGTTGTGGGCGGAAAATTGCCACTGCTTGCGCACTGTGGGGGAGGACGGCGGGTCACACCCCCACAGTGCGCGATACTTCGAGTGGAGAGCGCTCTCCACTGGGAGGAATAGTCACGCTCATTCCGGCCGTCTGTCAAGAGACCGGCCAGCGCCCGCTCGCCGCCTGCCCGCTCAGCCAGATTCAGCATGCGAGGCCTTGACGCGCCGCGGAAGCGGCGAAACACTACGGCCGATCTGGAGAGCGCTCTCCAGTCATTGTTGATCGGACCCGTTCGTGGCGCGGGACCCGCAGGCCGGGTGCTCAGCGCTATCGGGCCGTTGCGCTGAGTTTCCAGGCGCCGCAGCCACGGCGGGCCCGTGACGCATATTCGGGAAACCACGCCATCCGCGCGGCTTCGCGTGTCAGAGATTTGAGCGTCGCACCCACAACGTGAGAGCAGGAGAGAGCGCTCTCCTGGCCAACCCACCGCCGACGCCGCGCGATCCGCCCACGCTAGGAGTCGGCATGAGAGCGACACGCGGCGCAATGATGCGTCGGACCGCTTTACCGCAGCCTTTACGAGTCCTGATCGCCGTTGTCGTAGCGATCGGCCTCGCGGCGTACGCGCTGTTCGTCGTCGGACCCGCCGCGCACGCCGCCCCCACACTGCTTTCGCAGGGCAAGACCGCGACCGCGTCCTCCATCGAGAACGCGGGCACTCCCGCCAGCGCCGCCGTAGACGGCAACACCGGCACCCGCTGGTCAAGTCAGTTCAGCGATCCGCAGTGGCTGCAAGTGGACCTCGGCGCGACCGCGTCGATCAGCCAGGTCATCCTGAACTGGGAGACCGCCTCGGCGAAGGCTTATCAGATTCAGACCTCGAACGACGCGACCAACTGGACCACGATCTACTCGACGACCACCGGTCCAGGCGGCACGGAAACCCTCAACATCACCGGCACTGGACGCTACGTGCGCATGAACGGCACGGCCCGCAACACCGGATACGGCTACTCGCTCTGGGAGTTCCAGGTCTACGGCACGATCGGCGGCGCCTCGTGCGGCACCACGAACGCCGCGCTCAACCAGCCCACGACCGCATCGTCGCTTGAGAACGCCGGCACTCCGGCCGCTGACGCGACCGACGGCAACACCGGTACGCGCTGGTCCAGCCAGTACAGCGATCCGCAGTGGCTGCAAGTGGATCTCGGTTCCGCGCAGTCGATCTGCCAGGTCGTCATCCAGTGGGAGACCGCCTCGGCGAAGGCGTACCAAATCCAGACCTCGAACGACGCGACCAACTGGACGAGCATCTACTCGACCACGACCGGCCCCGGCGGTACCGAAACGCTCAACGTCACCGGCACGGGCCGCTACATCCGCATGAACGGCACGGCCCGCAACACCGGATACGGGTACAGCATCTGGGAATTCCAGGTGTTCACCACCGGCGCCGGCAGCCCATCCCCCTCCCCGAGTCCATCCGGTTCGCCGTCTCCGTCTCCCTCCTCCAGCGGCGGCGGCGGTAACTGCTCCGACCCGATCATCTCCGCGTTCCAGCCGGTGAAGGCGTCCTCGTACAACGGCGCCAACGCTCCGGCCGCCGCCCTCGACGGCCGCACCACCACGCGCTGGGAGAGCCAGTACAGCGACCCGCAGTGGCTCCAGGTCGACCTAGGCGGCCAAGGCACCATTACCTGCGTCGTGCTGAACTGGGAGAACGCGTACGCGACCGCGTACAGCATCCAGACCTCGAACGACGCGACCAACTGGACGTCGATCTACTCCACCACCACCGGCAAGGGCGGCATCGAAACCCTCACCATCAGCGGCTCGGGCCGGTACATCCGCTTCTACGGCACGGCCCGCGCGACCGGATACGGCTACAGCCTCTGGGAGTTCCAGGTCCACGGCTCGGTCAGCACCTCGGGCTCGAACCCGACCATCCTCTCCCCGCCGACTAAGGCCCCTGCGACCCTCAACCAGTTCGCGCTATCCGGCCCGGCCAACAACGCGATGGTGACCGATACGCGCCGACCCACCTTCACCTGGGCAGCCGTGAACGGCACCGCGCACTATCAGGTCTGGGTCAACATCAGCCGCACCGACTACGACTGGACCGCGTCCGGCAACCTGCTCGACTGGTACACCAAGGTCGCCGAGCCGACCGGCACGAGCTACACGCCGACCTGGGACCTGCCGGATCGCTGGACGTACAAGTGGTTCGTGGTCGCCGTCTCCGGCGCGAACACCACCACGACCTCGAACATCAACACCTTCAGCCTCTATCTGCCAACGGTCTCAACGGTCAGCGACGGCGTGCCGGTCATCAACGGCATGCGGGACCTGAACAAGGACGGCGTCATCGAGCCCTACGAGGACTGGCACCAGCCGATCGCCACGCGTGTGAACGACCTGCTCTCGCGGATGACGCCGCAGGAGAAGGCGTACCAGATGTTCTACAACAACCAGGTCTACCCGCAGTCCGGCTGGATCTTCGGCCCCGAGCAGCCGAACGACCTGAACAACAACCTGCTGGCCTCGGCCGGAACCCGCCTCGGCATCCCGCCGGTCGCCGCGGGTGACACGATCATGGGGTATCAGACCACGTACCCGGCGCAGAGCGCGCTGGCCGCCGGTCGTGACTACCCCCTCGACTACAAGCTCGGCAACATGCAGCGCCAGGAAGAAGTCCAAGCCGGCGCGCGCGGCGTCCTCGGCCCGCTCGCCGAACTCGGCACCAAGGTGATCTACCCGCGCATCCAGGAGGGCAACGGCGAGAACGCCGACGTCGCCGCCGCCCAGGTACGTGCCCTGATCGCCGGACTCCAAGGCGGTCCGGAGCTGAACGACCAATCGGTCCTCGTCACGGTCAAGCACT
This sequence comes from uncultured Actinomycetota bacterium, assembly GCA_963714445.1. Classification (GTDB taxonomy): domain Bacteria; phylum Actinomycetota; class Actinomycetes; order Streptomycetales; family Catenulisporaceae; genus Actinocrinis. Next base: position 11,381 of record CAVQPP010000257.1, read on the forward strand.
GGCCCGGCGAAGGCGCGGGCGGCGAATCAGGCATCACCTACGACGCGACCACGATCAAGTACACGATGATCCCGTGGACCGCCGCGATCGAGGCGAACGCCGGCAGCGTGATGACCGGATACGCGGGCTCGAGCCTCCTCGACCCGGGCGGTCCCGGCGCTGGCAACAGCGCGCCGATCATCAACTACCTGCGCCAGAACATGGGCTACACCGGCCTGATCACGACCGACTGGCTGCCGTCAGGGGCCTGGGTCAGCGCGGCGCAGGCCGGCGCGGATGTGATGGGCGGCGCAGACCCCGGTGCCACCGGCTTCTCGATAAACGACTTCATCAACCAGGTCCCGGCGAGCCGGATCGACGACTCGGTGCGCCAGATCCTCACCACCAAGTTCAAGCTGGGCCTGTTCGAGAACCCCTACGGCGACCCGGTGAACGCGCCGTACCGGTTCCACCAGCCGTCCTACGTCGCGCTAGCCAACCAGGCGTCGCGCGAGTCGATGACTCTGCTCAAGAACACCAACAACGTCCTCCCGATCAAGCTCAACGCGGGCGACAACATCGTCGTCACCGGCGCGCGCGCCGCAGATGGTCCGGCGTGCTGCCTGTGGACCAGCTACTTCCACGGCGAGGACGGCTCGCTCGACTTCCTAGACGCGATAAAGGCCCGAGCGCAGACAGCCGGCGTGAACGTCTACCAGGACACCTCACCGACCAAGCCGAAACTCGCGATCGTCGCGGTCGGTGAGGCCTCTTACACACACGCGACGAACTATCCGAACACGCAACCGTACCTGCCACCGGATCAGGTCTCGATCATCCAGAACTTCAAGAACCAGGGCATCCCGGTGGTCGTACTCCTGGTCCTGCCGCGACCGTACGTGATCTCCGACTGGAACGGCCTGGCCGACGCCATAGTCGTCACCTACCGAGGCGGCGAGGAGATGGGCCCGGCAGCGGCAAGCCTGCTGTTCGGCGACTACACGCCGACCGGCAAGCTGCCCTGGCAGCTCCCGGCGAGCCTCGGCCAGATCCTCACCGGCGGTGACACGGACACCCTCGCCGACGCGGTGGACCACTGGGACCTGCCGTACGACATGGGCGCGACGCAAGCCGAAGTCAACGACATCCGGTCCCGCATCGGAGCCGGCCAGCCGGTACCGACCACCTACGGAAGCCCGCTCTATCCCTACGGCGCGGGACTGCAGGGCTGGTAGTGCACGCGGCAGGGCTGGCCGTGACACGACAGACCAGTCCCAGCAGTGGGCTGACGTAGCTCCCTGACGCTCCCCGCCCCCGGCGCTTTTCGGGCGGGGAGCGTCCACGTTCAGGTTTGACGCAGCCTTAGACAGTGCCGCCGTGGCTGGTGTCGATGACGCAGAAGCGGTTGCCATCCGGATCGGCGAGGACGATGAAGTCGGCGTTCTCGGGATACATGTCCCAGTCGACGCGCTGGGCGCCGAGGGAGACCAGGCGCCCGACCTCGGCGGCCTGGTCGGCGGTGTTTCCTGCGTACAAGTCCAAGTGGATGCGCGGGTGATCCTGCACCGGCGTCTCGCTCCGCGCGAGCGAGATTTGCGGCCCCGTTCCAGGCCCCGTTTGCGGCACGAGCACGACCCAGGTGTCCTCGATCTCGTCGCGCGGGCGGTAGTCGAGCGCTGCCATCCAGAACGCGGCCGCGCGTCGCACGTCCGAGACACCCACTACCGTCGATCCGATTCGCAACATGGATTCATCCTGACAGCTGGGGCGGTCCCGCATCGGGTCCGGCCAACCCGTACCGACCGCCTACGGAAGATGAGGCGCACAGATCTACCGGTAGCGGTTGTGGCGCGTCTCGCCCGGGGTCGGCACGTTGTCCTCGGCCCATGCGGCAGCCGGTCCAGCGTTCGGCGCTGCGGTGCCTGACAGCGCGTTCATGCGCAGGCCGGTGACGACGTTTTGGGCAGCGAACGTCAGGGCTAGCGAGAGCAGGATCGGGCCGGTGCCTGTCGCTGCGTGGTCGTGGGTGGCCGAGGCCACTGCGGCGACGACTACGCGGACCACGAGCAGCGCGCCCCACAGGAACATCGTGTACTTCGAGCCTTGGCGCCACATCCGCCCGTCCTGTTCGCGCCAGACGCGGATGGTGGCGCCTCGGGCAAGGCCTAGGCCGATCGAGAAGACGGCGCCCACCGCGATCAGGGTCACGGCGGTCCCCGACGACCAGGTCGAGCTCGGCGTGTCCTTGACGCCGAAGTAGCCCATGACCAGCGGGGCGAGCACCAGCATGCGCGCCTTGATCGGTGCGGGCCGGACCTGCTTCCACAGAATCCAGACAACCGCCGCCGTGATGAGGATTACGTTGGCTACAGTGATGACGTTCACGGCGTGTCTCCAGAGGTTGTGACATCTAAGGTGGTCTTACGGTGGTGGTTTTCCGTAACTGCCTGATGTCGCAAAAGCTACGAGGCGGCGGCGCGCGCGAGGTCAACCCACGGGTGGCATTCAGGGTTGATTGTCACCGGGTCGGCGGTATGACGCCGTCATACCGAGGGAATCGCACGGATCAGACCCCCGCCGTGCGGCATACGCGCATATCCTCGTTCGGGTACGTGGCTATGACAGCGCTGTCAGACGTACCGCACCGTATGGAAGGGCCGAGGAAAGTTCGACATGACGGGGACTGGGACCGGGCAGGCGCCCATCGAATCGAACCGGCCCACGCTGCGGCAGGTCGCCGAGCTGGCCGGGGTCAGCCTGAAGACCGCGTCGCGCGTGTTCAACGGCGAGCAGTACGTCGCGCCGGAGACGGCCGCCCGCGTGCGCGACGTCGCCGAGCGGCTGGGCTTCCGGCCCAACACGATCGCCCGCGAACTGCGCGCCGGGGCGCGTTCCGCGCTGGTCGGCTTGATCATCGGTGACGTGGCGAACCCGTTCTACGCCCGGATCGCGCGTGGCGCCGAGCGGATGCTGCGTGACGCCGGGCTGCGGCTGATCAGTGCGAGCAGCGACGAGGATCCGGGGCTGGAGCGGGCGCTGGTCTCGGACCTGCTCGAGCGGCGCGTCAGCGCACTGCTGATTGTGAGCTGCGAGTCGGATCATGGCTATTTGAGTGCTGAGCTCGCGCTGGGGACTCCGCTGGTTTTTCTGGACCGCTCGCCTCGGGACATCGACGCGGACACGGTCGTGCTGGACAACCATGGCGGCGTGACGGCGGCGGTGCGGCATTTGGTGGAGCGCGGGCATCGGCGGATCGCGTTCGTCGGCGACCTGAGCCGGCTGCCGACGCACCTTGAGCGCGTAGCGGCGTACGAAGAAGGGCTTGCCGAGGCCGGGATCGCCGAGGCCGATCGGCGTACGTACGCACGTGACGGCGCGCACGACGCCGATGCGGCGGAGGCGGAGGTTCGAGCACTGCTTGGGCTGGCCGAGCCGCCTACCGCGCTGATCACGGCGAACAACCGGATCACGACGGGAGCGTTGCGCGCGCTGCGTGGGGTTGACGGGCCTCCGGCGCTGATCGGGTTCGACGACTTCGATCTCGCGGATCTGCTCGACGTGACGGTCATCGCGCACGATCCGGTGCGGATGGGGGAACTCGGCGTCGAGCTGTTGCTGGACCGGTTGTCAGGCCGCGAAAGGCCGACGCGCCGAGTGCTGATGCCGACTCGGTTGCTGGCGCGGGGGTCGGGGGAGCGGGCCACGCGGTTGTGACCCGGCGACCGTGACTCGCCGATCGTGACCAGCCGATCGCGAACGGCTGGAGAAACCGCGCAATAACTTTGCGGTGACATTTGTCTGCGCTCCGAACAAACCGCTGACCAGTGCGGTTCCGCAACGACGTGGCCGCGGGGCCAGCAGAGACGTGGCTGTTCCGGAACCTGCCGGAAACCTTGACACCAGGTCACGTCCCAGTCAGCCTCTCCTCAGAGCGCTCTCCCTCGCGATGTACCCACCGCAACGTGAGGAATTCACATGGCTGTAAGCCACCGGGTTGCGCTCATGCGCGCCCGAAATCCGCGCTCTGCGCGCTCAATGCTCATCGCCGTATCGATAGTCCTCTCGCTCGTCGCCGCGCTCTTCGTCGCGGTCAACATCGGTACGGCTCACGCGGCCGGATCGCTGCTCTCGCAGGGCAAGACCGCGACCGCCTCGTCCGTCGAGAACGCAGGCACTCCAGCCAGCGCCGCCGTCGACGGCAACACCGGCACGCGCTGGTCGAGCCTGTTCACCGATCCGCAGTGGTTGCAGGTCGACCTCGGCGCGTCGGCGACGATCAGCCAGGTGGTGCTCCAGTGGGAGACCGCGTCGGCGAAGGCATACCAGATTCAGACCTCGAACGATGGGGCGAACTGGACCACGATCTACTCGACGACCACCGGCCCCGGCGGCACCGAGACGTTGAACATCGCCGGCACCGGCCGATACGTGCGCATGTACGGCACCGCGCGCAACACCGGATACGGCTACTCCCTCTGGGAGTTCCAGGTCTACGGCACCACTGGTGGCGGCGGTTCGTCCTGCGGCGCGCAGAACTCCGCGTTGGACCAGCCGACTACGTCCTCTTCCATCGAGAACGCCGGGACTCCCGCCTCGGCCGCGACCGACGGCAACACCGGCACGCGCTGGTCGAGCCTGTACACCGACCCGCAGTGGCTTGAGGTGGACCTGGGCTCGGCGTTGCCGGTCTGCCAAGTGATCCTCAACTGGGAGACCGCGTACGCGACCGCGTTCCAGATCCAGGTGTCCACGGACAACACCAACTGGACCTCGATCTACTCGACGACCACCGGCACCGGCGGAAATCAGACCCTGAACGTCTCGGGCACCGGCCGGTACATCCGCATGTACGGCACCGCGCGCGCCACCGGCTACGGCTACTCGCTCTGGGAGTTCCAGGTCTTCACCGGCGGTGGCGGTGGCGGCAACCCGTCGCCGAGTCCGTCCCCGTCCCCGTCGAGCACCGGCGGCAACGGCAACTGCGGCACCACCAACGCAGCGCTCGGACACCCGGCCACCGCGTCCTCGATCCAGGACAACAACCCGGCGTATGACCCCTTCTACGCCACCGACGGCAGCACCCTGACTCGCTGGTCGAGCGCGATCGCCGACCCGCAGTGGATCGACGTCGACCTCGGCGGCAGCCTGCCGATCTGCCAGGTGGTTCTCCAGTGGGAGAACGCGTACGCCTCCGGGTTCCAGATCCAGACGTCCAACGACAACAACAACTGGACCAACATCTACTCGACGACCACCGGCACCGGCGGCAACCAGACCATCAACCTGTCCGGCAACGGTCGCTACATCCGCCTGTACGCCACTACGCGCGGAACAGGGTACGGAGACTCCCTCTGGGAGTTCATCGTCTACACGATCGGCAACCAGACCGTCACCATCCCGCCGCCCCCGCCGCAGCCCGCGCCGGGTAACTGCCCGTGGCTCAACGAGCCGAACGTGGCCACCTCGACCCGCGTCGCTCAGTTGATGGGCGCGATGACGCAGGATCAGAAGGCTGGCATGCTGCACGGCGACGGCAGCAGCACCTACATCGGCCAGGTCGCCGCCCAGCCGTCGCTGTGCATCCCGAGCATCAACCTCGAGGACGGACCGAGCGGCGTCGGCGACGGCCTCGGCGGCGTGACGCAGTTCCCTGACGGCGAGGTGTCCGCGGCGACGTTCGACACCAACTACGAGCACGATCTCGGTGTCGCGATCGGCCAGGAGTTCGCCGGCAAGGGCGTGAACGTCTCGCTCGGCCCGACGATCAACATGGTGCGCGACCCGCGTTGGGGCCGCGCGTACGAGACCTTCGGTGAGGACCCGTACCTGACCGGCGAGATCGTCAGCGCGGACGTGCAAGGCATGCAGAGCCAGGGCGTCATGGCCATGGTCAAGCACGCGGCCGCGTACAACATCGAGCAGCCGAACGCCCCCGGCAACGAGATCGTCGCCACGCGCACGCTGCAGGAGATCTACCTGCCCGGCTTCCAGACCGCCATCGAGAAGGGCGGTGCGGCGGCGATCATGTGCGGGTACAGCATGGTGAACGGCAACTACTCCTGCCAGAACCCCGCTATCGAGAACGTCCCGATGTACCAGCAGGCCGGGTTCCAGGGATTCATCTGCTCGGACTGGGGCGGCATCCACACGACGGTGGAGTCGGCCAACGCGGGCGAGTCGATGGAAATGCCGTTCGGCGGCTTCTTCGGCGCGAACCTTGAGACGGCGGTCGCGAACGGACAGGTCACCCAGGCCACCTTCGACACGATGGTGTCCCGGGTGCTGACCCAGATGTTCCGCTTCGGCATGTTCGACAAGGCGCCCACCGGCACCACGACCACGATCGTCGCCACGCCTCAGCACCGCCAGGTCGCGCTGCAGGGTGACGAGGAGGGCACCGTGCTGCTGAAGAACAACGGCGCGCTGCCGCTCAACCCGAACGGCAACGAGTCGATCGCGGTCATCGGCACCGACGGCGCGTCCGGCGCGATCACCGGCGGCGCCGGCAGCGGCAGCGCCACCAGCACCGGCACGTACACCCCGCTGTACAGCCTCCAGCAGCGGACCGCCGGGACGAACGTCACGGTCGGCTACGACGACGGCACGAACCAGGCCTCCGCGGTCGCGCTCGCGCAGAAGTCGAGCGTCGCGATCGTGTTCGCGGCGGACAACTACGGCCACGAAGAGTCCGACAACACCACGCTCAACCTGCCGAACAACCAGGACGCGCTGATCTCGGCGGTCGCGCAGGCGAACCCGAAGACGATCGTGGTGCTCAACGACAACTCGGCGATCCTGATGCCGTGGCTGAACCAGGTCGCGGGCGTGTTCGAGGCCTTCTACCCGGGCCAGGAGGACGGCCAGGCCATCGCGGCGCTGCTGTTCGGCGACGTGAACCCGTCCGGCCACCTGCCGATCACGTTCCCGACCTCGCTCAGCGCGGTCCCGGCGAGCACGACCGCGCAGTGGCCGGGCGTCAACGGAACCGTGCAGTACTCGGAAGGTCTCCAGATCGGTTACCGCTGGTACGACGCGAACAACGTCGCGCCGCTGTTCCCGTTCGGCTACGGCCTGTCGTACACCAACTTCTCGTTCAGCAACCTGCAGATCGGGGCGCTGAACGGAGGCCAGGCGACGGTGACGGCCACGGTGACCAACACCGGCAGCAAGGCCGGCACCGAAGTGGCGCAGCTGTACGTCGGCGACCCGGGCTCAGCCGGCGAGCCGCCGCACCAGCTCAAGGGCTTCCAGCGGATCACGCTGAACCCGGGCCAGGCGGGCACGGTCACCTTCACCGTGCGCGCGCACGACCTCGCGCACTTCGACACCGGCTCCAGCAACTGGATCGCGTCGGCGGGCAACTACCAGATCCTGGTCGGCGACTCGTCCCGCAACCTGCCGCTGTCCGGCAACCTCAACAACCCGACCGACACCACCGCGAACGCGATGGACTGAAAAACCTCGCGTCCCGGCCGATTAATCCGCGGCGCGCGCCTGTCTGTACTCACAGATGGGCCGCGCCGCGGTCCGTGACTGGCCGGGAGGACTCAGAACCATGCGTGGGAACGACAGGTCGGTTCAGGGCTGGACCCTGGCGCTGACCTCGGTGGGCGCGATGATGGTGGCCCTGGACGGCACGGTCGTCGCGACCGCACTCAACCGGATCCGCGTCGACCTCGGCGCGTCGATCGAACAACTCGAATGGGTCGTCAACGCCTACAGCCTCAGCTTCGCGGTGCTGCTGATGACCGGCGCCGCACTAGGGGACCGATTCGGCCGACGCCGGCTCTTCGCCATCGGACTGAGCCTGTTCACCGTCTCCTCCGCGCTCTGCGCACTGGCGCCTGGAATCAGCTGGCTGATCGCCGCCCGCGCGGTGCAGGGCTGCGGCGCGGCGCTGGTACTGCCGCTGGCGATGTCGCTGCTGAGCGGGGCGTACCCGCCCGAGCGCCGAGCCCGAGCGCTGGGCCTGTTCAGCGGAATGATGGGCATCGCCGTGATGGCCGGCCCGGTGGCCGGTGGCTTCGTGACGCAGGACCTGGCCTGGCAGTGGATCTTCTGGCTGAACGTGCCGATCGGCGTCGTCGGCGTGCCGCTGGTGCTGCGGCGGCTGCCGGAAAGCCGTGGACCGTCCACAGCGGTGGACGTCCCCGGCCTCGTGCTGATCACCGTCGGCGCACTCGGCCTGATCTGGGGCCTGATAACCGCCAACTCCGCCGGTTGGGGCTCGGCAAGAATCGACGTGGCGCTCGCGGGGGGCGTTGCGTCGGTCGCGCTGTTCGTCGGCTGGGAACTGCGCAGCAAGCAGCCGATGGTGCCGATGTCGCTGTTCCGCTCGCGCGGGTTCTCAGCGGGCAACGGCGGCGCGGTGTTCCTGTACGCATCGATCTACGGCGCGCTGTTCTTCGTCGCGCAGTTCCTGCAAACCGGCCTCGGCGACGGACCGCTGAAGGCGGGCGTGCACATGCTCGCCTGGACCACCGGCGTGACCATCGTCGCGCCGCTCGCCGGAGCGTGGACGAACCGGATCGGCGTTCGCCGGCTGGCGGTTACCGGGATGACCATGCAGACCGGAGGGCTGCTCTGGGTCTCGCTGATCGTGCGGTCGGATATCTCATTCCCACACCTGATCCCGCCGCTGATCCTCTCGGGCTGCGGCGCCGCGATGGCGATGCCGGCGGCGCAGATCTCGGTGATCAACGCGGTCCTGCCGACGCAGATCGGCAAGGCGTCGGGCGTCTTCAACACGCTGCGCCAGTTCGGCGGCGTCCTCGGCGTCGCGATCCTCGCGGCGGTCTTCACGGCAGCAGGCAGCTACGCGACGCCGCACACGTTCACGGACGGATTCGCGGCGGCGATCGGCGTCTGCGCGGGGCTCTCACTCGCCGGAGCGTTGGCCTTCGCGGCCATCCCGTCCGCAACCGCTTCCAAAAAGCCAACACCGGCGCCGACAGCAGCACCCTTGTCAGTCCGCGATGCCATGCTGGAGCCAGCGGGGAGCGTGAAGGAGTGACGAGTGTGGCGGTAGCCGGGCATCGCGCAATGCAGCACCGAAGCAGCAGCCAGGATCGGGACGAGTTCGCGCGGCTGAGCGAACCGTACCGCCATGAACTGCTGGTCTACTGCTACCGCATGCTCGGCTCCGTCCACGACGCGGAAGACCTCGTCCAGGAGGTCTATCTGCGTGCGTGGCGTTCGCACGAGCGATTCGAGGGTCGCGCTTCGCTGCGCACTTGGCTCTATCGCATCGCGACAAACACCTGCTTCAACGCGCTCCAGCACAGCAGCCGACGCATGCTGCCGTCCGGACTCGGCCAACCCGCCGAATACGAATCAGGGCTCGCTGAAACTTTAAATGTTTCACCGGGCTCTGATATGGAAGTTCCCTGGTTGGAGCCATTTCCGGACCGCCTGATGGGGACGATGCCGGAGGATCCGGCCGCCATCGTCGCGTTCCGGGCGAACATCCGCCTGGCGTTGATCGCCGCGCTCCAACACCTCCCGGCCAAGCAGCGCGCGGTGCTGCTCCTGCGCGAGACGCTAAGCATGTCGACGTCGCAGATCGCCGACGAGTTGGGCATGAGCGCCGCCTCCGTCAACAGCCTCCTCCAACGCGCCCGCGCCCGGCTCGACGCACTCGCCCCGGCCAGCGACGAAATCGCCGAGCCCGAGGACCCTGACCGCCGCGCGCTGCTCGACCGCTACACCGAGGCGTTCGAAGCCGCCGACGTCGAGGCGCTGACCCGGCTGTTCACCGAGGACGCAATCGTCGAGATGCCTCCGGTGCTGGCGTGGTTCACTGGTCCAGCCGCGCTCAACGCCTTCTTCACGTTCCGCTTCACCACGCGAACTGCGCGGATTCGACTCGTGCGCACGTCGGCCAACGGTCAGCCCGCGTTCGCCGCGTATCGGGAACTCGACGACAAGACGTACGAGGCGGTGCACGTCCACGTGCTCACGATCGCGGGCAACCGCATCAGCCATGCGACCGCCTTCAGCGACAACCCGAAGCTGATTCCGTCATTCGGCCTACCGCTAACCGCCACCGCAGCGGAACTAGATCAACTCGCCGCGCTGCCCTAGCCCGCCGACCGCCGACCTTACCCATACACCTCGTGCACGTTGTCCTTCGGCGCGGGTTGCATGTGCCCCGCCGGACCGGCGGCGAAGGCCCGGAACAGGTTCTCCGTCGTCCGCGACACGAACGCCGCCGTGCGCCGATCCATGCCGTGGTCATCGCGGTCGTCGCGCGTCGCTGCCATCATGCCCTCGACCCAACGCATCGTCCCGGACGCGAAGACCCCGGCGCCGCTCGGCACCGTGTAGTACGCCGCGTCCGCGTGGCTCGACTGGCCGTTACAGACCAGCGGCGAGTGCGCGATGATCTGGATCGGCCGCGGCGTCGGCTGATCGGGCGTGACCCGGTCGTACTCGACGCCGACCAGGTGCGCGAAGCTGTCGCCGTTCTTCACGCCGGTGCCCTGGAACAGCCAGTGGTCGGCGGCGTGCACGACGAACGGCGCGTCAGTCGGGAAGCCCTCGTAGAGCACGCCGGTCATCGACGACTCCGGGTTCGCAGCCGGCGATGCCCGGTAGTCCGTCGTGACCTGCGTCGGCTGGTGGCCGAACAGCGGGTCCTCCGTGTACGAGCTCTTGTAGCAGATCACCTGCCGATTCGCGCCGGTCGCCGTCGGCGCGAACCGGATGCGCCGGAAGCAGGTGTTCGCGCCGAGGAACGCGACGTTCACGCCCGCGTCCCGTGCCTTCGTCACCGACGCACGCTGCTGCGGAGTCCAGTACTCGTCGTGGCCGAGGCTGATGACCGCCCGCGCGCCGTCCAAAACGGCTGGATCACGGTGCACGTCCATACCGGTCGTGTACGCGACCGGCAGCCGCAGCTTTTCTGCCAGGGCGATCGCGGCGCGCTCGTAGACGAGGAAGTAGCCCGCGCCGCCCTCGTCATACGGCCGATCGAAGCTCACGACGTAAGACCGGCTGTCGTATGAACCGTTCGGCCCCTCGTACAGGTTGTAGCCGCCCCAGAGGTTGTACGCCTGCCAGGTCGCGGGTGCCTGCATGATGACGAGCTTGCCCGCGCCCGAAGTCGATCGCACGGTCAGCGGAACCCACGACTTGTGCCCGTCCGACGCGTCCAGCCGCAGCAGGTAGGCGCCCTCCGGCCAGCCGGTCGTCGGCACGGTCAGCGAGTCGTGCCAGTCAGTCGAGACGGTCCTCGTCGCCGACGAGAACTTCGCCGCGCCCTGCACCTTCCCGGGCATCGCGTCGGACTGCCACACGCGCCTGGCCTCGGCCCCCGCGTAGTAGCCCATCCGGTAGGCGGACACGCGGAACGACGCCGACGCCGTCGACACGCGCAGCGCGACCGACTCGCCCGGAACCACGCTCACCTTGTCGGCGTAACCCTCGATGGCGTGCTGCGGGGAAGATGTGATTATTCGCCAGTCGTTGTCACCAGGCAGGTCTTCCTCAGCGACCGGAGCCGATGCGCTGGGCGAACTCGTCGGCCCAGCGGACCCGCTCGCCGCGCCTGACGCGCTGGCCGCCGAGCCAGTCCCGCCCGAGTCGTCGCTGCATCCGCCGACGACCGCCGCGCCGACGCCCACCGCTCCCGCGACGGCCGCCGCCGCGCCGAGCACCTGCCGGCGGTCCATCCCGCCGCGCGTGGCATCGTCCTTCGCGCCGCTGTTCGCGCCGTCGTCGTCTCCAGCGTCCGCGGCGCGCTTACCTGCGCCGTGTCTCGCGGCCATCTCAGGCGATCTCGCTTTCCGTGCCCGGTCGAGCCCTCTTCGTAAGCCTATTACCGGCTCGTCCCGAACGGACGCCCCAGGCCCCCGCCCCGGTTCCGCGCTTTCCCCCGAACGCGTGACACCCCCCGGACGGCTGCGCATCCGTGCCCGCAGAAAACCTCGCGAGCGCACTAAACATCTGAGCCGCTCGCGGACTCTTCTAGTCAGTACGAACTCTGACGAAGAAGGGTGGTGCCTCACGATGCACGTCACGGTACTGTCGAAGGTGCTGGAGCTGGCGGTGAACCTGGCGTACTGGACCGCGCTGTGGCTCCTCGCGAAGCTGTTCGGCCGCGGCACCGAGCCGGAGGCCATCGAAGCGGGCGGTGAGCACCGCAGGGTTCTGGAAGACACTGTTCTAGAAGACACTGTTCTGGAAGACAGGGTTCTGACGGTCCGGGCGTCTCGGCGGCGGGCTACCGTCGTGATCGTGCGGACCGAAGAGGGGGCGGACGACGTGATCGTCTCGATTGGCGTGATCCAGTGACCGCTGAAGAAACGACGCCCTGGTACAAGTCTCATCTGGAGCAGCCCCGAGACAAGCCGCCCCACGAGTCATTCGACGCCTTCTTCACCCGAACCTGCCCAGGCCTGCTCGCCAGGGCGGTGATGTTCTGCGGCCACCGGCAAGACGCCGAGGACGCAGTGCAGAACACGTACATCGCGGCGTTCAAGGCGTGGGACCGAATCAACGCCGAGTACGAGTCAACGGAAGCGTGGCTCTACACGGTCTTACGCAACGAGTTGTGCGCTCAGGCACGCAAACGAGCCAAGGAGCGGAAGGTGGTCGAGTCCATACCGGTACCGCGCGATCCAACCCCCGAGCAGACCGCCGAAGCCATGGCCGTCATCAACGCGCTCGCCGGTCTGCCAACGAAACAGCGCTCTGCGATCGTGTTGCACCGGCTGTTCGGACTGTCGCAGGAGGAGGTCGCCGCACGACTCGGCGTGCGCCGCAGCACGGTCGCCGTCAACGTGCGCAACGCCCGCCAGACGCTGGAGCGGGTGCTCGAACTGCAGCCGCCGCCAGCCGACCGGCAGGAAGACTCTCTCGTCGCGAACGGACGCCTGCCGCGCGGCTGGTCCGTCACGCACCGCGACCCGCTCGACGACATGCTGCACGCCGCCGAACGCTGGCTGCGCGAGGCGTTCGAGGACTCACCCGAGTCGGTAAGCCGTGTCCGCGCCGCCGTCGGGAAGTCGACGAAGTAGGGAAGACCCAGTGAGGACCAAGACCCGGTGAAGACGACGACGCGCGCTTTGCTGGCGCTCAGTCTGCTGAGCGGCTTCTACCTGCTGGTACTCGCCGTCGTCGTCGCGGACATCGGTGTCCTGGTGGGGATGGTCATGTTCCCGACCACGAACGACAACGCCCGGCTGCTCGGCATCCCCTCCGACGCGATGACGCCGATCGCGGCGAGTGCTCCGCTGCTCGTCGCGATCTTTTACGGCGTGTTCACTGTCAGCCGTCCGAACGACCGGATCGCCGGCTCGGTGCTGCTCCTGCGCACGAAGGCCCCTGAGCTGTGGGAGGTGGTGGAGGAGCTGGCCGACCTGGTCGGCACTCGGCCGCCGACCGAGATCCGGCTGATCGGCGAAGCCAACGCCATGGTGAGTGAGGAGTCTTACCTACTCGGACTGTTCCCGGGCCGAGCCAGGGTGCTGTACGTCGGTGCTCCGCTGCTCGTCAGCCTTCGCGCGGACGAGCTGCGGGCGGTGCTCAGTCACGAACTCGGCCACTACGCACGTAAGCACACGCGACTAGCCGCGATCGTCTACCGAGGCTCGGCCGCGCTGCGCACGATGATGGAGCAGTTGCACGAGGCGGCCGGGGGTGGCCGCCGACGACTGTTCGTCGGCTACTCCGTCATCATGTACATGCTGCTCTCGCGCTACGGCAAGCTGTATCACCGGATCGCCTTTCGGGTGACCAGGCAGCAGGAACTCGAGGCCGACGCGGCAGCAGCGCGCATCGTCGGCCCGGAAATCATCGCCGAGGCGCTGCGCGCGGTACACGCGATCTCCGTGAGCTGGGAGAAGTTCGAAGGTCAGATCCTCACGCCGATGCGCCGAAGCGGCCGGCTGCCGGACGATCCGTTCAGTGCCTACCAGTCAATGCTCGACGATCCGCACTATCGCGACGAGTTCGCCCGTCTGCGCTACGAAATCCCGCAGGAGGCCAACAAGCCGCTCGACAGCCATCCCAGCCTGGCGACGCGCCTGCACACGCTCGGCGGCCTGCCCGACGAAGTGGTCGACCTCGACTTCCGTCCGGCCATCGATCTGTACCCCCAATATCAGACCTCTTTCGAGCGCGTAAGAGCCAGCCTGTACTGGTCGAATCCGAAGCCGGTGCCGTGGAAAGACTGGCTCACCATGGCCGCCGAGACTCGCGCGGTCGAACCGGCCAGGGCACTGAAGCGCGCCGAAGCGCGCCTCGGATCGAGCAAGCAGGCGCGCCAACCCCTCCTCGCCGCAGTCCTCAACCTCCTCGAGACCAATCAAGGCCTCGCGTTAGCGCAGCACCTTGATGACGCAGAACGCCGGCGACGATAAGCCGAGTCCTTAGCGCCGGCTACTCACGGCGCTGTTCAGCCTCGTCGGTCAGGGCCTGGTCCAGATCAACGCGGCGACCTGGCACCTCTCCTGGACCGGCGCCAGCACACTCGTCCCGCGCGACATCACGGCTCAAGAACTCATCGATTTGATCGCCGCCGCCATCCGCAATCCGCTCGAAGTACCACGGCTTCGCCTGCACCTGGCCAGCCTCGGCTTGAACGAGAACGCGCAGATCGCACTCGGCGGCCAAGCTGCGAAGCCCGGCTCACTGAACGTCAGTCCCCTGATCGACGAAGACGAGAAGCAGCGTCGCAAGGGCATGGCCACGGCAGCGATCGTGACCATGTTCGGCTTGCTGTTCGTGCTCGTGATCGTCGCCAACACGCCATTAGCCAAGCGCGAGCAGGCCTCTAATCAGTTCCGGCCGGAGGCTCAGCAGTCGCCGCTCGGCTACAGCCAATATCAGAACGATTACAGCGCACCGGCTTACCCCTACGCCGCGCCGACGTTGCCGCTTGCCGCGCCGCGCATCAGCTTGCCGAGCGCTATCCCCTCCTATCTGCTGTACCCGCTGCCGAGCTACCTGCTCCTGCCCACGCGACGGCGTGTCGACCATCGTCGTGCACAGCGGCGATTCGCTCAGCGCGATCGCGCAGCGCTGTCACACGACGGTGGCCGACCTCCAACGCGCCAACGACATGGGGTCGTCAACGTTGCTCAACGCCGGGCAGACATTGAAGATCCCTTCGATCGGCATCCTCCTGCCCGCCGGCTGCGAATAGTTGCCTACGCCGCTACCTGCGGGAAGCCGACCGGACTGGCATGACCGTCCGTATCAACAGCCCGGATGCCGAACTGCACGTTGTCCTTCGAGATGTCGAGCATGACGCTGGTGACGTTGCCGACGTCTAGCGCCGAGGTCCAGTTCGCCGACGTGGTTTCCCGCATGACGACCTGATACCCGGACAGATCCGTCTCCGGGTTGGCGGTCCAGCTCAGCGTCGTGAGGTTGGTGCCGGACAGCGTGGCTGGCGGCGTCGTGTGGATCTGCACGCCCTTCGGCGTGCTCGGTGCGGTTGCCAGTGCCCACAGCGCAGCCGCGTTCACCTTCGCGACGCGGGCCATGTAGTCGAAGTCGACGAACTCGATCAGGTCGCCGAACTGCACGCCGTCCACGACCTGCGTGTTCTGATGCTCGTGGTCGAAGTTCTCCCGCGGCTCGGTGAACCTGGCCGCCGGATAGCCCTGCTGCTGGAACGAGATGTGGTCGCTGCCGCGCAGGTAGCGGTCGCGGCGCCAGATCACTCGGACGTTGATGCCGGTCAGTTCGGCCGGCGCGGAGTCGACGACGAACCGGGCCAGCTGGTGCGTCATGCCGTCGTTCTCGCCGCCGACCGACTGCATCAGCGAGATCTGCGCCGCGGTGGCCGCGGTCGGGATGCCCTCGACGAACAGCCGCAGGCTGTGCGGGTCCGGCCGGGTACCGTCCCACGCCTGACTCGCGCCGACGATGTCGTTGCTGAACATGCCCTGCACGTCCGCGCCGTTCGCCTTCATCTGCTGCGCCATGAACGCCGAACCGAAGAGCCCTTGCTCCTCGCCGGCCACCGTCGCGAACACGATCGTGCCGGGGAACTGGTGACCGGAGGCGGCGAACAGCCGGGCAAGCTCGAGCACGACGGCGACGCCGGATCCGTCGTCGTCCGCGCCCGGAGCGTCGCTGGTGAAGTCCAAAACATCCGTGACCCGGGAGTCCAAGTGCCCGGTGACGACGTAGAAGCGCTCGGGCGAAGCAGTGCCCTGCAACGTGGCGATGCAGTT
This sequence comes from uncultured Actinomycetota bacterium, assembly GCA_963714445.1. Lineage (GTDB taxonomy): Bacteria > Actinomycetota > Actinomycetes > Streptomycetales > Catenulisporaceae > Actinocrinis. The sequence continues at coordinate 27,547 of CAVQPP010000257.1, forward strand.
GGTGATCGTGGTGGGTGTCGGAATCCGCGGCCCCGCCGGCTGCACGAACGACTGCCGCTGCACGGTCATCCGGCCGTTCGACGTGGCCGCGATCGCGTTCAGTTGATCCATCACCCAGTTCGTCGCCGCGCCGATGCCACGAACCTGATCGGTCTGGCTCGACAAGGTGTGGCGCGTGCCGAATTGGGTCAGTCGCTCGACGGTGGCCTGCAGCCGGGCCGGGTCGACCTGGTGGGTCAGGGCACGAAGACCTTTTTCGGGCTTGGGGGTCGGCAGCGCGGCAGCGTCGGCACTGCTGGAACCGGCTGCGTGCGCAGCCGTGCCTATGACCAGGGGAGATGCCGCGACCGCGGTGACAGCCGAGGCGGACAGGAACGCGCGGCGGGTTGCGCCAGTGCGCGATGTACTGGTTTCGTTCTCCATCCTCGCATTCCTCACCCGCGGTGCTGATTTGTCAACCAGTCAAACGGTAAACAGACCAGACGGGTTCAGCGAGCTCGGACGGATCACACAGCCGTCCGCAGCGCGGCGTAGACGACGATGTTGTCGAGATAGTGCCCATCAGCGAATCCGCCGCCGCAGGTGATCAGCCGCAGCTCTGGATCGGGCCGGGCACCGTAGACGTCAGCCGTCGGGAAGCCGCTCTTCGGGTACTCCTTCACCAACATCACCGAGAAGTCGACGTGCTGCCCGGAGCTCAGGCCGATCGTGACGGTGTCCCCGGCCTTGAGCAGCTTGAGTTGGAAGAACACCGCCGGACCCTGGAACGAGTCGACGTGCCCTGCGATCACCGAGGGCCCGTTCTGGCCGGGCACCGGACTGCCGGTGTACCAGCCGGCCTCCGTCAGATTCGTCGGCGGCGCCAGTGATCCGGTCGCGTCGAGCCCGAGCTGCTGCAGCGTCGTGTGCAAGTTGATCGTCGGGATGTCGATCGACACCGGACGCGCAGCCGCCGCTGCTGAAGCGCTCGGGTTGCCGGCCGCGGCAGACGTCGCCGAGTCCGAGGCCTGAATCGTGACCACCGACCCTGCGTGCGCGGCGTTGCCGCCGTGATGCGAGAGCGCCGCCCACGTTCCCACCCCGGCGACGGCCACCACCGCGACGCCGGCGACCGCGGACGGTTTCAGCTTTCCGAGCCAGTACCGCGGCCTCGCGTGCTTGGGCTTCCACTTCATGGTTCTACGTGCTCTTCTACTAGTTCACGCGCTGGTTTGCTTGCGCCGCCGGGAGTACCCGAACGCCACCGCACTGGCGGCGACGATCAGCGACACGATCAGGTACGCCGGAAACACGTTCGCGGACGACGACTGAGCGGCTGCCGCCGTACCGCCGAGGCCCGTGTTGACGCCGCCCTTCGGCGCAACGCTCAAGCCGGTCCCGTCGGTGAGAGCGAGGATCTGCGGATTAATCCCGCTCCCGTCGACCACGGCCACGGTGTACGTACTTCCGGCCGCGAAGTTCAAGTTCAACTGAGCCGAAGCGGTACCGCCCTGAGCGGTGACCTTCACGGCACGCATCCCCGGATCAACAGTCTGATAGTCAGACGCGTCCGGGAAGTGCAGGTTGCTCGCGACCGCCTGACCCCCGGCGGTGACCGACACGGCCGGATTCCGTTGCGAGGCCTCGATAACCCGCACGTTGGCCTTCCCCTGCGTGCTGTCGAGCTGATCGTCGAGCACGCGCAGCGAAGGCACCGACGCCACGCCGAGCCCGGCGACCGTGTAAGCCTGACCCGCACTCACGACAAGGTTGACACTCGCCTCAGCGTTCGAAGTTACCGCGGTACCCGCGGCGCGTACCGCCACGATGTAGTTGCCCGGAGCCAGCGACTCGTACGGCGACGCCGATCCGTAGGCGATGTCCTTCACGACCTGCGATGCGTTCGCACTGCCCGAGGGGTACACGTACCAGTCGACCGGCATGGTGTTGGGGGAGAGGTGCGCGACCCGGACCCAGCCGATCGTCGAAGCCGTGTCTGCGATAGCAGACCCCGAAGACGACGCCGCGAACGTCAGTGCGATGAGACAGGCCGCCGCGAGCGGCCCGCGTATTCGAGCGGTCATCGGTTGACTCCGGAGGGCAGTGGACGCCGACGTATCGCCATGCCCGGGACCGGCGCTGTCGCGAGCTAGCCACAGATTGGCAGCAGTACCAACGGATTGGAAGACATGGACGCCCGCCGTGGCCGAGATCCGCGAACCAGTCGACCGGATCTGCTGAACAGATCTACAAACTTGTAGTAGTTTCGTGGCGTGACTGAACTGTCCTACTTACAGGCCGTGGTGATCGGCCTGCTCCAAGGCGTGACCGAGCTGTTCCCGATCTCCAGCCTGGGGCACTCGGTGCTGGTCCCCGCCTGGATCGGCGGGTCCTGGCAGCACCTGGTCACCGAGAGCGTCAGCTCGGAGTCCGAGGACTCGCCGTATCTGGCGTTCATCGTGGCGCTGCACGTGGCCACCGCGCTCGCGCTGCTCTCGTTCTACTGGCGCGACTGGGTACGCGTGATCAGCGCGCTGTTCCACACGCTGCGCACCCGCCGCATCGAGACCTCGACCGAGCGACTGGCCTGGCTCCTGATCATCGGGACGATTCCGGTGGGCATCACCGGCCTGGTGCTGGAGCACACCTTCCGCACGCTGTTCGCCAAGCCGCTGGCCGCGTCGATCTTCCTCACCATCAACGGCGTGATCCTGCTCGGTGCCGAGCGTCTGCGCCGACGTGCCGAGCTGGCCCCGGCCACCGAGCCCTCGCTGGTCGGCGTCGGGGCCAGCGGCAACGGAGCCACGACCACGAGCGAAGTCGGCGCTGATGTGAGCGCGGGCACCACCGACGGCACTACTCATGGCGCGGTCATCGGCCACCGCAGGCAGCTCGCGACGCTCGGTTTCGGCGAGGCCGGGTTCATCGGCCTGGCCCAGACCCTCGCGCTGCTGGCCGGAATCAGCCGCTCGGGCGTCACCATGGCGGCTGGACTGCTGCGCGGGCTGAGCCACGAGGACGCCGCGAAGTTCTCCTTCATGCTGGCGACGCCGGTGATCCTGGCCGCCGGCGTGTACAAGGTGCCCAGCCTCACCGGACCGGCCGGAGCGCACATTCACGGCCAGATCATCGTCGGCTTCCTCGTCGCGGGTATCGCGGCGTACATCTCGATCAAGTTCCTCACGCGCTACTTCACGACGCGCACGCTCACCCCGTTCGCGATTTACTGCCTTCTCGGCGGCGCAATCAGTATCGGCTGGTTTTCGACGCACTGATAGATAACCCCGATAACACTGATTGCACCGCCGATAATTCACGGCACAAACATCATCTAGTTATTTCGCGACCGCGCTGAATTCCGCGGTGCGCGCGCTCTCGCCTCCCGCATTGAGTGCACTGAACTGGTAGTAGTACTTGGTGCCGCTGGTCACTCCGTGGTCGATGTACGTCGGCGACGTCACGGTGACCAGCGGCGTTGCTCCCTCGCCGCCGGGAGTCGTGCTGCGGTAGACGCGGTAGCTGGTCGCGGCGCTCTCGAAGCCCCACTGCAGCAGGATGTCTCCGGTCTGCGGCGTGATCACGACGCCGAACGGCACCGGTGGTGGATTGCCGCCGCCGGTCGTGGACGGTGTCGCGTTGGCCTCGTTAGACCTGCCTGACGTGCCCGCCGAGTTCGACGCCGTGACGACGTAGTAGTACGTCGTGCCGTTGGTCAGTCCGGAGTCGGTGAAGCTGTTGGTCCCGCTGGTGCCGACGGCGGTCGCGCCCTCGCCTGCCTGGCGCGGTGCCACGCAAGACGCTGTAGCTGGTGGCTCCCGCGCTCGCGTTCCAGGTCAGCGACACCGAGCCGTTGCCCGCGCTCGCCGCCAATCCGGTCGGCGCCGCTGGCGGGGTGACCGTGCCGTTGGCGACGACCGAGACCTCGTTCGAGTCGGGCGAGACGCCGACCGAGTTCACGGCCGCGACGTTGTAGAAGTACGTCTTGCCGTTGGTCAGGCCGGTGTCGGTGAACGTCGTCGTGGTGCCGTTCACGGTGCCGACCGGCGTCACCGCCTCGCCATCCGAGATCGTGCCGCGATAGATGTTGTAAGAGGTCGGGTTTCCGCTCGCGCTGCCGGTCCAGGACAGCTTCGCCGATCCACTGGCACCCGTCACGGTCAGGTTCGCCGGGCCGCTTGGCACCGACGCGGTCGCCGGGGTGACCGTGAGCTGGTCGACCCGGGAGACTCCGTGGTCTGAGACGGCGAACATCGTGATCGAGTTCTTACCGGCGTTCAGGTTGGCCTGGAGCGCCGTGTGCTGGTAGGTATCGAAGCTGCCGGTGATCGGGAAGCGCTGGGTGCTGGTGATCGTGGTTCCGTTGACCATCAAGCCCATCTGCCGGTTGTTGACGCCGGGGAACAGGCCGCCTTGGAACGCGTAGCGCCAGTCGATCGTGTAAAGCCCCGCGGTCGGCACGACGACGTTGTTGAACGTCATCGTGCCCGCCTTCGCGTATGCCATGTCAACGACTTGCTTGGTCGGTGAGATGGAGCCGGAGGAGCCGAGGTCCTGCGGGAACCAGCCGGTGAGCGTCTGGAACCAGTCGAACCCGCCGAGCAGCGCGTCCTTGCAGTAGTAGACCTCGCTGTTGCCCGACGCGACGCCCGGCGTGTTGCCGCCGGTGCCGATCGGCGGCGGAGTCTTGGAGGCGTCCTCGGCGGTCCGGCCCGATTCGCCGGCCGAGTTCACCGCGCTGATCTCGTAGAAGTAGATCGGCGTGTTGCTCAGGTGCAGGTCGGTATAGGTCGTGGTGGGCGCTGCGACCGACACGAGCGGGGTGTTGCCCTCGGCGCCCGAGGCGGTGCTCCGGTAGATGTTGTAGCTCGTCGCGCCGGGGCTCGCGGTCCACGCGATGGTGATCGAGGAGTCCGCGTTAGCGTGCAGTTCTTCGTCGGGCGGGGTCGGCGGCACGGAAACCGCTGGGGCGGCCGGGGCGGCAGGCACGGCCGCCGCCGACGCGGCGCCGATCCCGAGGCCGGCCAGCGCCAGCAGGGCGGCCGTCGCCGTGGCCGCCAGGTGGTGCACCGATTTCATCTGAATCTGACTCCCATCAGTGATCTTCTTTGACAACTGATATGTCAGCCGAGTGGGATGCTGGCATTCTTGGGAGAGCGCTCTCCGGGCGGACGCTACTGAGCGTGTGGCGGGGCGTCAAGGTTCGAAATCGCGATTTGCAGAAAATCATCCGCCGGCGAGAAAAATGGATCATCAAACCAGCCCGCGCGGTGGGTGAACCGGCCGCGAAATTACACTTTTCCTGCTCGAATTTCAGTGATCACCGCTAACGATCACCGCGGTATCACGCCACCCACACGCGCGCGGGATGAGGACTGGCGCTCCACCGCAATCTCGGTCAGGGTGAAAGTGAGGTACGCAGACCTTGCAACGAAGCGGGAGAGCGGAGGATGCCATGAGGGTCAGTGATGTGCTCGCGCACAAGGGACACGACGTCGTCACGGTGCGCCCCGAAGCCACATGTCGCGAGCTACTCGCGCTCCTGGCCTTACACAACATCGGCGCCGTGGTGGTCTCCTCGGACGGGATCGCCGTGGCCGGCATCGCCTCCGAGCGCGACGTGGTGCGTCATCTGAACGAGCGCGGCGCCGCCATCCTCGACGCGCAGGTCTCGCAGATCGCCACGCTGGTCGTCGCGACCTGCGGCCCTGACGACTCGCTGGACGACCTGCGCGAGACCATGACGCTGCGCCGCATCCGGCACATCCCAGTGGTGTCGGACGGCCGGCTGATCGGCATCGTCAGCATCGGTGACGTGGTGAAGAGCACGATCAGCCAGCTCGAGGACGAGAAGAAGCACCTGATCGACTACCTGCAGAGCTAAGCGGCCAGATCGACTACGCCGACTCACTCAGTCGGCGTAGTCGACCCATGTCTTATTACTGATTCGGGCCTGTCGGCCCGGCGACAAGCGCCGAGGCCGCCATCGTGCCGCGCTCGCACACCGGGGTCGCCGGGCTGACGGCCGTGACCAGCTGCGTGGTTTCGTCGGGCGCAGTCACCTCGGTGTAGTAGGACGTGGTCTCGCACTGCCACTGCTTCCCGGGAGGCGCCGGGCCGTTGTCGCCGACGCCGGGAACGTCCGGCGAGAAGCGCACGGTCGCGGCGGCCGAGCCGCCGGGGTCGAGCCGCACCAGCCGCTTGGGGACGAGCGAGACCCAGTCCACGTGCGTAGGCAGCGGCTTGTGGTTCGCGTCGAGCAGCAGCATGCCGGCGAAGCCGTAGATCGTGCACTGATGCGTCGAGGTGTTCGTCAGCCGCAGGTTGTAGCTGATGTTCCCGGCGCCGGCGCTCCCGGGGACGACGGTGTAGGACGCCGACAGCTCCGAGGTGTGGCAGCGCGACACGCCGCCGGACGCGGCCGCCGGCGTCGTCGCAGCTCCCTGGTGCGGAGCGGGGTTCGCGGCGGAGGTGGCCGGGTTCGCGGGTGCGGCGGATGTCGCGTTCGTGGGCAACGTCACGGCCGGTGCCGTAGTTGCCTGTCCAGTACTTGCCTGCGCTCCCGACGTGCCGTTGGCGGTAGGGGACGCATTGGCCGTCGCGCTGCATCCGGCTGCCGCCAGGCCCGCCGCCGCCAGACAGGCGACGCCGAGCAGAGTGCGTTGCGCCGAGTTGAGCTTGATCATCAGGGCCTCCCAGTGAGCCCGAGAGCGAGGTTTGCCTCACTTCCTGTGACGACGCCGGTGCCCGCCAGGTTGAGACCGATCGGGCCGGATACGCCGGGTCGTTGCGCAACGGTTATCGATCATTTCGCCAAGGTCATTGCGCCCTGACGGCATATAGTTTAACTTCCTTACGAATTCACTGCCCGGCCGGACCGGGCATCGTACGCACCCAGGAGCAAGCGCGTGGAAGACGCACCGGTCGTGCTGGGGCTGGACTTCGGCGGCACGAAGACAGCTTTGGCCGTGGTCGACCCGGACGGGACCCGGCTGGGCTCGGCGGTCACCGAGACCCGTCCCGAGCTCGGCGCGGACGCCAGCCTCGACCGGGCCATCGCGGCCGGGCGTGAGCTGCTGGGCCGGGCCGCCCCGGGCCGCCGGCTCGGCGCGGTCGGGGTCGCCACGATCGGCATCCCCGGCGAGGACGGCGTCGCACTCGCCCCGAACATTCCCGGCTGGGACGCTCTGGCCCTCGGCCGGGAGTTGCGTGGCGCGTTTCCCGGCGCCGAGATCCGGCTGGCCACCGACGTCAAGGCGGCAGCGCGCGTGGAAGCGGAATCCGGCGCGCTGGTCGGCTGCGACCCGGCGATCTACCTCAACCTCGGCACCGGCCTGGCGGTCGCGATCATCGCCAACGGCGCCGTGGTCGACGGGCGCAACGGCGCCTCGGGGGAGATCGGCTACAACCTGCGGCAGCTCGCCGACATCGGCGTCGCACTCGACGGACGGATCCCGCTCGAGGACGTCGTAAGCGGCAAAGCCCTGATGCTGGAGGCCGCCGCACTGCTGTCGGAGACGGACGGTTCGCCCGACGTGTCCGGCGAGGTATCCAACGGCGAGTTATCCAGCACTGTGTTCGCCCGTGCGGCCGAGGACCCTCGGCTAGTCGAGCTCTTCGACCGGTTCATCGCGGAGCTCTCCTTCCATCTGGTCAACCTCGCCATCGCGGTAGATCCCGCGCGGATAGCCGTCGGCGGCGGCATGGTCCGTTCCTGGGATCTGCTGCGCCCCGGTCTGCGCGACGCCCTGGACACCGCGGTGCCGTTCCCGCCCGAACTCGTTCGCGCCGCGTACCCGTACGACGCTCCGCTCATGGGCGCTATCGCGCTGGGACTGGCGGCCCTTCGCGATGGCGACAACGGGAGCGACGCGACGATCAGCTCACCATCCACCAATCTCCGCGCCGCCGACGATTCGACTCTTACGAAGGGACTGTCAGGATGAGAACCGGACCTACCCGGCTGCTCGCCGCCGCGTCGGTGGCGATATGCCTCGTCGCGACCGCGTGCTCGAGCACACAGCACAAGGGCGGCTCGAGCGCCCCCTCTGGCGGTAGCACCGCCTCAGATACCGGTCCGCACAAGAAGGGCGGCACCGTCACCATCTCCAACGAGCAGGGCCAGACCTGGACCTGTGGCTTCAACCCGTTCAACCCGGCGCAGTACCTGGAGTCCAACGGCTTCGTGTACGAGCCGCTGTACTTCGTGGACGAACTCAACAACTCGGCCGAGACGCCGATGCTGGCGACCGCGTACCAGTGGAACGCCGACAAGACCTCGATCGTCTTCACCATCCGCGACGGGGTGAAGTGGAGTGACGGCCAGGCGTTCTCCGCCGACGACGTCGCCTTCACCTTCAACCTGATGAAGCAGACCCCGGCGACCGACCTCTACGCGCTGTGGACCGCGGCCGGGCTGCAGAGCGCCACCGCGTCCGGCAACAAGGTCACGCTCACCTTCAAGGGAGCCGCGCAGCCGTACTTCTACGACTTCGCCGCCCAGGTGACGATCGTGCCGAAGCACATCTTCTCCGCCGGTGACGCGGCCGCGCACCCGGACACGTGGAAGGACCCGAACCCGGTCGGCACCGGTCCGTTCACGGTCAACCCGTGCACGGCGAACAACATCCAGTACACCGCCAACCCGAACTACTGGCAGGCCGGCAAGCCGTACATCCAGAAGGTCGAGTACCCGGCCTACCTGGACAACGGTCCGGCGAACCTGGACCTGGCCAGCGGCAAGGCGCAGTGGGGCAGCCAGTACATCCCCGGCATCCAGCAGTTCTACTTGAGCAAGTCGCAGGACAACCACACCTGGTCGCCGCCGGTGCTGAACGTGTCGCTGTACCCGAACCTCGACCCGACGCACAAGGCCACGAGCACGCTCGCCGTGCGCCAGGCGATGGCATTGGCGATCGACCGCTCGCAGGTCTCGGCGATCGGCGAGGGCGGCCAGGAGCCGCCGGCCAACCAGTCCGGCGTGGTGACGCCGACCTTCCAGAAGTACTACGACTCGTCCGCGGTCTCGACGGCCGGATACGACAAGCCGGACACCGCGAAGGCGACGTCGCTGCTGGCCAGCGCGGGCTACTCGCCCTCGCACCCGCTGAACCTGACCGTGATCACCATCACCGGCTACACCGACTGGGACGCCTCGCTCGCGGTGATCAAGCAGGAGCTCGCGCCGATCGGCATCAACATCTCGGTGAGCGACCTGGCGCAGCAGACCTTTGACACGAAGCTGTACACCGGCGACTACGACCTGGCCTACTACGGCCAGCTGACCGGTGGCCCGACGCCGTACTACGAGCTGCGCGAGATCCTGCACTCCGCGAACACCGCGCCGATCGGCCAGTCGGCCAACAGCAACTACGAGCGCTACAAGAACCCGGCCGTGGACGCGCTGTTCAACCAGTACGCGACCGCGGACGACGCGACTCAGGTCTCGCTGATCAAGCAGGTCGAGGGCTTCATGATCAAGGACGTCCCGATCATCCCGGTCACCGAGTCCGTCGACTGGTTCCAGTACAACACCTCGGACATCGGCGGCTGGCCGACGCAGTCGGACCCGTACGCCCAGCCCGCGGCGTTCAACTTCCCCGACGCCGGTCAGGTGCTCACGCACCTGTACTCGAAGTCGAGCCAGTAACAACCAGCTAACACAGCTGGCTAACACGACAGCTACCTGACCGCGCCGCCCCGGGCCGCACCCCGGGGCGGCGCCCCGGCCCCGTTAAGCTCAGAGCCACCGCACGAGGAGTCGATCTCGGTGAAATTCGTGGTGCGTCGCGCCGGGTTCTTCCTGCTCACCCTGTGGGCGGCGCTGACGCTGAACTTCTTCATCCCGCGGTTCATGCCGGGCGATCCGGTCAGCGCGCTGCGCGACCGCACCCGCGGCAAGGTCTCGGCGGACACACTCCAGCAGATGCTCAGCTCCTTCGGCTTCAAGCCGAACCAGAACGTGGGCCTGCAATACATCGACTACCTCGGCAACATGCTGACCGGCCACTGGGGCGTGTCGATCGGGCAGTCGCTCGGCGAGCCGGTGACCTCGATCATCGCCCAGGCGCTGCCGTGGACGCTCGGCCTGGTCGGCATCACCACGATTCTCGCGTTCGTGCTCGGCACGGTGATCGGCATCGTGGCCGGCTGGCGGCGCGGGGGAGTGCTGGACGCGGTGCTGCCGCCGGTGTTCGTGGTGACCTCGGCGCTGCCGTACTTCTGGGTCGCGCTGCTGCTGATCCTGGTGTTCTCGGTGGAGGCCAACGGCTTCCTGCCGAGCGACTTCAACTACGACACCAGCCTGGTGCCCGGGTTCTCGCCCGGCTTCATCGGCAGTGTGCTGCAACACGCGATCCTGCCCGCCGCGACGTTGCTGATCACGTCGATCGGCGGCTGGATCCTGACGATGCGCAACAACATGATCACCACGCTGGCCGAGGACTACGTGCGAATGGGCCGGGCAAAGGGCCTGTCGAACCGGAAGATCATGTACGGCTACGCGGCGCGCAACGCCTTCCTGCCGAACCTGTCCGGCTTCGCGATGTCGCTCGGCTTCGTGATCTCCGGCGCGATCCTGATCGAGTACGTGTTCAACTATCCGGGCCTGGGATACCTGCTCTACAGCGCGGTGCAGAACGTCGATTACCCGCTGATGCAGACCCTCTTCATGCTCTTCACGGTCGCCGTGCTGGTCGCGGTCCTCGTCTGCGACCTGGCGACCGCCTGGCTCGATCCGCGCGCGCGGGCGAAGGAATAGGGGTACCGGCAGATGAGCGTTCTTCAGGGCACTGCCGCCGCGATGCCCCGGCCGCGCCGAGGGGCCGGAGCCGGTATCTGGCGCGCACTGCGCGGCAACCGCAAGGCGATGGTCGGCACCATCATCCTGTTCATATTCATCGTCGTCTCCGCCTTTCCCGGGCTGTTCACCTCGGTGCACGATGCCAATGCGCTCCAGTTCAAGCCGGATCTCGGCCCGTCCAGCGCGCACCTGCTCGGCACCACCGGGCTCGGTCAGGACGTTTACTCTCAGCTGATCTACGGCACCCGGCAGTCGCTGATCATCGCGGTCGTCGCGGGCTTCTTCGCCACGGTGCTCTCGGTGCTCATCGGCGTCTCGGCGGCGTATCTGGGCGGCATCTTCGACGACCTGCTCTCGATGCTGACCAACGTGGTGCTGGTCATCCCGGCCTTCCCGCTGATCATCATCCTGGCCAAGTACGCCGGGCACGGCTCGCTGACCGTGATCCTCGTCGTCCTGGTCGTCACCGGCTGGGCGTACGGCGCGAACCAGATGCGCGCGCAGGCGCTGTCGCTGCGCAACCGGGACTTCCTCGAATCAGCACGCGTACGCGGCGAGCGGCGCTCGTACATCATCATCTTCGAAGTCCTGCCCACGATGACGTCGCTGATCGTGGCGAACTTCCTCGGCGCGGCGCTCTACTCGGTGCTCAGCGCGGCAGGCCTGCAGTTCCTCGGCCTCGGCGACCCCAACTCGCAGAGCTGGGGCACGATGCTCTACTGGGCGCAGAATCAGCAGGCTCTGCAGACCGGCTCGCCGTTGTGGTCGATCGCCCCGGGATTGTGTGTGGCGCTGCTCGGCGTCGCGTTCGCGCTGATGAACTACGCGTTCGACGAGATCGGCAACCCGGCGCTGCGTCCGGTGCGTAGGAAGCAGTTGAAGGCGGTTACGACGCGGGAGCCTCGCGAGTCGGACGAAGCCCACGAGCTGATCGACATCCAGGCCGGCAACGGCACCGACACGGCCAGCACCAACGGGACCGACTCCGACACGCTGCTCGAAGTCAGAGGTCTGAAGGTCGAGTACCTCACCGCGCGCGGATCCAGTGTCGCCGTCGCAGGGGTCGATCTCGACGTCAAGCGCGGCGAGTTCGTCGGCGTCGTCGGCGAGTCCGGTTGCGGCAAGTCGACTCTGCTGTTCGCCATCGCGCGGCTGCTGAGTCCGCCCGCGACGACGACCGGTGGCAGTGTGCGCTTCAAGGGGCACAACCTGGTCGCGATGAACGAGAAACAGCTCAATGTGCTGCGTTGGCGCGACTACTCGGTCGTCATGCAGAGCGCGATGAACGCGCTGAACCCGGTGCGTACGATCGGCGCGCAGTTCAAGGACGCCATCGACGCGCACGCCAAATACAGCGACGAGAAGATCAAGGAACGTAGCGTCGAGGTGATGAAGCTGGTCGGCATCGACCCGGTTCACCTCAAGAGCTACCCGCACCAGCTGTCCGGCGGTATGCGGCAGCGCGCGATGATCGCGATGGCGCTGCTGTTCACGCCTGATCTGGTCATCATGGACGAGCCGACGTCAGCACTCGACGTCGTGGCGCAGCGTTCGTTGATGGTCCAGATCAAGGAACTGCAGCAGCTACTAGGCTTCGCAGTGATCTTCGTTACGCACGACATGTCGCTGGTGAGCCACTTCTCCGACAAGCTACTGGTGATGTACGCCGGCCAGGTGGTCGAGACCGGCCCGACGCGCACGATCTTCGACGCACCGTCGCACCCGTACAGCAAGGGCCTACTCGGAGCGTTCCCCTCGATCCGCGGCGAGCGAGTCGAGCTGAAGGGGATCCCGGGCAGCCCGCCCGACCTCGGCAACCCGCCGAGCGGCTGCCGGTTCAACCCGCGCTGCCCGGTGGTCGAGGAGCAGTGCCGGCACGTCGAGCCGCCGCTGTACCAGATCGGCGAGGTCGACTCGCGCTGCCTGCTTCTCGCGCCCGGCCGGGAGCCACGGCCCACGGCGCCGCCCATGGAGGTGACCTCGTGACGACGGACGTGACTGAGCAGACGCCGAGCGCGAATACCGAGCCTGGTGTGCCGCCGTTGCTTGAGACTAGAGGGCTGACGCGCCACTTCAGGGTTGGCACCGGCTTCTCGCGCCACATGCTGCACGCGGTCGATGAGGTTGATCTGGTTATCAACCGCAAGGAGATCGTCGCGCTGGTTGGCGAGAGCGGCAGCGGCAAGTCCACGATCGCGCGGCTGCTTGCGCGCGTGTACAAGCCGACCTCTGGCGAGATCTTGTTCGAGGGCCGGTCGGTGGCGACGATGCGCGGTCGCAGCGCGCAACTGAAGTATCGCAGCGACGTGCCGATGGTTTTCCAGGATCCGTTCAGCTCGCTGAATCCCGCCTACCACGTGGCGCACGGCATCCTGCGTGGGCTCAATCTGCACCGCCCGGATCTCAGTCGCGCGCAACGTCAGCAGGAGGCGGAGCGTGTTGTCGAGGCCGTCGGTCTGGTCCCGGCCGCCGACATCCTGGGGCGGTATCCGTATGAGCTGTCAGGTGGGCAGCGACAGCGGATCGGATTCGCGCAGGCGCTGGCGTATCGGCCGAAGCTGATCCTCGCCGACGAGCCGGTCTCTATGCTCGACATCTCGATCCGTATCGGGCTGCTCAACGTGATGGCCAAGCTGCGTGAGACCGAGGGCGTCTCGTTCCTCTACATCACGCACGACATCGCGAGCGCGCGCTACATCTGCGACCGGCTGATGGTGATGTACGGCGGGCATGTGGTCGAGTCGGGTCCGACCGAAGCCGTGCTGACCAAGACGAAGCACCCCTACACCGACCTGCTGCTGTCGGCCGTGCCTGACCCTCGCGCGCCGCTCGGCGTGGACACCGAGGCAGCGAAGAGCGAGCCGCCAGCGGTCATCGATCCGGCGCCTGGCTGCCGGTTCCGTGCGCGGTGTCCGCTGGCGATCGACGTGTGCCACTCGGTCACGCCGAAGCTGCGTGAGCTCGGCCCGGCGCACACCGCGGCCTGCCACGTCGCGACCGCTGACAATGACTCAGCAAGTGAAACATTTAAAGTTTCACAGAACACTGATAACTGAAGCCTGGCAACTCGCCACGTCACGGCCGCTAGTGCCGCCGTGGCAAGTGAAACATTCAAAGTTTCACAGGACCCTGATAGATCGATCCGCCGAGCCGCCTGCTTCGTCGCGCCCTACCTAGTCGACCGAGCCATTGACCGGGCACCTGGTCCGTTGTACGTTGCCCTCAATATTGGAAAGTTACCTAACTTTATATCTAATTTCGCGGGTAGATCCGCATCACGCATCGGGCACACGCACCACTAGAAGCCCTGCATCACGGTGACCGCCTGGCCGCCTCCGCCGTCCCACCCACGACACAGGAGCGCACGCACATGGCATATCGAGCCTACCGAGCAACTAGTCACACTTACCGAGTGAGAACGCTGACGACCGTGGCCGTCGTGCTCGGCTTCGCTGCTGCGTCGGCATTGCAGCAGAGCGGCGCGTTTGGATCCTCCGCGCCCTCGCAGAGTCGCATCGCAGCAGCCTCCACTGCATCATCTGCCACCGCGTTCGCCGATCCTCCCACCGGCTCCTCCGCGATCTCGAACCTCGGCGCCACGAACGGCTGGAAGGTGCTCACCAGCGCCACGGCCACGCAGAGTGGCACGCAGATCTCGACTCCCGGCTTCGCCACGTCCGGCTGGCTCACCGTCGCGAACGACGGGGGCGGCGCACCCGGCACCGAGGTCAACGCTCTGCTGCAAAACGGCGGCTGCCCGAACGTCTTCTTCTCGACGAACATGAAGACCTGCTACGGCCAGATGACCAAGGTCGGCCCGGACACGATCGCGCAGTTCTCGGTGCCGTGGTGGTATCGCACCGACTTCACGGCTCCAGCCGCCGGGCAGAACGCGAAGCTGATCCTCAACGGCGTCGTCGGCGCTGCTGATGTGTGGGTGAACGGCACCGAGGTCGCCACGTCTGCGACGATCACCGGCGACTACGCGCGCAACGTCTTCGACATAACGAGCCTGCTGCGTTCGGGCACGAACTCACTCGCGATCGAGATGCACCCGAACGACCCGAGCTCGATGCTCACACTCGACAACGTGGACTGGAGCCAGATCCCGCCGGACAACAACACCGGCATCCAGTTCCCGGTCCAGCTGCAATCTGGCGGCCCGCTGGTCGCCGGCAACGCGCACGTGAACCAGAACACTGCCGCTAACCTGTCCAGCACCGCGCTGACGGTGAAGACCGACGTCACCAACACCTCGTCCGCGTCGCAAACCGGCACCGTCTCCGCGACGATCACGCCGCCGGGCGCCGGCACGGCGATCACCGTGAGCCAGAGCGTGACCGTGGCCGCGAACAGCACGAGCACCGTGACCTTCGCGCCGTCGACGTACCCGACCCTGACCATCGCCAGCCCGCAGATCTGGTGGCCGTACCAACTCGGCTCGCAGCCGCTTTACACGCTCGCCACCTCGGTCTCGCAGGGCACGACGACGTTGAACACCACCTCGGAGACCTTCGGCGTTCGCACCGTCACGTCGTATCTGACCGGTGCCTCGTCTATCGCGCCGAACGGCGTGCGCGCCTTCAAGGTCAACAACGTGCCGATCGTCATTCGCGGCGGCGGCTGGGATCCGGATCTCTTCCTTCGCTACGACCCGACCGACACCGCCAAGCAGATCGCGCTGATGAAGGCGATGGGCGTCAACGCGATCCGGCTTGAGGGCCACCTGATGCCGCAGGACTGGTATCAGCAGATGGACGCGGCCGGCATCCTCATCAACGCCGGATATCAGTGCTGCGACTTCTGGGAGTCCACCAGCTACACGGCCGCCCAGAACGCGAACTACCAGCTCACCGCGCAGTCGCTCGGCCAGATCCTGCGTAACCACCCCGCCGTCTTCAGCTTCCAGTGGAGCGACAACAACCCGACCGCCTCGCAGGAGTCACTCGCACTCGCCGGCTTCGCCGCCGCCGACTTCTCCGGACCCTTCATCTCCTCCGCTGAGTACAAGAGCAGTCCACAACTCGGCGCCTCTGGCGAGAAGGAGGGCCCGTACGACTGGGTGCCGCCGATGTACTGGTACGACACCACGCACAGCTCCGGCGGCGACGAGACCAACGCCGGCGGATCCTGGGGCTACGACAGCGAGCAGAGCGCCGGGAACACCGTGCCGACCATGGACTCGATCAACCGGTTCCTGTCCGCCGCCGACCAATCAGCCCTCTGGCAGAGCCCGACCGCGAATCAGTACCACAATAACTACGAGGGCACCAGGCACACCGGCTACCACTTCGGCACGCTCTACAACCTCGACACCGCGATCACCAACCGGTACGGCGCCTGGTCGAGCCTGAGCCAGTACGTCGAGGAAGCGCCAGGTGCAGAACTACGAGGACACCCGCGCGCAGTTCGAGGCCTTCATCGACCACTCGACGAACACCGCCGCGCCGTCCACCGGCACGATCTACTGGCAGATGAACAAGGGCTGGCCCACGCTGCTCTGGTCGCTCTACAACAACGACTACGACCAGGCCGGTTCCTACTTCGGCGTGCAGAAGGCGGACCAGAGGCTCCACGCCATCTACGCGCTCGACAACGGGACCGTGACGCTCGACAACCTCGGCCCGGCGAGCCAGGCCGGCGTGACCGTCGAATCAAAGGTCTACAGCACTTCGGGCAGCCTGCTGGACGACAAGACCTCGGGCTCGCTCACGCTCGCCTCGCAGCAGGTCGTCAACTCCGTCCTCAAGCCGGCGACGCCGACCGCGGCCGGCACCGTCTACTTCGTCGAGTTGCTGGTGCGGCAGAACGGAACGCTCGTCGACCGCAACGTCTACTGGCAGTCGACCACGCCGGACGTGCCCAATTGGAACAAGACGATCGGCCAGCCTCAGGCGAGCATGTCCTCGTACTCGAACCTCAAGGCTCTGCAGAGCCTGCCGCAGGCCTCGATCACCGCGACCGCGACGACCAGCAGCCAGCCCGGCCCGGCCGGATCGGACCGCCTCGTCACCGTCACGATCACCAACAACTCGACCACGCCAAAGGTCGGCTTCTTCCTGCGCGCCGACGTGCGCCGGGGTACCGCGTCCGGGACCGAGCTGTCCGGCGACAACGAGTTGCAGAGCTCCGTCTGGAGCGGCAACGACGTGACGCTGTGGCCGGGCGAGTCCGAAACGCTCACCGCGACGTACAGCTCAGCCGATCTGCAGGGCGCCACGCCGGTGGTCAGCGTTTCGGGCTGGAATGTACCGAAAATTGACGTTCTGGCGGGTTGACGAGGCGGCTGGTTAGAGAGATGAACAAGACCGTGAACGTTTCCGTAAACAGAACCCTGCGAAGGGTGATCAGTACTCTCGCCGTGACCGTGCTGGCCTCGGCCGGCCTGACCGCCGCGGCCACCACCTCATCGGCGGCGATCCAGCCCGCCGCCACCTTCCCGAACACCATCGTCCCCGCCCCGGTCACCGAGGTGGCGAACGGCCAGACGTACACGCTCACGTCCTCGACCACCGTCTCCAGCGACGTGGCCGGGATCGGCGACTACCTGGCCGGGATCCTGCGTACCTCGTCCGGATATGCGATCCCTGAGACGATCGGCACGGGTTCGGGCGACATCGCGCTCGAACTCACCGGCGCGCCGGCCACCGTCGGCGCCGAGGGCTACGTCCTCACCGCCACGTCCGCCGGCGTCGTCATCCAAGCCAACAAAGCCGCCGGCCTGTTCCACGGCGTCGAGACGCTGCTCCAGCTGCTGCCCGCCGCGGTGATGAGCCCGAGCGTGCACGCCGGTCCGTGGACGGCGACCGGCGGCACGATCACCGACTACCCGCGCTTCGAGCATCGCGGCGCAATGCTCGACGTGGCGCGCCACTTCTTCACCGTGGCGCAGGTAGAGCACTACATCGACGAGATCTCGCTCTACAAAATCAACTATCTGCATCTGCACCTGAGCGACGACCAGGGCTGGCGCATCGCGATCAACAGCTGGCCGAACCTGGCCACGTACGGCGGCAGCACCGAGGTCGGCGGCGGCGCCGGCGGCTACTACACGCAAGCCGACTACTCGGCGATCGTGGCGTACGCGCAGGCGCACTACATCACCATCGTCCCTGAGATCGATACGCCAGGGCACACCAACGCGGCGCTGGCCTCGTACGCACAGCTCAACTGCAACGGCGTCGCGCCGAAGCTGTATACGGGCACGAACGTCGGTTTCAGCTCGCTGTGTGTCTCGCTGAACGTGACGTACACGTTCCTGGACCAGGTGGTCGGTGAGATCGCGGCGCTGACTCCGGGCCCGTACATCCACATCGGCGGCGACGAGGCGAGCTCGACGTCAGCGTCCGACTACGCGACCTTCATCGGCAAGGCCCAGAACATCGTGGCCGCGCACGGCAAGACGGTCGTCGGCTGGCACAACATCGCGGCCACGACGCTGCTCCCGTCGACGGTGATCCAGTTCTGGGACACCACGACGAGCAACAGCTCAGTGGCGGCGGCAGCGGCCAACGGCACGAAGGTCATCATGTCGCCGGCCAACAAGGCGTACCTGGACATGAAGTACAACCGCAGGACGAAGCTAGGCCAGACGTGGGCCGGCCTCATCGACGTCAACACGGCCTACGGCTGGAACCCCGGCGCGTACGTGACCGGCGTCGGCGAGTCGGCCGTGGCCGGCGTCGAAGCGCCGCTGTGGACCGAGACGATCGTGACCTCGGCAGACATCGACTACATGGCCTTCCCGCGCCTGCCCGCGATCGCCGAGCTGGGCTGGTCCCCGTGGAGCACGCACAACCAGACCGCGTTCGATCAGCGGCTGGGCGCGCAGGGTCCAAGGTGGAAAGACATGGGTGTCAACTACTACCACTCGACGCAGATCACCTGGCCGGCCGGTTCTTAGCTAGCTACCTGCCTACGCCAGCCCCACTACTGCGTGTTCGAGGCCTGGGATCTGCGTCCTCTCCGGCCTCGAACACGGCTTAGCCTTTAGCCGCTAACCCCGTTCCACGCCTCGAACACAGCCTCCCGCGCGGCCGTGACCGCCGTAGCGATCGCCCCACGCAACACCGCTTCCCCGCCAAGCTGCGACGGCACCAACTCCGGGCTCAACGGCGTGATCCGCCCCAGCGCCGCGCGCAGCGGATCGAGCAGCAGGTCAGCGTTGTCGCCGATGCCTCCGCCGAGCACCACCCGCGCCGGGTCCAGCACCGCTGAAACCGCAGCGACAGCATGCGCGAGCCGTTCCGCTTCCAGCCCGACGACTTCCAGCGCCATCTGATCCCCAGAACGCGCCGCGTCGAAGACGTCCTTCGCCGACTCGGCTCCCTTGAGCCCCCGAGCACGCGCCAACGTGAGCACCGAGTCTGCCGCCGCCGCGTCCTCCAGCATTCCGCGTCGCGGTGCCGCTTCGACCCCGTCCGTCCCGCCGCCCCAGGGCAGGTAGCCGATCTCGCCGGCCGCGCCGTGCGCACCGATGAACAGCTTGCCGCCGGACACGATGCCCGAGCCGATACCGGTCCCGACGAGCAGGTACACGAACAACTCGCAGCCTTTCCCCGCCCCCGCCCAATACTCGCCGAGCGCCGCCAGGTTCGCGTCGTTCTCGACTGCGAGCTCCGTCCCCAGCTCCCGCTGCAGCAGGTCAGTCGCGCCGCGCCGTCCCCAGCCAGGCAGGTTCACCGCGTACCGCACCTCGTGCGTGTCGCTGTCCGTGACGCCAGGGCTGCCGACGACCGTGTACAGCACCTTCGTCCACGCGAGCCCCGCCTCGGCGGCGACCCGCCGCGCGAGCGCGCCGACCGCATCGACCAGCCCGTCCGCGTCCTCGGCCTGGTTGCGCTCGTCGTCGCGGCCGAGCACGGTCCCGTCGAGGTCGGCCACCGCCGCGCGCAGCCAGCTGCGCCCGATGTCGATCCCGAGCGCGTATCCGGCCGTCGGGTCGGCCTCGTACAGGACCGGCGAGCGTCCGCGTCCTGTGCTGGCCACCTTGCCGACTTCGCGCACGAGCCCGGCCTGCTCAAGCCGGCCGAGAGCCGTCGAGACAGTCGGCTTGGACAGCCCCGTGATTCGCGCCAGTTCGGCGCGCGACGTTGGACCGTCGGCGCGTAGGCGGCCGAGGAGCAGCCGCTCGTTGTTGCTGCGCAGAACGGTGCGATTCCACGCGGACTCCACGGTCACCGGCTCTCCCTTCCGCGCCCAACTCGGCCCGTCACTGTCATCGGCGACAGTGACTCGGAGTTGTTACGTGGATTTTATCCGGAGCCGTTGCGCGGAGCCGTCAGATGTAACCGTTACGTAGAGCGCGGCGCGTAGATCTGGACCTGACCATTCTGCTCCCTCACGGCGAGTCGGGGGAGCGCGGGGAGCGCGTGGCCGGTCTGGAGCGGATGGGTGAGGTTCGCGCCCGCGAGCGTGAACGTCGCGCCGTGGCAGGGGCAGGCGAGCTGGTCGCGGGAGGGGGTCAGGTCCAGACGGCAGCCCTGATGCGTGCAGATCCCGAGACGGCTTGCACGCGCCCTGAGACGCGGCGTACGAAGCCCGAGACCGCGCCGAGGTCGAACGGCAGCACTGCCCCCTCGGTCAGCCCGGAGCTGCCCGCGACGGTACGCCAGACCCCGGCGGCGGGGCTGATTTCGGAGTCGGGGCCGTTGCCGGTCCCGTTGCCGTTCCCGCCGTCACCGCCCCCAGGTCCCGTCCCGTTCCCGTTGTCGGCCCCATTCCCCGCGCTTCCCGGTCCC
>CAVQPP010000258.1:0-31311 GCA_963714445.1 uncultured Actinomycetota bacterium
CGCAAGCGCTCCGGGCGAGCTTGGGCGTGGGCTCGACCATGTACGACGTCGACCGGCTCGTCGCGGCACTGCGTCAGCTGGCTGAGGCCGGCGAGTTCTGGAACTACGCCAAGCAGGACGACGGCCAGTGGATGCCCTCGCCGGACCCGCGCACGTGGGGACCGGCCGGGGAGTATCGCGACTTCACCGGCCCGTGTAAGACGTAACTAAGCAACCGGACGCGTGTCACGCGGCTGTCAGCTGGAACTCACTCCCGCTGCTGCTTTGCACCCACGCGTCCGGTAGCGCGGCCGCGAGCGCGTGTTGCGCCCGCCAGCCAGTGCAGTGGCCCGGCACCAGCAGGCTCGGCGCGAACTCGGCCATCGCCGGTGGTCCGGTCGACTTCCCCCGTGATCAGCACCGAATCGCCCGCGAGGACGGCCACCTCTCGACGTCCGATCACGTCGAAGCCCTCGCCGAGCAGCGCCTTCTCGCCGTCTCGCTGCGCCGCACGGTGACCAAGGCGGAGAATCCGTGCTCTGCCATCATGCCGATGGTCGTGTTGCCGCCCTCGAAATGTGCGGCCGCTATCATGCCGGCGCCCATGGCCGGCTGGCGCACGCGTTCGCCGTCCGGCAACAGACCGTCAAATACGTTGTCTACCAGTGTGTTGACGGTGACTTCGTGCACTGGTTCGAGCGCGATCGGGTCGACGGCTTCGCCCTCGGCCGGCCGCGGCATCGTGGACATCGCCTCGGTAGCGGAGCCGTCAGATGTCTCGCACATGAATTCTCCCTGGATCGCAGGCGGATTGCCCGAAGGTTTCCCGGCGACGGAATACCGGGAAAACCCTATCTCCCGGCTGTCATCGGTCCAGGCAATCAAACCTGTCTGTCAGACACTTCGCAGAATGTTGATCGGTCAGATGTCCTCATGCTGCCTGGTGAGACCTGTCAATTGCGGACGAACGGGAAGTGAATTGCGGCGGCCAAGTTCAAAGATGTTCTTCAGGGTCCTTGTTACCGGACGAGCCTGTATGGACGATGCGGGATGGTGGTGGCCTATTGCCATCATCGACTCTCTCTTGCTGCAGGAGTGTCAATGATCGGATTGAAGACGACAATAGGCAGGCTGAGGAGGCGGCGGGTCGCGCTGACCATCGGCGTCGGGGCCGCGGCCCTCGCCATGGTCGGATTCGCCCTCGGCCCGGCCCAAGCCGGATCCGGGAACCACCCGGCGACGGGTGTCGGCTCGTGCACCCTCATCGGCTGGAACCCGAACACCGACCCGGCCAATGCGAAGAACCTGCCCATCGGGCATCGCACGCAGACATACAAGCCGGACAATTACGACTGTACCGGTGCCAAGTTCGCCCCGCCCGGCGTGGAGTTCGCGAAGTTCCCGCAGCCGAAGAACTTCAAGATCGCCAACAAGCAGTCCGTGCAGACGGTGAACAAGCAGTCGACCGTGGTGGCCTCGCCGACCGCCGCGATCAACCCGCTGGCGCCGTACTTCCCGCCGTTCCAGCACTTCGTGGTGATCTACCGGGAGAACCACACCTTCGACGACTACCTCGGCGACTGCGCCACGACGGTGATCGCCGGGTGCAACGGCCAAGTGCAGAGCACGAACCACATCAGTTCCGTGCCGGACCTGCACACGCTGGCCAAGACCTACGCGCTGTCCGACTCGTACAGCACGGGCACCCAGCCGCCGAGCGGCCCGAACCACTGGTGGCTGTTCTCCGCGCAGTCGTCCTCCAGTTCCCAGCAGCAGTCCCGCCCCGCCAGCGGCACCCAGTTCGACCGCTTCCTGGCCGGTGTCAACGGCCCCACGGACGAGGGCACGAACGCGTGCACCGCCCCGACGGGCTCAGGCAGTGGAAGCAGTCCGTACACGTTCATCATGAACGGTGACTTCTACTGGATGCTCAACAGCGGCAGCGGCTACTGGAAGAACCCGGCCGACGGCAAAGTGGAGGTGCTGCCGCCCAACCGTCCGGGCACGAGCATCCCGGAAGAGCTGCACTACAACGAGTACACGTGCAGCAACCAGAGCCTGCCAGACAGCACGATCGCCAACGACTACTTGAACTTCGTCAACACCAACGGGCTGCCGGTATACAACTACGTCGAGCTGTTCAACGACCACCCCGGCACGTTCCAGGACATCCCGGGCAACGACACGGCGACGAACAACATCGTCAACGCGATCGAGAACAACGCTACGTACAAGAACAACACCCTGATCGTCGTCACCGAGGACGACACCCAGAACGGCAACAACGGCTCGGACCACGTCAGCAACACGTACCGCGTGCCGCTGGTCGTCATCGGCCCCTCGCAGTACGTCAAGCAGCACTACCTAAGCCACGTCGCGTACACCACGAGCAACGTGATCGCGGCGATGGAACGCACGATGCAGAACGTGAAGTCGGGGATCATCGACCCCAACGACAACATCGGGGCCAGCACCTTCCCGATGACCACGTCGGACCAGTCGGCCCTCGGCGACCCGCTCGAGGACTTCTGGGTGCAGGGCGCCACCCCGCTGTCCGCCCACGCGACCGGCTCGCCCTCGACGGGCAACGCGCCGCTGAGCGTGTCGTTCACCGGCTCGGCCACCGGCGGCACCGCGCCGTACTCGTACAGCTGGAACTTCGGTGACGGCACGACGAGCACGTCGCAGAACCCGAGCCACACCTACAGCACCGCGGGTACCTACACCGCGACGCTGACGGTCACCGACAGCGCCTCGCCGGCGAACACGGCCACGTCGCAGGTCACGACGAACGTCAGCGCCGTCGGCAACCCGCTCGCGGCCAGCGCCTCCGCCAACCCGACCTCCGGCCAGACCCCGCTGGCGGTGAACTTCACCGGCACCGCGACCGGAGGCACGCCCGCCTACCACTACAGCTGGAATTTCGGCGACGGCTCGGCCACGAGCACGACGCAGAACCCCAGCCACACCTACAGCAACGCCGGCACGTTCACCGCGACGCTGACCGTTACGGACAGCGCCTCGCCGGCGAACACCGCGTCGTCGACCGTCACGATCACCGCCTCGCCAATCGCCGCCACCCCGCCCGGCGCGCCGACCGGCCTGACCGCCACGGCCGGAACCGGCCAGGTTTCGCTGAGCTGGACGCCGCCTTCGAGCAACGGCGGTGAGAACATCACCAAGTACAACGTGTACCGCAGCACTTCGAGCGGCACCGAGTCGCTGCTGACCAGCGGCGGCTGCAGCGGTCTGGGCCCGTGACCTCGTGCACCGACACCGGTCTGACCGCCGGTAACGACCTACTTCTACCGGGTCACCGCGGTCAACGGCGTCGGCGAGGGCGGCCAGAGCAACGAGGTGTCCGCCACGCCGACCGGCACCGGCTGCACAGGGTCGGGACAGCTGCTGGGCAACCCCGGCTTCGAGACCGGCGCGGCCAGCCCGTGGTCGGCTTCCTCCGGAGTGGTCAGCAACAACAGCAGCGAGCCGCCGCACAGCGGCAGCTGGGACGCGTGGATGGACGGCTACGGCAGCACGCACACTGACACGCTCTCGCAGGCGGTCACGCTGCCGACCGGATGCACCAACTACAACTTCAGCTTCTGGCTGCACATCGACACGGCGGAGACCAGCACCACCACCGTCTACGACACCCTCAAGGTGCAGGTGCTCAACAGCTCCGGCACCGTGCTGCGACACTGGCCACCTACTCCAACCTCAACCACAACACCGGTTACTCGCAGAAGAGCTTCAGCCTCGCGTCCTACGCCGGGCAGAAGGTCACGCTGAAGTTCACCGGTGCCGAGGACTTCGAACTGCAGACCTCGTTCGTCGTCGACGACACCGCCGTCAATGTGAGCTGACGGGCCCGCACATCAAAAGACCGCCCCGCCGCGTGTTGCGGCGGGGTGGTCGTGTAGCGGTGGTATATCAGCTTCCGGAGAGCAGATCGACGTTGCCGTCGAACTGCCACAGCGGGTTCGGCACGACCTTTCCGCCGGTCGCGATCAGGAAGTAGCCGTTCACCTGTACCGGTCCGTCCCCGTCGGCGATGTACCGTCCGTTCGGGGTGACATTGAGCTGGTACACGGCCTGGGCTTGGATGTTGTCGCCGGGGACGATCCACAGAACCGTGCAGCGCCAGTCGTTGCCCGGCCCCTCCTGCGCGCCGAGCCCTTCGCTCTTGCCGCACACCACGTGGGTCTGCAGTTGCGCCTCATCGACCACCGGTTGACGCATCTGCGCCCACTGGAGCTTGTAGAGGTGGGAGAACGCGGTGGCCACCGACTGCTGGATCTTGCCCTGGTCGATGCCGGAGCCGAACGCCCCGCCGTTCGCGGCGGCGACGACGCCGATCGTGGCGGCCAGCACGCCGGCCAGCGGGAGGACTCCCCAAGTCAGCACCCTGCGTCCAGCGCCGTCGTTGTTGACGTTGGTGAAGTCCCGGTGCAGGAACAGCGCGTAGGCCAGCGCCGTGGCGACGACCGCCCACACCAGGCTGACCCCGATGCCGATCAGCAGGGGCCCGGGTTGCCGTGGATCGGTGAACAGGCCGTTCCAGGAGATGAAGGCGTAACCGGGCAGCGCCAGGCGCACCGCGACCGGCAGCGGCAGCATTTGCGCCACCTGCATCCCGAGCGCGGCGATCACCGGCAGGAGCAGACCCATCGGGGACCGGCCGAGCGCGACGGACCCGAGCAGCCCGATGGCCGCCAGCGCGAGCGTCGGCGCCAGCACGCAGACCCAGGCCAGCAGGACCTTGACGCCGGCGTCCCCGCCGGCGAGCTGATGGCCGTCCAGCCCGGTCAGCGGTTTGTTTCCCTCCGCGAGCAGCCCGCCCACCACGCTGGAGACGGCCAGACCGGTCACGCCGAGCAGGATGACGGTCAGGCTGGCGATCGCCTTGGCCGCGAATATCCGCCGGGGCGAGCGGACCGCGATGAGCAGGTGGCGCCAGGTGCCCAGCCGGTCCTCGGCGGAGAACACGTCGCCGGCGATCACCGACGTGAGCAGCGGCAGCACCCAGGTGCCGGCGACGCCGAGGACGACCAGCGACCCGGCCCAGCCGGTGGCGTGCATCTCCCGGCCGAACAGGGTGTCCGACGGCAGAGTGCCCTGCTGGCAGACCGCGTAGACCACCAGGCCCGGGCCGAGCCAGCTCAGCAGGATCAGCAGGCGTACCCGCCAGGTGGAGAACTGCTTGACCAGCTCGAAGTTGAGGATGCGGGCGACCAGGACCGGCCGCTTGCCCGCCTTCCCGGCCTCTGGCGCGGCGGTCGGCGCGACGGTCGCGGTCATTTGCCGGCCTCCTGCTCGGTGAGGGCGAGAAACGCCGCTTCCAGCGGCGAGACGACGGGCGACAACTCGCGCACCGCGATATCCGCGCGCACGATCCGCGCGACGAGTTCGTCCAGTGCCGCCACCCGCGCGCGCACGACGATCACGTCGGTGTCCGCGCGCGTCGCGGCATCGAAGTCTTCGATGACACCGATGCCCGTCGTCTCGAGCGCGACGGCGCCGGCGGCGGCCGGATCAGAGACCCGCAGCCGGTAGTCGAGTTCCCGGTTCTCGTCGGAGAGCTTGTTCAGCGGGCCGCTGAACACCACGCGCCCGGTGGCCAGGATGGTGACCTCAGAACACAGCGACTCGACGTCGTCCATCCGATGGCTGGACAGGATGACCGTGGCGCCCTCGGCCGCGAGCCGGCGCAGGACCCGGTGCACGTGCCGCTTGCCCGCCGGGTCCAGGCCGTTGGACGGCTCGTCGAGCACCAGCAGCCGCGGCCCGGTCAGCAACGCCGCGGCCAGCCCCAGCCGCTGGCGCATGCCCAGGGAGAAGCCGCGGACCTTGTCGTCGGCGACGTCGGTCAGCCCGACCTGCGCCAACGCATCGTCGACACTGGCGGCGGGCGTGTCCTCAGGGCGCAGCGTGAGCAGCGTCGCAAGGTTCTGTTTCGCGGTGAGCGTGGGGTACAGGCCGGGCCCGTCGACGAACCCGGAGACTCCGTCCGGCGCGGCCAGCGCCCGCCCCACCGGCTCGCCGAGGATCTCCAGCGTCCCCTCGTCGGCGACGGCCAGGCCCAGCAGGAGGCCGAGAAGCGTGGTCTTGCCGGCGCCGTTCGGACCGACCAGGCCGTGGATCTGACCCCGTGCCACGCTCACGTCGACATGGTCGAGCGCGACGACATCACCGAAAGCCTTGGTAATGCCGCGGCCCTGCACCGCGACGGCGGTATCCATCCGCCCCTCCCTCACCTAGCGCGTATCCGACTTCGAAGTGAATACCCCTCGGAACAACGCTAAGCACCGGAACGGCTGAAATCCCAGGGAACAGACGAGGGCTGCGGAACGAAGAGCAGAGAACTCAGACGTGGAGTTCGATATCGGCGAACCTACGAACCGAAGCTCACATCGGACGTATTGACCGCCGCGGCCTTGCGCCCGGGTGCCTCCTGGTACCTCCAGTACAGGTTCGTGTGCGCGATCACCGACTCCGGATCCGGCGCGCCGTACGCGCTCAGATCCTCCGTCGTGTGCGCGTCGGCGACCAGTGTCACGTCGTAGCCGCGCACGAAGGCGCCGTGGATCGTCGAGCGGATGCAGACATCGGTCTGCGCGCCAGCGACGACCAGACTGCCGACCGCGCGCTCCGCGAGCAGCGATTCGAGCGTCGTGTCCTCGAACGAGTCGCCGTAGCTCTTGTGCACCAGGGGCTCCGCGTCGTCGCGGGGAGCCAGGTCGGCCACGTACTGCCAGCCCTCGCTGCCGCGCGGCATGTCCTCGTCGGAGTGCTGGATCCAGATCACCGGCACGTTCTGCGCGCGAGCCTTTTCCACGAGGGAGTTGATGTTCGCGACCACCTCGTCGCGGCGCGGGGCGCCCTCGACCGGCCGGTTCTGGACATCGATGACGAGCAGCGCGGTATTCGGCCGGCCGGGAATGGTCGTCATGGCTAGACCTCCAGATCTTGTAGATCTTGTCGCACTGCCTGAGTACTACGACACCATACGCGGCCGGTCCGACAGCATTTCGTGAAGCTTGGCGAGATCGAGCAGGTCGGGCAGCACGACATGCGCGCCAGCCGCGTCTAGGTCGTCCAGGCTCGCGACGCCGGTCGCGACACCGACCGCGAGCGCGCCGTTGTCCAGGGCGCCCTTCACGTCGTGGATCGTGTCGCCGACGACCACGGTGTTCTCGGCGCCGAACGGCTGGTCGTACTTCTCTTCGGCTAGCTCGATCGCCATACGCACGAGGATCGCGCGGTCGCGGGCGATGTTGCCGTAGCCGCCGATCTCCAGGTCGAGGAAGCCGTCCAGGTCGAACGCCTTGAGCTTGGCTTCGGCGATGTCCGGCAGATTGCCGGTCACGACCGATTGCACAACGCCATCCCCGCCGAGCGCGGCCAGCGCCTCCCGCGCGCCGGGCAGCACCTGGCCCTCGTCGCGCATGCGGTCGCTCAACAGCCGCACCGCGTCGGTCAGCGCGGCGTAGAACGCGTCGGCGGACCGGTCCGGGTGATCGGGATGGTCCGGCTCTACGCCGTTAAGCGCCAGCGTGTCCCGGGTGATCGCGTACTCGGTGCGGCCGGACATGTCCGGGACGTGCACGAGGGGCCGGCCGTACACGCGCTCGAACGCGTGCGCGTACATTTCCCGGCCGACGCCGGAGATGACGAGGAGCGTGTGGTCGATGTCCCAGAGGAGCAGCAGGGGCGACGGCGGCACGGTAGACATGCGCAGATCTTCGCACGGGCCGTTCGGCCGCAGCTACCCGCCACTGGTCAGCCAACCGCGAAGACGACCGTCACAGTCACCGAGATCTGCGCGCTTCCGGCCTTGATCGGGACCGAAGGAGCCGCTCCGGCCGCCATCGGCATCGACTCGCGGTAGTCGACCGGAGTGGCCGGGTTGTTGACCGTCTCGGTCACCTGAGTCGGCTTGCCGAGCGCTTCGCCGGCCGCGCCCGCGTACTGCTGCGCCTTGGCCTTGGCGTCCGCGAAGGCGGCGGTGCGCGCCTGCGTCATCAGGGCGCTGTCGTGATCGATATCGAGGGACACGTTGTCGATGCGCGTCGCGTTCCCCCGGCCGACGCGGCCGCGCCGATCGCCGATCCGGCGGTCTTCAGGTCGCGAAGCGTCGCCGTCAGTGATTCAGACGCCGTATAGCCGTTGATGGTCCCGCTCGAGGAGTAGTTCGGCTGAATCTGCGCGCCTGAGGTCTTCAGATCGGCGTTCGCGACGCCCTTGCCGGTCAGCGCCGAGTTCACCGCGTTCATGCTGTCGTTCGCGGCGGAGAGGGCGGACGAGACGTCGTTCTTGGTCTGAGTCACCGTGAGGTCGAGGATGAGCGTGTCCGGGGTGCCGTTGACGGTACCGAGGCCGGTGACGGTGATTCCCGGCATCGTGGCCGAGCTCTCGTTCGCCGCCGGCGCGGTGTAGACGGTCTGGCTGCTCGCGGACGCGCGGTTCGCCGTGCCGAGGAAGTAGGCACCGGTGATCGCGGCGGCGGCAACGGCGACCGTGCCCGCGACGAACGTGCGTCTGCCCAAAGTGATCGTTGTCGACATCTGAGGCTCCTGGAAAAGGTGAATCGGTCGGCGCTTGGACGTGCGCCGACCGACCCTGGTTCCGTGCAGCCCGATCAGGTCCCTGTGTCATCCGACGCGGACGCCGACGCGCCCGCGCTCGCGGATCCCTTGGCAGTAGTGCTGGACGCGATCACCGTCGCCACTACCGTGCCGTCCGCCTCACGCCGCAGCCGTGCGTAGACGTCGGCTCCGGTCATCAGTTGCGCACGCGTGAACGGACGCGCCGCGGTGCCGAACTTCGTCGCCGAGGTGATGTGCGCCGTGACCGTCTGACCGTTGGCGGCCGTGGCGGTGAACGAGTCGGCGCCGACGGACGTCACCTTCAGCCGCGCGGTCACGGCCTTCGCGTTCTTCTCGCCCTTCTTCGCTCCCGCTGACGGACTCGAAGTCGGGCTCGCGCTCGTGCCGGGCGCGGAGGCGGCTGCCGGACTCCCCGACGGCCTCGTCGCCGCGTACACGCCACCGACTACGCCGGCGACGAGCACCGCCGCACCGGCGAGCACGGCGACCGATCGGAGCCGACCGCGTCCGCTGCCTGAGGTGGCGGCCGGAAATGGCTCCCCAGACAGCGGCTGCACGTACTGCGTCGGCTCGTACGCGACTGACTCGTACAGCGGCGCCTCGTACTGGCCCGGCTCCTCATTCGCCGCCTGCTCTTGGGCACGCCGAGCCCGGAAAGCGTCGAACGGGTCGATCGGCCCGTCGTTCTGAGGCTCTGTGTTCTCGGGCTCTGTGTTCTCGGACATGGTGCTCAGTCCACCGCGTCCGGCGTAAAGGCAGCGTTAGCCCGCCGCCCGCGCGTCACTCAATCGCGCATCACTCGATGACGTCAGCCTTGGCCGGGCCGAACACGAACAAGTGATTGAGCACCGGCGTCGGATCGGCGCTCCACTGCATCGCGGCTAGTTGCGCCGGGCTGCGGCGACCCATCCGCCAGCGCAGCGCGTCGAACCGGCTGGTGTTCAGTACCAGCTCGGCCGCATCCGCGTCCCACTGCGCATCCGATGCGGGGCCGACCCGGAACTGCGTGTCCTCGACCACGATGCGTACCGGTACCGGCGGGCGCATCCGCTCCAGCAGGAACTGGCTGCAGATCTTCACGGCCGCGGTGTCCCGGGCGCCGGGGCGCGCGAGGGCGCCGCGGATGTCGTGCTCGTGGCTGGTCAGATCGATCAGCGGCATCCGCATCCCGTTCGCGGAGACCTCGTCCTCAAGCTGCTCGGCGTTCGTCTCCCAGCCGGCGAGCATCTCGGCCATGCTCCGGCCGCGCATCCGCTCGATCTGCGCCGCCGTCTCCTCAGGGCTCGGCGGACCGCCGCTCATCGACCCGGACATCATGTCCTCGGCGTTGGCGGTCAAATGCGCGACGACATCGCGGATCGACCACCCCGGGCACGCGGGGACCGGCGTATCCAGCGAGTCCTCAGATAGCTCGCGGACCAGCGTTATCACACGCACGCGCGTTTCGCGACATGCCCGGTTGATGTCTGAACTCTCGTCGGGTTTGTAAGTCTGCTGAGTCTGCACTCTCAGCACCCTACGGTATCCGGGCGACCACGCGCAGCGTCCCGGATTGCGGTCTTCGGGTACCACGTCCGGCGTGGGCCGATCCCGTGTGCGCGCTCCCATCCCGAGAAAGGATCTTACCAATACCCATATAACAGGGCTCTTCCCGGCGGCGCGTCAGTTGCCGCCGGGTGCCGCGCCTCGCGACGGCGCGTGCCCGAACGGCTCGGGCAAGCCGACACGTTGAGGCACATCGAGCCTCGCCCAGCCACACCGTGTCGCTCAAGTTCACGTCTGTATCGCAGGTTCCGATACGAATGCGGTCAGAGCTCTGGAACATGTACATGCCTAGCCGATAATCTCCAGCCCAGCGTTAGCTAGCCGTGCGCTGGCGGTGACCGACCGTCGAACCGGCCATAAGGAGGATCGGACGGCGTGACCGGATACGGGCAGGACCCGCGGCCGGGCGGCAGCAGCCGGCTGGCCGACGAGTTCTTCCTGATGGCGCACGACGACACGACCGGCAAGCCGCGGCTGGCCGAACGTATCGCCGGGCTGGGCTTGGCCAGCGCACTGCTCGGTGAGCTGGCCATCGAGACGCGGATAGAACTGCGTCAGGGCACGGTGACGGTGCTTGACTCCTCGCCGTGCGATGACGCGCTGGCCGGGCGTGTGCTGGAGTTCCTTAAGCAGGAGGAGCATCCAACGCGCACCTGGCTGGCGTTTTTCGCGCAGAGCGCTCACAGCGAGGTGGGCCGGCGGCTGACCGCCGCCGGGCTGCTCGTGCGCGAGACGAGGAAGCGTCCCTGGCAGTCCGGCCGCTGGGTGCCAGTCTCACCCAGCGTGGCGGCCCGCCCGACGGCGCTGCTGTGCACACAGCTCATCCGGGGTCAGGACCTTGATGAAAGGTCCACGGTGCTCCTGGGACTGCTGCGAGCCACCGGGCTCGACCAGCCGGTCCTGTGGGAGGTGCGACACACCGCTCCGGAGGCTCTGCGGCGGGTGGGGGAGGCTCCGCACGAACTGGAGCCGTCGCTCGCGGAACTGCTCACTCAAACCGAGGCCGCTATCGGCAGCGCGATCGCGAGCCACCGCGTGTAGCTGAAGCTCACTCGCCGCTGATCAGCAGCCTCACCCAACGCCTTCGTCGGCGTTCATCCTGTCCGTCCCCGATAGGAGATAACCCACAATGGCAAGAAGCATGCTTACACAGCCCGGAAGCGTATCCGCGGCGCTGGCACGAGACCGGCTCGGCGTACCGTCAGTGGTCTACTTCGTCCTGGCCGGCGTCGCGCCGCTCACCGTCGCAGCGGGCGTCGTCACGACCGCGTACGCCGTCACCGGCTTGACGAGCGTTCCGGCCGCGTTCATCGTCGTCGCGGTCGTTCTGTCCCTGTTCAGCGTCGGGTACGTCGCCATGGCCCGGCACATCAGCAACGCAGGCGCCTTCTACGCGTTCATCGCCCGCGGCCTCGGCAAGGAGGCCGGCGTCGCGGCGTCCTTGATCGCGCTGCTCGCCTACAACGGCCTGCAAGTCGGCATCTACGGCATGTTCGGGCCGACGCTGGAGGGCTACATCCAGCAGAAGGCGAACGTCGACATCAAGTGGTGGGTCTACTCGCTCGCCGCGTGGGCCGTCGTCACTATCCTGGGCCTGATCCGCGTCGACCTGAGCGGCAAGGTCCTGGGCGTACTGCTGAGCATCGAGGTGGTCGCCATCGTCGCGCTGACCATCAGCGGCGGTCTGCACCCCGCCGACAACCACGTCAGCTTCAGCACCCTGAACCCGTCCAACCTCACTAAGGGCGGCATCGGCGCGGTCATCGCGGTGGCGGTGCTCGGATACGTCGGGTTCGAACAGTCCCCGGTATATGCGGAAGAGGCCAAGCGCCCGCGCCGCACCATCCCGACCGCGACGTACTTCTCCCTCGCGGTGATCTGCGTGGTGTACGCGGCCGCGTCGTGGGTGCTGTCGCTGTACTACGGCGTTGACAACGTTGGCAAGGTCGCGCAGCAGGAGGGCCCGGGCATGCTGTTCGGGATGGGCTCGACGTTCCTGAACAACGCCGGGCAGATCCTGTTCATGACCTCGCTGTTCGCCGCGGGTCTGGCGTTCCACAACGCCTGCTGGCGCTACTCCTTCGCGCTCGGCCGCGAGCAGGTGCTGCCCGGCTCGTTCGGGCGCACCGGGACCAACGGCGTACCGCGCACCGCCTCCATCGTGCAGAGCGCGCTCGGCCTGGTGGCCATCGTCGCGTTCGCGATCGGCGGCTGGAACCCGCAGACCGACCTGTTCTTCTGGGGCGGCACCACCGGCGGCTTCGGCGTTCTCATCCTGCTGTTCCTCACCTCGGTCTCGGTGGTCCGGTTCTTCGCGTTGAATCCCGGCGAGGAGAACCTGTGGCGCCGGGTGATCGCGCCGAGCATCTCGGCCGTGGCCCTGGGCGTGATGGTGTATCTGGTCGCGAACAACTACTCGCTGCTGCTCGGCTACCAGACGCCGTCGACCGCCGGCAAGGTGCTCCCGTCGCTGTTCGCCATCGTCGCGGTGATCGGCGTCGTGTGGGCGCTGTACCTGCGGGCGAACCGACCGGACGTGTACGCGGTCATCGGCCTCGGCCCCGAGGCGGCCACCGGCCCGGGCATCACCTCCGACGCGACCGAGCCCGCGGGTTCGCTGGCGGGGGAGGGGGCGTGACCGGCGCCGCGGCACGCTCGAGGTCCGGCGCGCCGACCCGCAGGACGCGCAGGAACTGAGCGACCTGATAGCGCTCGCGTTCCACGACCTGCCCGCCTCGACCTGGCTGATCCCGGACTCGGCCGCGAGGCACGAGATCTTCCCGGACTACTTCCGCCTCTATGTAGACCACGCGTTCGAGACCGGCGCGGTCTACACGACGGCGGAACGCAGCGCGGTAGCGCTGTGGCTGCGGAACGACGGCAAGCCGCACGACGAACCGCCCGCCGGATACGACGCGCGCCTAGCCGCCGTAGCAGGCGGATGGATCGACCGCTTCCGCGCGTTCGACGCGCAGCTGGACAAGCACCACCCGTCCGGCGAGCGGCACGACCACCTGGCGATCCTGGCCGTGCACCCGACGCTGCAAGGCCAGGGCGTCGGCACCGCGCTGCTCGACGCGCACCACGAAACGCTGGCAACCGGAGCCGAACCGGTCGCGGCGTACCTGGAGGCGGCCAGCCTCGACAGCCGTCGGCTCTACGCGCGGCACGGCTATCAGGACCTGCCGCAGACGATCCCGTTCCCAGACGGGAAGCCTGCGACGGCGATGATGTACCCGATGTGGCGTCCGGCCGCTTGAACACGCGCGGCGCGGCGGTGGACCCCCGAACGTCCATCGCCGCGCTGTGTGCACGTCGTATGATCACAGCGTGCCGAGCAATCATCGTCCCGTGTGGGCGCCGGACCACGTCGACATCGACACTCCGTCCGCTGCGCGTATGTACGACTATTACCTCGGTGGGAGTCACAACTTCGCCGCCGACCGCGAGCTGGCCGAGGAGTACATGCGTGTCCTGCCGGACATGCCGCAGATCGCCCGCGCACAGCGCCACGTCCTGCACCGCGTAGTCCGTCACCTGGCCGCCTCCGGCGTGGACCAGTTCCTCGACCTAGGCTCCGGCATCCCGACCGCGGGCAACGTCCACGAGGTCGCGACCGCGGCGAACCCGGACGCCAAAGTCGTCTACGTGGACAGCGACCCCGTCGCGTTCGCGCACAGCGCTTCGCTGCTGAACGGCATCCCGAACACCGCCATAATCCAGGCCGACCTGCGCCGCCCAGCCGCCATCCTCGACCACCCGGAACTCGACCGGCTGATCGACCTGTCCCGCCCGGTGGCCGTCCTGATGATCGCCGTGCTCCACTTCGTCGCCGACGAAGATGACCCGCCCGCGATCGTCACCGCGTACCGCAACGCCACCGCCCCCGGCTCGTACCTGGCGATCACGCACGCCACTAGCGACTACCAGCCTCAGCTCGCCCGGCGCGCCGAGGCGGTCTACACGCGTGCCAGCCACCAGATCCACTACCGCTCGAAGCAGCAGATCCTGGACATGCTCGTCGGCTACGAGCTGCTTGAGCCGGGCCTGGTGGACCTGATCAAGTGGCGCCCCGAGGAGGGTGCCGCCCCCGATCCGCTAGGCGGGGACGTCACCCGCTACTCGGGCTACGCCGCAGTAGGCCGCCGCTGAGTCCGCGACCTCGGCAACGTACGGCCGCCCTTCACGCCACGCGGCGATCTGCTCGGGCCGACCGTACAACTCGAGATAGTCCTCAACCGCGCCCTGCGCGTGGTCGCCCACGGAGACCGGCCCGTAGGCAGGCGTCCCGCCGAAGACCGCCAACGGCTCGACGACCGTCTCAAGGCTCGGATAGATGAACACCGCCGACGAACGACGCGTCACCGTGCCGCCCGCGACCACGCGGTGACGGCCAGGCCTCAGCCGTCCGTTCGTCCAGTTCACCAACAACGAGCCCGAGAAGACCTGCAGCGCTCCGGGCACGATCGGCACCGGAGCCCACGAGCCGTCCGGCCGCTGGCCCTGGAGACCCGCGTAGTCGCCCTCTTGGTAGAGCACGGTGACCGCCGAGTCGTCGGCGTGCTCGAGGAGCAACAGCTTCTCATCGTCAGCAGTTTCTTCCGACA
This sequence comes from uncultured Actinomycetota bacterium, assembly GCA_963714445.1. Lineage (GTDB taxonomy): Bacteria > Actinomycetota > Actinomycetes > Streptomycetales > Catenulisporaceae > Actinocrinis. Next base: position 14,738 of record CAVQPP010000258.1, read on the forward strand.
CGTCGCCGGACTCGGCGCTAACACCTGCAGTCCACGTTGGATAGTCGTTGACCACGAACCTCGTGTACGCGTCGTCCCCGACCGGGAACGTCGACACCGGCAAGCCGAGCACGCGCGCGTACAGCGCCAGCACGCGTCGCCCGACCGAGAACGCCGCATCCCGATACCGGAACGCGACCTCGCGCAGCCCCGGCTCCTGCGGCGGCCAGACGTTGGCGTGCTCGAATACGCTTGCGCGCCGCGGCGAGACGCCGGCCGCCAGCGCGTCCTTCGCGTTGTCGTACTGGCCGATGCTGAAGCGTTCCAGCTCCAGCCGGCCGAAGTCGTCCGGCCACTGACGCCAGCCGCGGTAGGGGTGCCCGGTCGGACTGGCCAGCTGCGACTTTTCGGGCCGGGGGAGCGAGAGCACGCGGCCGATGCCCCGATGGAAGCTCTCGATGAGGTCGGCCGGGACGCCGTGGTTGACGACCTGGATGATGCCGGTCTGCTCGGCCGCGGCTCGGACGCTGTCCAGCAGATACTGCGGCGCGTCCGGGGAACCCGCGGCATCGAGGTCGATGACGGGAGTCTGCGTGGCGGCCAGGTTGACGGTCACGGGCCTTCTCCTCGCGGTAGCACGATTTGAACTGTTGAGCGAATCAGCAGTCACTTAAGCGGTCAGTTCGGCAGTCGCTCGAACAGAGCGCACGCACCAGACGTTACCCCGATGAGGCTCCGCTGAGATGAAAGCTCAGCAAAGCTCCACACGTGTGCCCGGCACCCCCTGGTCACTTGTGGTGGCGACGCGCTACGATCCGTAACGCGTCGATCTCGGAATCGCAGACGCCGTAGATGCTTTGTTGGCCCTCCCGACCGCACGCTTCCCCCGGGGCGGTGACGCCGATGCAGCAAGTGCCGGACACCCCGGCGTTCCGTGCCATGCGCACGGACGATCCGCCGGGCCTGGCCATCCAGGGCGACCTCGGCGCCGAACACGCGGCCCGCTTCGCCCGCGCGCTGCGTGGCGCGGCAGCCGACGTGGTCGGGAACGTTTATCTCGACTGCGACGGACTCGACACGGTCAGCGTCGAGGGACTGCGCGCGATGATGGACGCCGCCGCCGAACTCGCCCGCGCCGGCCGCAACCTGACGGTGCGTCGGCTCTCGCCGTACTTCCTGCGGATATTCCGCCTGGCCGGCTGGGACCAGACCCCCGGGCTCGTGCTCGAACTAGAAGCGCTGGCCGCCGCCGAACTCGGCAACTCGGCCCTCGCTAGGGCTCGCCGCCCCCGCTTACGACGCGGCGAGCGCCCCGATGCCTCCGACGGCAGACGGGGCGCAGTCGCCTAATGCAGTCGCTTAATGCAGTGATGATCTAGCCGCGTCGATGATCTAACTACGTGATGATCGCAATGTCGGCTGGCTCTCACTGGCTCTCACACAGCGGGCCGTGTCACACAGACGGCTGCATCATTCCATGTTCGCGCAGGACGGCCCGCTGCGTCGGCCGGGCGTCGAGGTATCGCTTCACGCCCTCGTCGGTGAGCGAGGTCATCGCGGAACGGCGGTCCTCGTCACAGATGCCGCGCTCGACCAGGCCGGCCTGCTCAAGCCGGGTGATCAACCTGGAGAAGGCGCTCTGGCTCAGGTGGACGCGCTCACCGAGCTCGTGCATCCGCAGCGTCCTGCACTGCGGCCCCGCCGCGTAAAGCTCCTGAAGCACCTCGAACTCGCTGACCGTCAGGCCGTGCTCCACAGTCAGCGAACGATCGAGTGCGCAGGTGATCCGGTGGTAGCGGCCCATCAGGTCATGCCACTCGGACGCCAATTCTTCATCATCTATCGACCGAGCCACGTGGGGAACATAGCATCGTACCGGCGTCGGATGCAACTGCATTTAATGCTTGCGCATTAGATGCAGCTGCATATAGCTTAGCGCCCATGACTTTGTCTGAGACGGGGATCTCTATACCTGCCGAAGCGCAGGACATAGACCAAGCAACCAACGCCGCCCATGGCGGCAACCATGCCGACACCAATGACAACTCAGTACGCGGCGACACTAAGTGGAAGCCGCTGACCTGGCTTCTTCTGGTCGTCCTCTGCGGGGCCCTGTTCCTCGACGCGCTCGACCTGTCCATGGTCGGCGTCGCGCTTCCGAAGATCGGCCAGAGCCTGCACCTGGCCCCCAGCTCGCTGCAGTGGATCGTGTCCGGCTACATCCTCGGATACGGCGGCCTGATGCTGCTCGGCGGACGAGCCAGCGACTTGCTCGGCCGACGGCGAGTCTTCCTCGCCGCGGTCGCCGTCTTCGGACTCGCGTCCGTCGTCAGCGCGCTGCTGAGCAACGACCTCGCGCTGATCATCCTGCGGTTCGTCAAGGGAGCCTCGGCCGCGTTCACCGTCCCGGCCGGTTTGTCCATCATCGTCACGACCTTCGCCGAAGGCCCGGCGCGTAACCGTGCGCTCAGCATCTACACGGTCTGCGGCGCGAGCGGCTTCTCGCTCGGCCTGGTCGTCGGCGGCCTGCTTACCGAGGTGGGCTGGCGCGTCACGTTTCTGGTCCCCGGACCGGTCGCGATCGCGCTCGTCTTGGCCGGCCTGCGGGTCATCCCGCGCAGCGTCACCGAGCGGGTGCGCCTGAGCCACTTCGACCTGCCCGGCGCGATCAGCAGCACCGCTTCGCTGCTGATCCTCGTGTACGCGGTGGTCGACGCGCCGAACCGCGGCTGGGGCAGCGCGGTCACGATCGGCCTGCTGGCGCTGAGCGCCGTGCTGATGGCAGCGTTCATCTTCATCGAGCAGCGGCACTCGCGTCCGCTGGTGCGCCTGGGCATCCTGCGCTCGCGCCACCTCGTCCACGCGAACCTGGCGGCGGCGGCGATGTTCGGCGGGTACTCGGCGTTCCAGTTCACCGTCACGCTCTACGTCCAGAACTCGCTCGGCTGGTCCCCGCTCTCGATGGCGCTCGGATTCCTGCCCGCGGGCGTGCTGGTGGCGCTCAGCTCGACCCGGATGGGCACGGTGCTCGGCCGGGTGGACACGGCATGGCTGATCTTCTTCGGCCTGCTGGCACTGATGGCCGGGTACGCGTGGTTCCTGCACACGCAGCCGGACCAGAACTACGCCGAGTTCCTGCTCCCGACGATGCTGCTGCTAGGCATCGGATTCGCGCTCTGCTTCCCGGCCGTCAACGCGCAGGCGACCAAGGGCGTCGCGAACCACGAACAGGGTCTGGCGTCCGGCCTGCTCAACACCAGCCTGCAGATCGGCGGCGCGATCGTGCTGGCGGTCGTCACGGCGATCCTGTCCAGTTCGGGCTCGTCGGCGAACGTGCACGACAAGCTGCTGCCCGGCATGACGACGGCGATCGCGGTCTGCGGCGGCGTATCGCTCGTCGCGCTGCTCATGACGATCGGCGTCATCGCCCGCGGCAGGCGGCAGGAAGCGGCGGCCGCGGCGCTGGCCGCAGCGGAGTGACTGAGATCTGATCATCTGATCCACGGTTACTCCGCAACGGGGGTGTGTGCCCGGCGACCTCGGGGGTTCGCCGGGCCACACACATGTCACTCTCAGCTGGCCGGTGAATCCCCAGTCTCGAAGATCCCCTGGCCAGGCGCCAGGATCCCGTGCGGGTCGTACCGTCGCTTCGCTTCCTCGAATCGCCGCCACTGATCCCCGTACTGCACGCGCCAATCGTGCTCGGTCATCGGGATCGACCCGACCGGGTATTGAGTACCGCCGAGCGCCTGCGCCTCGAGGTACAGCTCACGATTCGCCGCGACCATCGCCGACGCAGGCAGCGCGCCGCCGTCCGGTGCGGCCGTCCGCAGCAGCGTGAACAGGAACGCCAGCTCACTGTCAGGCAACCGCACCAGCGGAGCCGTCACCTTCGCGGTCGGAATCGGATAGAGCAGCACGACGCCGCTAGCACCGATGTCAGCCACGGTCAGCTTGTCGACGATCGACGTGACGTACGCGTTGGTGGCGTCGTCAGGCAGATAGAGGTTGAGCCAAGGGTGCGGGTCGTACCACTCGCCGGTCGACTCAAGGAACGCGATGGCCGGAGCCAGATCGTTGACGAAGTCGAAGTACGCGAAGTCGACGATCTCCGCCGTTCCCTCGTACCCGAGATCGCCGATCAGCGCTTGATCGTCGGGCGGCGTGCCGTCGTAGTAGGACGTACCTTCGAGCACGTACTGCCAGCCCCCGCCGGCTCCCGCATTAATCGCGCCCTCCAGCCAGTCGAACCGGCCGTCGCGCACCACACGCCGCTGAGCTGCCGTCAGCGCCTCAACCGACGGATACGTCAACGTGTACTGCCGCGCCGACGCAGGCGCCGGAATCAGCGGCACGGTCGCGCGCGTGATCACGCCGACCTGCCCGAGCCCCCCGAGCGCCGCGTGGAACAGGTCAGCGTGCTGCGACGGCGAGCACCTGACGACCTCCCCGGTCCCAGTCACCACTTCCAGCTCGACGACGTTGTCCACCTGCGCGCCGTGATGATGCGTCGTCCCGCCGAACCCGCCGACCGACAAGGTGCCGCCGAGCGACAACTCGATGTAGTCGGTGAACACCGGCGGCGTCAGGCCGTGCGCCAGGCTCGCGGTCAGCAGCGCACTCCAAACCGCACCCGCGCCGACGGTCGCCGTGCGCCCGACGGGATCCACCGTGATCGTGTTTAGCGGCCTCATGTCGATCACGAGTCCGCCGGAGACCTGCGCCTGGCCGTCCGTCTGATGCCCCTGCCCTCGCGCCGCGACCGGAATCCGGCGTGGCCCGCAGAACTCGATCATCGCCGCGACGTCCGCGACCGAACCGGGCTCGAGCACCGCGAGTGGCGTGCGGTGGACGATGTGCCCGAAGTCGTCCTCGAACGGCGCCAGGTCGGCCGGATCGAACAACAACCGGCCATCGAGGCGTGGCAATCCATCGAGCGCCTCACGCCCGACGTTCCCGCCCGCACCACTGTTCCCAGCGTTCACGTCCCCACTATCCGTCCCCGCCCACGCGCGCGAGGTCCCATCGAACGCTGTCACCAACGCTCCGGCGCCCACCGCCCGCATGAAGAACCGGCGGTTCATCCCGTCGCCCGAATCCATCGAGCCGCCCTTCGACATCTGAGAGTCTGAGAACTCTGATTAATGCAGTGTTACATTAACTAGGCAACCGGCTTTTCTTAACAAAGACATAGCGTCTGTGCGAAGGTGCCCGCATCCAAGCTATGGTGTGCGGCATGCGGCTCAGTGCAGTCGGATACCGCTACGGATGGCGGGCACCTTGGGTACTCAGCCAAGTCGACCTTGAGCTCACATCCGGCGCCCTTATCCGAATCGGCGGATACAACGGCACGGGTAAATCAACCCTGATGCGGATCATCGCGGGCGCCCACCACCCCGGTCGAGGCACCATCACCGGCCGGCCCGCACGCGTCGCGTACGTGCCCGGCCAACTGCCGGCGCTGCCGTTCAAGGTGCACGACTATCTGCGCCACTGCGGCCGGATTCACGGCCTGTCCAGCGACGAGTCCGACGAGCGCATCCTCAGCTGGCTCGAACAGTTCGAGGCACTGAGCTACCGCAAGCATCGCATTGGCGACCTGTCCCGTGGCACCGCCCAGAAGGTCGCGATCGTCCAGGCCGTGCTCGCCGAGCCTGACTTGCTGATCCTCGACGAGGCGTGGACCAGCCTGGACACGTTCGGCCAGGACCAGCTCGACGAGGTAGCACGCGGGATCGTGAAGCGCGGCGGACGTGTCGTCTTCGTCGATCACGATCCGCAGCGCCTGGCCGACGACGCGACGGATGCGTACGTGCTGCGCGACGGGTTCCTGTCGCACGCGTCCGCTGTTGATTTTGAACTGCCGCTAGTCGTGATCGACCTCGAAAACGCTCCGCGACCGTGGCCGGGCCCGGCCCGGGGGCGGTTGTTGGCTGACGACCTACTGCGCATCGAGGTCGAGCCGGACGGTTCGGACCGGCTGCTGCACGAGATCCTGTCGAGGTATCCGGGCATTCATGTCGCATCCGTGAGGACCGTTGACGGCCGCTCGGCTCAGTTCGGCCAGAAGGAAGATCAAAAGGCGCAGCAAGGGCAAGAGCAAGGGCTGGCGCGGGGTCAGGGACAAGGGCAGGCTGCGTCGGGTCCGGGGCAGGGAGTGATACCGCCGCAGGCGACGAGGACTGCCGGGCAGGCGGTGACTGCAAGCCCGCCGAAGGGCGCACAGGCCGCGAACCCGTGGCCGTCGGCCGGGCCATCGTCGACTGGGCGATTGAACAGGCCGTCGGGGTCGGGCTAGGGCTAGGGCTAGGGAAGGCAGCAGTGAGCCAGTGAACTACGTCAACAACCAAGGCGTCGCGGTCGCGCGTTATTACGCGGTCCTGTTCGCGCGCTCGCAGCGTTGGCTGCCGCCGGTGCTGTGTTATGGCGTCGTGCTTGCGATTGACTCGGCGAACGGCGACACGACTGCTGACGCGTTCGCTTACAGCGCCGCGTTCCTGCTGCCGGTTAGCGCCTGGTTTACGCGTTCGGTGCTGACTGCTGAGCCGCCGGAAGCCGCAGCGATTATGGCGACGGCGGCTGGACCGGCGCGGTCTCGGCTGGCCGCGCTGTCTGCGGCGACTGTGTATGGCTTGGTGTGCGCGGTGGTTGGCGCGCTCGTCGCGATTGGGACCGGCGGCGGGATTGGCGGAACCTCGACTGCGCTTTCTGGGCTGACGACGGAAGCGGTGTGTGTGCTGTTGGGCACTGCTGCTGGCGCGCTCACTGCGCCGCCGCTGGTCCCGGCTGCGGGGTGGGGAGTGTTGCTCGCCGGGTTGTTGGCGCTCGGTTTGCTGGTGGCGCGGTTTTCACCCGCAGCGATGGGCATCCGTGCGCTGACGTTGGCAGCGAATGGCGGCTCACCGCACTATCCGATAGCTGCGCTGCCGCTTGCGTTGATTGTGGCCGGGGCAGCTTGGGCCGTGGCAACGGCTGTGGCAGTGCGCCGCTGACCGAGGCTTGGGCCCGGGTTCCGGGAGTTGGGTTCCGGGAGTTGGGTTCCGGGCCGGGATTCGAATATGGGGTCTAGGGTCTGAGTCTCGCTATCAGGGTTTTGTGATGCTTTTAAAAGCTTCACTTGGGGGGTGGGGTGGTTCATGCGGCGGGTGGGTAGTGGGTGCTGGTGGTGAGGTAGTTGCGGCCGGTGAGGTTTGAGGTCCATTGGATGTTTTCGCCGTCGCGGTTCAGGTGCCAGTGGCCGAAGGATTTGCTGTTGTGGTGGCGGCGGCAGAGCGGTGCGAGGTTGCCGACGGTGGTGTTGCCGCCTTTGTGGTGGGCTAGGTTGTGGTCGAGGTCGCAGCGGTCGGAGGGCATGGCGCAGTGCGGGAAGGCGCAGGTGGTGTGTTTGAGTTGGGTGATGTGTTTGATTGCGGCGGTCGGGGTGTAGGTGCGCGGTGAGGCGTGGGCGAGGGTGCCGTCGGTGGCGGTGAGCAGGAAGCGCCAGCGGGCTGCGTGTGCGTGGGCGATGCGGCGGGCTTGGTCGGCGCAGATGGGGCCGTAGCCGTCCAGGTGTGCGGGTTCGTGGCTTAAGCCGAGCAGGGTTTCGATGCCGATCACGACGTTGACGCGGGCAGCGACGGCGGGCAGCGAAGTGGTGTTCCCGTTGGTGCCGGGAGCGCGGCTCAGTAGGGCGGGTAGCAGGTCGGCGCGGCGTTGGTCGAGGGTGCGCTTGTCGTTGCTGTTTTTGTTGGTGGGTTTGGCGCGTTGCGCCATGTCGGTCAGGGTGCGCATGGCCATCTGCGCCACATCCGCCGGAAGATAAAACGAGAGGGTGGCCATGCCGTCGTCTTCGGGGTGTAGTTCGACGTGGCGGCGGGTGCGCTGGTGTTGGTGACGCTTGGCGGCGGCGTGGGGGTCGGTGCGCAGGATGGCGCGGCGGATGGCTTGGCGGGTGACGGCCGTGTTTTGGCCTGGCATGCGGGTGATGACGTGTTGTTGGACGGTGTGGGCGGTCTCGTCGGTCAGGCCTGTGGTGAGGTTGGCCAGGCAGCGGGCTTGTTCGAGGGAGATGTGGCCTTCGCAGAGCAGTTGGAGGGTTTGGGGGAACAGGCGGGTGAGGGCGTGGGCTTCGTGGAGGCGGTGTTGGGCGGTGGCGGGGGACCAGGCGAGGGCGGCGCAGACTTCGCTCTCGGCGAGCCAGCGCGAGTCGAGCGCCTCGCGCACTAGCGGCCGCGGCTTCGCCGCGTCGTTGGCCAGCCGACGTGAGTCTGGCGCGTGATCGGCCGGTCGGGGTGGGTTGCCGGCGGCGTGCGTGAGTGCGCTTAGAGCGCGGATCAATCCGGCGTGAGCGTGGCGCACGAGATGCTCCCAGGCGACTACCGCGTCTAGCCGCCCGGCCGGGGACATGCGCTCGAATATCAGTGTGCTCAGCGCGCCCGCGCTCGGTGGCGCCTGGGCCAGGAGTGCGGCCACCGCATCCGGGTCGGCGACCGCGGCGGCATTCGACTTGGCAGTGGTCTCAATAGGCTCAGTAGGCTCGGTAGGCTCAATCTCGATCGTGTTCATGATCCGCGCTCCCCGTGATGTCGGTGTGCTATGTGCTATCGGTGCAGGTGACGGGCTGTTTCCCCGTAGATCCATTATATCGCCGATAGCTGACATAAGACACGAATCAGAGTAAGTCGTACATTCGATTGCGCTTACGAATATCACGCCAAAACATGACAGTGCCGCCGAGTGCGCGAATGGTCCTCGCGCGCTCGGCGGCACCTATTCAGTGTGGCTATACGGCTTCTTCGCCGCCGCGAATATCAATCAGCCAGTCAATCAGTCAATCAATCAACTACTAAAGACCTGGAACTCCGAGATCTGACCAGCCGGCCAGCCAGTATTCGCCGTGAAGTTCAGGCGCACGAACCGCGTACTCGTCGACGAGAACGTAATCGTGACCGTGTTCCCAGTCGCCGGGTTGAACGTGTACCCCGCCGAACCAACAACGGTCGTGAAGTTGCTCCCGTCCGCGCTACCCAGCACAGACAGCGTCTGCGTGCGAGTGCCCCACGAGGTCGACGGCGGCAGATCGAGCACGATCCGGCCGATCGTCTTGCTCGACCCAAGATCCACCTGGAGCCACTGCGGGAATGCATTGTTCGTGCTCTCCCAGTAGCTGCTGGTGTTTCCATCCACGGCATTGCTGGTCGGGAACCCACCTTGCGTCCCACTCGCCGACGTCGGTTGGTTGAGCGCAAGGTTCGTGTTCGCACTCACTCCACTACCCGACAGGCTCACCGTCGCCGGACTGCCAGGAGCGTTGCTCGCCACACTCAACGTGCCGCTCTGACTCCCTGCCGCCGTCGGCGTGAACGTAACGTTCACCGTGCACGACGCACCCGCCGCCACCGACGAACCGCAGTTGTTCGTCTGCGCGAACTGGCCCGTCACCGACACACCCGAGATCGACGCCGCCGCGTTGCCGGTGTTGGACACCGTCACCGCCTGCGCGCCGCTGGTCGTGTTGACCGTCTGGTTGCCGAACGACAGGCTGCTCGGGCTCACCGCGATCGCCGGACCTGTCGTGCCACCGCTCCCGCTCGGGAAGACCTCGAACTCCGAAATCTGCCCGGCCGGCCAGCCGCTGTTCGCGGTGATATTCAGCCGGACGTACCGGGTCGTCGCGGACGAGAAGTTGATCGTCGCCGTGTTGTTGCCGTTGTTCGGATCGAACGTGTAGTTCGCCGAGCCAACCAGCGTCGTGAAGTTGCTGCCGTCCGTGCTACCGAGCACCGACAGCGTCTGTGTGCGTGCGCCCCAAGCCGTGGACGGCGGCAGCGTTAGCACGATCTTGTTGATGCCGTAGTTCTGGCCGAGGTCCACCTGGAGCCACTGCGGGAACGCGTTGTTCGTGCTCTCCCAGTAGCTGCTGCTGTTCCCGTCGTTCGCGTTCGTGGCCGGGAACCCGCCCTGCGAACCGCTCGCCGTGATCGGCTTGCTCAGCGCGATGTTCGTCGTGCTGTCGATGCCTGAGCCGGTCAGCGAGACCGTGGTCGGGCTGTTGTTCGCGTTGCTGGTCACGGTCAGCGTGCCGGTACGCGTGCCACCGGCGGTCGGCTTGAAGCTGACCGTCACCGTGCAGGACGCGTTGACCGCGAGGCTGGCGCAGTTGTTCGTCTGGCTGAAGTCACCAGTCGCCGTGATACCCGAGACCGTCGCCGTCGTCGTGCCGGTGTTGGTGATCGTCGTCGACTGCGACGCGGCCGTGTTGCCGACGACCGTCTGACCGAACGTCAGGCTCGCCGGGTTGGCGTTGAGCACCGGACCGGGTGCCGTTCCCGTACCGGACAAGCTCACCGCGTTACTGACGCCGCCCGCGTTGACCGTCAGCGTCCCAGTCCGCGACCCAGCCGCGGTCGGCTTGAACGTAACGCTCACCGCGCACGACGCATTCGCCGCGATCGACGCCCCGCAGTTGTTCGTCTGCGCGAAATCACCAGTCACCGAGATGCCGGACACCGACACGGACGAGCCGGTCGGGTTCGACACCGTCACCGTCTGCGCCGGGCTGGTCGAACCGGTCGCGACCGAGCCGAAGTTCAGCGCGGTCGGGGAGACCGTCACGCCGTTGTTCGGGTACGGCGGGAAGACCGGCGTCGGGTTGTCGCCGTTGCACTGCGTCGGGCTGATGCCCGAGTTGCCGCCGTTGTCGGCGATCGTGAAGCCGCTACCCTCGCAGCTGTAGCTCGGCGCGAGTCCCTGGTTCGCCTGCGCGACACCAGTTGCGACGACGTTCGTCGCCGACGCTGTGCCACCGGTCTGCTCCTGCAGCGCGAACGTACCCGTCCCCGCGATCGTCACGTTGTTCAGGTTGACGCCGCTGACCGTGCCCTCAACCCACTGAATCGCCTCGAACGGACTCTGCTCGATCAGCGCGTTGGTCACGTTGATCGGGCCGGTGATGGCGCCCTGGCTGCCGTCGAACCACAGCGCGCCGACGCCGAACTGCCAGTTCGGGTCGAGGCTGCCGTCACGGATCATCGTGTTGTTCTGAATCGTCGTGGTCCCCACCGGCGTGGAGCTGAACCGCTGGCCAACCTGGATGCCGCCACCTTGCGTAATGCCCGTGTCCTGCACCAGGTTCCCGGACACGGTGTTGTCGTGGCCGCCGTAGATCGCGATGCCGTTGGCGAGCATCTGGTACTGGACCGTGTTGTTCGAGAACGTGTCGCCGGAGTCAGCGCCGATACCCGCGTCGGCCCAGGTCGCCAGGCCGTCGTCGCCGGTGTTGCGGATGTCGCTGTTCGTCACGGTCGAGTTGGTCACGCCGCCGTGGAAGTTCACGCCGTCGGCCGTCGTGTCCCGAATCCGCATTCCACTCAACGTGAGCCCGTTCATCGGCCCGTCCATCCAGGCGCCGACCTTCATATGGTCGATCCAGATGTTCGAGGCGGACGAACTGTTCATCGCGCCGCCGATGCCGTTGTCCTGATCGCAGTCGACCCGGCTGCCGACCTGTCCGAAGATGGCGAAGTTGGACAGGTGCACGTTGCTGCTCGAGCCGGAGTTGCCGCCGACCCCGCAGCTGTTGGGCTCGCCGAGGCCGAAGAAGCCGGGCTTCGCGCCGGTCACCGTCGAGTACCACATGCCCGCGCCGGTCACGGTCACGTTGTTGACCGTGATGTGGCCCGGGATGTTGTACGTGCCCGGCGGGATCCACACCGTGCCGCCGGCGCCAGCCGCGCTGATCGCCGCGTTGAACGCGTTGGTCGAGTCGTTCACGCCGCTCGAGTCAGCGCCCTCGCTCGTCACCGAGACTGAGCCGGACGGCTGCGCGAGCGCCGCGCCGACGTTCTCGAAGTCCGCGAAGTCGATCGTGTACGACGAGGCCGTGTCCTCCGAGTCGACCTGTAGTGTGAAGGTCGTACCGGCCGGATAGGTCGTCGTGAACAGCCGGTGCACCTCGTCGTAGAAGTGGTGCGGGTTGCTGCCCGGCGTGTTCGTGAACGGATAGCTGCCGTAGTACCAGCTGTACGCGTTGGTCAGCGTGAAGTCGGTCTGCTTCGAGCCGTTGATGTACAGCGACAGCGGCGCGCTATACGTACTCCCGCCCGAAGTGTCCGGAATGCTGTACCGGAAGTCGATCGAGTTGGTCGTCACCGGTGAGGTGAACGTAACGAACTTGCCGGTGCCCTGCAGTGTCACCGCCTTGCGGTACGACGCCTCGTCGGCCAGCTGGCCCTGCGTAAAGCTCGGGCCGATGACGGTCCCGTTGGTCGCGGAGTTCTCCGCCTGCACCTCGACGTAAGGCAAGCTCGCGCCGCTACCGCCGGTCGCGGCGGCCGCGGCGGGCTGGACGACGATGGCCACGGCGCCGCCGGCGAGCAGCGCGCAGCTGCCTGCCCAAGCGGCGAGTCTCCGTGCGGATCGGCGGCTCGGAGATCGGAGGGATCGGAACACTGTGACTGCTCCTTTCACGCGGGCCGGATCTTCGTCGGCGGCGCCGCGCGGCAGGGCACGCACGCTGGATGCCTCGCCGGCCCCGTGTGAGTGGGAGTGGGGCGGCGAGGTGCGATGCGTGCTGTGACTGTGGGGTTTGTGGGGTTGGGATGGCGCTGGATGTAGGGGGACCGTAGCGTTATTGACATCTGGACGCAATATCCAGACACATCTCTGGTGAATATTTACTTTCGCTTGCAAGATCAATAACGAAAAGGCGCCCCACGGCCAGAGCTAGGCCAGTGAGACGCCTCGGGTGAAACGTGTGTATTTGAGCAGGTGGTTAAGTGGTTACTTCACTTTACCTCACCGCTACCGCTTACGCAGCCGCAGGCTGTTCCAACTCCCGTCCGCAGTCCAGCCGCCGTCGACCGGCAGTGCGACGCCGTTGATGAAGCCGCTCATGGCTGGATCGGCGAGGAACGCGACCGCAGCGGCGATGTCGTCCGGCGACGCGAAGCGCCCCATCGGTACGCGATCGGTGATGTCCGCGTCGGTGTACCCGCCCGAGGCCTGATCCGCCTCGTCCATCTCCGTCTTGACCCACGCCGGGCACACCGCGTTGACTCGCACACCGCGTCCGCCCCACTCGGCGGCGAGCGTTCGCGTGAGTCCGATCAGCCCATGCTTGCTCGAGTTGTACGCCACACGATCCGCGATCCCCTGCAGACCCGCGATCGACGCGATGTTGACGATCGATCCCGCGCCAGCCGCCAGCATCGCCGAGCCGATGGCCTGGCATAGCAGGAACGGCCCGGTCAGGTTGACGTCCAGCACCCGGCGCCACTGCTCAGCCGTGGTCTGCTCCGCCGGCACGAGCAACGACACGCCCGCGTTGTTCACGAGCACATCGACCCGCCGGAACTCGCCGAGCACCTGCCCGGTCAACTCAGCGGCATACTCCTCCGCCGAGACATCACCCACGACGCTGAGCGCCGCACCGCCGCGCTCACGCACGGACTGCAACGCCTCGACCGGCTCCCGCAGATCGCTCAGCACCACCGCGTACCCACGCTCAGCCAGCACCTCGGCCACGCGACGCCCAATACCCTGCGCCGCGCCCGTGACTACCGCCACCCGGGCCACTAGTGGCTCACCTTTCGGCCGATCCCCGCGTACATCCCCAAATGCTCGGCACGCGAGGGCACGGACGTGTCAGGCCACTGCGCGATCGGCACCAGCCCCGGCTCAACCAGCACCAGCCCATCGAACAGCTTCTCGATCGCCGCCCCCGTACGCGGGACGAACGACGACGAGGCCTGGTACGTCTCCTTGGCCTCCTGCACACCACTCGGGTTGAAGTCAGGCGTGCCGTGCGAGATGACCAGGTAGCTGCCCGCCGGGAAGTCGCGCAGCAGCGTGGCGATCAGGCTGGCCGGGTCGTCGGCGTCCTGGATGAAGTGCAGCAGCGCGACCAGCAGGATGCCGACCGGCTTGTCGAGGTCCAGTACCCGGCGGGTGTCCGGGTGGTCCAGAATCTCGCGCGGCTCGCGCACATCGGCGTGCAGCACGGCGATGTGCGCCGGATCTGCGCTCGCCATCAGCGCCTGAGCGTGCACGCGCACGATCGGGTCGCTGTCCACGTACACGACACGCGCGCCGGGCACGATGCCCTGCGCGACCTCGTCGACGTTGGGGGAGAAGGGCAGCCCGCAGCCGATGTCAAGGAACTGATCGACGCCTTGCTCGGCGACGTACCGCACCGCGCGCCGCAGGAAGGCGCGGTTCTCCTGGATGCTGTCGCGGGTCGTCGGCGCCATCGCCAGTATCGTCTCGGCGACGTCGCGGTCCACCGGGTAGTTGTTCTTGCCGCCGAGCCAGTAGTCGTAGATGCGGGCCGGGCTGGGCTCGTCCGTGTGGATCTGCGACGGGGCGAGCCCTCCGGTGAGCATGCCTGCGACGCGGTCGGCGACTTCGTCGAAGTCGAACTCCGGGATTGACGGGTTAGACATCGCGGTGCGCTCTTCTCTCGTGACTTTACTCATGATCTGAAGTCCCAGTTGAGTCTACGGAGCCCGCTATGGCCGGACGCAAAGCGGCTGTGCCACGATGTCGCCATGACCGACACCGACACAGCGGCCCGGTTCGACCTGGACGGAGTCGGACTCGCGTACGAGGACGAAGGCTCCGGCGACGCGACGCCCCTGGTGTTCATCCACGGCTGGACGGCGAACCGCCACCGCTGGGACCACCAGCTCGAGCACTTCAAGTCCGGCCGCCGCGTCATCCGCCTCGACCTGCGCGGCCACGGCGACAGCGACAAGCCGGAACAGACGTACACGATCCGCGGCCTCGCCGACGACGTGCGCCGGCTGCTGGACGACCGCGGCGTCGACCGCTTCATTCCGATCGGCCACTCGATGGGCGGCATGATCGCCCAGACGCTCGCGCTGGCCCACCCGGACCGCGTCGAGCGGATGGTGCTGGTGGATTCGCTGGGCCGAATGGTCTACAGCCGCGTGCGCGGGCTGGAGATCGTCGCCGGCAAGGCGTTGCCGTACAACACGTTCGTCGCGATCAACATCATGCGGGCATTCAAGCCCGGCTATCCGCGCTCGGAGATCCGCAAGTACGTGGCGCAGTCGCAGGCCACGCCGAAGCACGTGGTGATGTCCTGCTACGACGCGATGCGCGAGTTCGACGTGATCGAGCGCGCCGGCGAGATCCAGGCCCCGGTGCTGCTGCTGCACGGTTACTACGACATCCAGTTCCCGCCCTCCGAGGCCGCGCGGCTAGCGGCCCGGCTCCCGGACGCGGTCATCAAGATCATCGACGCCGGTCACGAGTGCCCGATCGAGGACCCGGCAGCGGTCACGAAGGCGATCGAGAGCTTCCTCGCACAGGGTTAGTTATGGGGCGGGCGATACGCCTGAGACATGCTTAAACCCTAGTTAATGCTGTGGCGTTCGAGACCTTTGTCACGCTTATCCCACGCTTTCTCACTCTCTGTCATGATGCCAGGTGGGGGGCGCATTCGAGGGCCGCGCGGACATCCAAAGCGCCTTGCCCGCCGCGTTCGGGGGACGATAGCGTTCATTGGCGGCAGACGGGTGTCGCAGGGTCCTTATATCCTGGCACCTCATGAATGCGGGGACGACGTTGCGGGAACGGGATCGCACGAGCACGGCTGCGTCCGTTCGGCACGGCGTCCCCAAGAGCGCCCAGAAGCGGCACACGCATCGTTCGTCGACCTGCTCTCCTTCCGCGCCGCGCAACAGTCTGACCAGCTCGCTTACCGCTTCCTTGTCACCGGCGACGCGGACGGGGAGACCGAGGAGGTCACCTTCGGCGAACTCGGCCGCCGCGCCCGAGCGATCGGCGGCTGGCTGCAGGAGGGCGGCTTCGCGGGCGCCCGCGCGCTGCTGCTCTATCCGCCCGGCCTCGAGTTCGCCCGCAGCTATCTGGGTTGCCTCTTCGGCGGGGTTATCGCAGTACCCTGTCCCGCTCCGCTCAGCGGCAAGATCCACCGCGCACTCCCGCGCCTACGCAGGCTGGTCACGGACGCTGGCGCCGAGGTAGTACTAACGGCAGGCCCGATCCTCACCGAGCTACGCGCCGCCGCCGACGAGGTGCCCGAACTCGCCGCGCTGACGTGGGTTGGCACCGAGCAGATCCCCGACGACGCGCGGCACGTCTGGCGCGACCCCGGCGTCGGCCCGGACTCCGTCGCGTTCCTCCAGTACACCTCCGGCTCGACCAGCGCCCCGCGCGGCGTGATGGTCAGCCACGGCAACCTGCTCGACAACCAACGACTGATCGCCGAAGCCGTCGGCCACACCCCCGAGCGGCTAGCGGCGCACCCCGGCGACCTGACGGTCAGCTGGCTGCCGGTCTTCCACGACATGGGCCTGCTCGCCGGTGTCCTCCAGCCCACGTACGTCGGCCGCACCGGCACGCTGATGTCCCCGCTACACTTCCTCCAGCAACCGGAACGCTGGCTGCGAGCCGTCTCGCAGTACAAGTCCTACCTAAGCGGCGCACCCAACTTCGCGTACGAACTATGCGTGCGCCGAGCCACCCGGCACCCGGAGCTATTGGACCGGCTAGACCTCTCGCACTGGCGCGTCGCGTTCAACGGCGCCGAACCGGTCCGACCGTCCACGCTGCGTCACTTCGCCGAGACCTCG
>CAVQPP010000259.1:0-3283 GCA_963714445.1 uncultured Actinomycetota bacterium
ACCCGACGTACCGCGCCACACCCGACGGCGCGATCTGGCGCGCCTGCCTGACCCCAGACGGCCCCGGCTCGGTGCGAATCGCCGCGACGGCCCTCGCGTCGAGATCGCCGCTGGGGCCGGGGAGCCAGCTGGCTCGCCGCACGCGGTGCATCGATGATCGGCCTCGACGACGAACTCGGCGACTTCCCAGCACTCGTCGCCGGCCACCCGCTACTCGCCGAAGCCCATCGCCGCCACCCGCGCCTCCGGCTGATCCGCACGGGACTCGTCGTGCAATCGCTGATCCCGGCGATCCTCGAACAGCGCGTGACCACCGTCGAGGCGTTCCGCTCGTGGCGCCGCATCGTCGAGCGCCACGGCGAACCAGCGCCCGGCCCCGCGCCGAAGGAACTGCACGTCCACCGCCACCACGCGTATGGGCGACGATTCCATCGTGGGAGTGGCACCGACACGGCGTGGACGGCGAACGTTCGACGACGGTGATACGCGCCGTCCGAGTCGCCTCAGCGCTCGAACGCACCGGTGACCTCAGCGGCGAGGAGACGGTACGGCGCTGTGCACGATCCCCGGCATCGGCATCTGGACGGCGGCTGAGACGACGCAGCGTTCCCACGGCTTCGCCGACGCGCTGTCTGTAGGCGATCTGCACCTGTCCAAGCACATCGGCTACGCACTCACCGGCGAGCGTGATGCAGATGACGCGCGAATGCTCGAACTGCTCGAACCCTTCCGCCCGCACCGCTACCGAGCCGCACGGCTGATCCTGCTCACCGGCCCCGGGCAGCCACGCCGTACTCCGCGCGCTGCCATCCCAATCACCGCTGGCGCTAATATCTTCACCCACGGCGACTCAAGTAGCCGCATTTACGCGATAATCAGACTTGTCGGGTATTGGGGATGCACCCGGGGCAATCGGGTTTATTGGGTGCTGGGGAAATCAGGTCTATCGGGTAATCAGGAAATCGTCGGGCGAGCGTGGCGGCCGGTCGCGCGGAGCCTCAGCCGGATATCCGACTGCGACGGAACCCATCGGATCCCACGTCTCCGGCAGATCCAACACCGCACGCACTACATCCCGGCAGAACATCGTCGACGAGATCCAGGCCGAGCCGAGCCCTTCCGCAGCCAACGCGATCAGCAGGTTCTCCACTCCGGCTCCCGTCGCAACGACGAACATCTCCCGCTCGGCCGCGTTACGCCGCGCGTCCGGGTACGTGTGCGAACCCTCCATCACCAGGCACGGCACCACCAATACCGGCGCGCCACGCAGCACGTCGCCACGCCGGACGCGCTTCGCGATCGACTGCTCGCTGAAGCCGTCGCCGCGCAGGTCCTGAATCCACGCGTCCAACATCGCGTCGAGCAGCGCCTTACGCGCTCCCTCCGACCGCACCTCGACGAAACGCCACGGCGTCGTGTGGTGCGGCGCGGGCGCCGTGATCGCCGCCGCTACCGCGCGCCGGATCGCCTCGGGCGCGACGTCGGCGTCCGTGAACGCGCGGATCGTGCGTCGGTGCGTGATCGCCGAGGCGCGAGCTTCCGCCGTGCCGAGCGAGAACAGGTCCTCGTCCGCCGGCCGCAGCAGCACCCTCGCGCCTGGCCCCGACTCCGCGCCGACGAGCTGCCCGAAGCCGCGCACCACCGCGACCGGCACGCCGCCGAGCTTCCCCTTCACCAACTCGCCCGCTGACGCGAGTTCGTCGGCTAGCGCGGTCACCGTCACCGCGAGCGGATTACCGTGACCGTCCTCACGGCCCCTCAGATCGTCGACCGGATCGACGTACGCCGCGCCAATCGCCTGATCCACCAAGCCGTTGCGCCATACGCGACCGAACGTGTCTGAGACGATGACGCCTACTGACACCCCCAACTGCGTACGGACCCCGTCGGCGATCTCACGCGCCGAACGATCCGGATCCTCCGGCAGCAGCAGCAGTGTTCCGCGCGGCGTGTTCGATGCATCCACGCCGGCCGCTGCCATCACCAGACCCTGACGGTTCTCGACGATGCGTAGGGGTCCGCGTCGCGCGACGACGCGCACGGTCTCCGCTTCGATCGCCGCCTCGCGATCAGTCGCGGCAACGATCCGGTTTTCAGCCTTCGATACGATTTTCGACGTAACGACGAGGATGTCGCCGTCCTCCAGCGAATCCTCGCCTTGCGCGGCCGCCACGATGAGCGCGACCAGGTCCGCTCCCGGCTCGACCTCCGGTAGCCCTTTGAGGCCAAAGACCGTATAGCGCTGCGGCACTTCAGTCATTTCGTAGTCCCAAGTTCGGTCGCGAGCTCGAGCGCTGCCTTCACCATCGCCGCCGTGGCGTCCACGTCGCGCATCAGCAAGGGCATCGCGCGGCACCGGATGCCTGCGGCCTCCACGCGGTCACGCTGCGCTGCGTCGCTATCGTCGATCAGCCAGCCGTCGAGCAGACCGGCGCCGTAGTACTCGGCGACCGCCGCAGCACTCGTCTCTACGCCGACCGCTGCCAGCACCTTGTCCGCCATTCCGCGTACCGGTGCCGAGCCGATAATCGGCGAAAGTCCTACTACTGGAGCACTCGCCGCGACCAGAGCCTCCCGGATTCCCGGCACGGCCAACACCGCACCGATCGAGACGACCGGGTTAGAGGGCGGGAAAAGTACGACATCCGCTTCGGCGATCGCCTCGACCACTCCCGGCGCCGGCTGCGCCTTCTCCGCGCCCAC
The DNA here is from genome assembly GCA_963714445.1 of uncultured Actinomycetota bacterium. Classification (GTDB taxonomy): domain Bacteria; phylum Actinomycetota; class Actinomycetes; order Streptomycetales; family Catenulisporaceae; genus Actinocrinis. The sequence goes on from CAVQPP010000259.1 coordinate 2,704, forward strand.
GAACACGATCGACTCCGCCGCCGGTGCGTGCAGCCGAACCGATTGTGGTGCAAAGGGGACTTTATTTTTGAACCATTCTACGCGACGAGTATTTATTAGGCACATACGAGCAGACGAAATCGTCTGCTTTCAAAAACGAAAAAGGGCGAGACCTCAATGGATACTCCGATGAATACAAGCACGGCATCTGTCATGGACCTTCAAAGTTCGGGCGTTTCTTGGGCTGCGGTGGCCGCGGGTGCTACGGCGGCCGCCGCCTTCACGCTGGTGCTCATAGCCTTCGGGACAGGGATCGGTTTGTCCGCCGTGTCGCCTTAGGCGCCGACTCCGGCGCTTCCGCATCAACTTTAAGATCGGCACCGGGATTTATCTGGTGGTCGTTGCCGTAATGGCATCGAGCGTGGCGGAATCTGGCAGCTCGATTGCGAACGAAATGGATTGGAGTTACCCACACCCACGAGGTTTTCTTCCGAGACACGGCTCATGGAGTTTAGACCTGGGCATTTGCCACCGTCATCAGCGCGTCCGTTCTGGGAGCCGCGACCACGCACTTGGTGAGCGGGGCTGCCAGCAATACATG
>CAVQPP010000260.1:0-73604 GCA_963714445.1 uncultured Actinomycetota bacterium
GCGCTCGCGCCGCCTGCCCAGTCCGGCGTGGCCAGCATTCCGGTGGGTGTCATCGGGCCGGTGGGTGGGTGAGCATGGGCGGTCTGGGTGGTACCCGCAGGCTGGCCGATGATTTGTGGCTGCTGGCCCATCACGAACGGTCGGGCAGGCCGCATCTGCAGCCCCGCGCGCTGGGCCTGGGGTTAGCTGGAGGTTTGCTGGCGGAGCTGGTCCTGCCGGGGACGATCCGGGTGTGGCGGGGCCTGATCATTCCCGCCGGCGCGCAGCCACCCGGTGACGACCTCACGCACAGGGTGCTGCGGATGATGTCCGCCGAGCGGGAGCATCTGCCGGTCCGGGACTGGCTGGCGTTCCTGGGCGGCACCGCGGCCAGGGATATGGCTCGCCGGCTCGGACACGCCGGATATCTCACCCGTACACGCGGCGGGCTCATAGGCCGGGGCGAGCGGTGGGTCCCCGGTGGACGCGGATGGCGCGTTCGCGCCGCTGGTGCGGGTGAAATCGGCGCTGTCTGCCCGGGGGCCGGTCGCCATCCAGCATGTCGTGCTGGGCGCACTGGCCACCAGCTGTGGCCTGGATCACCAGTTAACGCTGTAACTCTACCGGGGCCGCGACCGTCTGCGCGAGGCGGCACGCCAGCTCGACCCCAGCGTGCGGGAGCTGATCACCGTCACCCAGACCACGGTCAACGGCGCGCTGCTCGCCACCGCATGTGACCTCCCAGCCCCTATCCGAATCCGGCGAAGTGAAGGAGAGCCCAGCAGATGCGCACAGCCCAGCGGCCATGCAGGTGGCGTGGATGAGGCCGCAATTTCCGGTGACCGGCCCGGTGTGGCGGCCTCAGCGGTCCTTCCGCCCGGCCCCGCGGGGCCCCCGGCGGTCACGTGGCAGGCCATGGTGACCACCGTGCGCTGGTGGCCGCGGTAGGGGTGGCGGCCTGCGGAGGCGGCGGGAGTTCGCCGGGCGCGGCGGGCGGCGGTGGCTCGCCAGCCCCGGTGGCGCTACCGCCGCGGCTGAGCCTGTGCCTGGCGGGCGAGCCGCCTGCCGTGCTATGGCCAGGACCCACTGCACAAGGTGTATGACCTCGGTGCGCTGTATCGCGGGGCATCGCAGGGGCTGGGACGACGGTGGCAGTCGTGGACGATAACGCCAACCCCTCGGGCTCGAGGGATCTCGCGGTCTTCGACCAGTTCTTCCGGCTGCCCCCAGCCCAGCTCCGGGTGCTGCCCTGGGGCCAGGGCGCGCCCAGCCACGTGGACCCAGCAGCGGCGCATGAAGACATCGGGGACCTGGAACTGATCCAGCTGATCGCGCCGCGGGCCCGCCTGCTCTACGTCCAGGTCCGCCCCGGCCGGGCCTGGCCCCGGCGGCCGAGGCCATCGCCGCGCTGGGTGCGGTGGCGGCCCGCCAGCACATCAGCGTGGCGTCGCTGTCGTGGGGCATCCCCGAGACCGCCATCCCCGCGGGAAACTGGCCACGCTGCGCGCCCGGCCTGGTACGCGCCGCCCGCCAGCACGTCAGCGTGATCGCCGCGACCGGTGACAGCGGCCCCACCTGGCCCGGCCTGGGCCGCCGCGTGGTGGCCTGGCCCGCGTCCGACCCGCTGGTCACCGCGGTCGGCGGAGATGTCGTGCAAGCAGGCCCGTCCGGGCAGCGGCTGCGCCCCGACACTGTTGCCGGGGGCCTGAATGCCACCGGGGCAGGGCGCTCGGCCCTGTTCCCCCGCCCGGCCTACCAGGACCAGGTCAGCGGCGTGGTGGGTGATCACCGCGGGGTCGCGGATGTGTCGATGGACTGCGCCATGTGGGTGTACGCGCAGATCCCGCACGACCCGCAGGCCCCGGGGTGGTTTTCGGTGTGCGGATCCAGCCTGGCCGCCCCGATGTTCGCCGGGATCGCCGCGCTCGCTGACCAGGCCGCTGGGCATCCGCTCGGGCTGCTTCGACGGCCTGCTGTACCGGCTGCACGGGCCGCGCGATGGAGTCCTGGATGTCACCAATGGCAACGACACCGATGACGGTGTGCGCGGGTTTCCCGGCCGTCCGGGTTATGACCTTCCCTCGGGGATAGGGACGGTGTGGGCAGCGCCCTCACGTTCGTCTCCGCTCTGGCCGGTCGCCAGCGGTTCACCCCGTGCCAGCGCACGGGTGCGGTGATGCGGGCCAGCACGTCACCGCCTGCGGCGCCGGTCACGCTGGCGTGCTCCAGGCCGGGGCTGAGGTGACCGGCGTGCCTGCCCGTCACGGCGCGAGCGTCACCGTTCCTGTCCCGCTGACCTGAGCTAGGGTGATGGCGGCTGTCCGTGACCTTGCGGGTTCGGGTCTCGGGGTACCGAGATCGCCCGCAAGACGGGCCTGGCAGAGAACCGGGTCTCCGAGGCGCGCACCATCTTGCGGCTGGCCCCCGACCTGGCTGACGCAGTGGCTGCTGGGCAGATGAGGCTATCCAGGGCCTACCGGGCTGCGGTGGCCCGCCAGGCCGGACCTATTGACCTGCGGGCCGTGACGGATGTGACGGTGGCGCAGATGGCCCGGCTGCTGCACGTGTACCCCGATACGGTCCGCCCCGGGCCATCCGCCGCGGGGACCTCGAAACAGACCCCGCCAGCCACCCCACCCGCATCCCGGCCGCCGCCGCCCGCGCCTACCTGGCCGCCCACGGCGCGACCAGCGGCCGGCAGGAAGACCTGCAACGGCCTGCCGCCGCCGCCACCACCCGTGGCCGCAGCACCAGCACGCTCGCCCGGTCCGCGGGCCGCGGGCGGCTGCCAGCCATCCGCACCCCCGGCGGTCACCACCGCTACCCCGCCGCACCCCCATGAGCCGCGCCACCCATCCCGCTCACCGCGACATGGCACGTGCGCGCCCCTTTGCCTGCCCTATCCGATCCGCTGTCTGACCTGGAGGTACCTGATGCCCAGAACACGAACTGCCCAGCCCAGGCCCGGCGCCGTGTCGCGGGCCCTGGCGAGGGACCGGCTCGGCGTGCCCGCGGTCTTGTTCTTCGTCCTGGCCGGTGTCGCCCCCCTCACTGTGGCCGCCGGGGTCATCCCGACCGCGTTCGCCACCACCGGGTTAACCGGCATCCCCGCCGCCTTCCTGGCCATCGCGGTCATCCTGGCCCTGTTCGCCACCGGGTATGTGGCGATGACCCGGTACATCACCCATTCGGGTGCCCTGTATGCGTTCGTGTCCCGCGGCCTGGGCCGCCCCGCCGGCGTGGCCGCCGCGCTGGTCGCGCTGCTCGCCTACACCTTCCTGCAGGTCGGCCTCTATGGCGCGTTCGGCCCGAACGCCGCCAGCCAGGCCGCCGCCCACCTGCACCTGCACGCCCCCTGGTGGGCCTGGGCGCTGGGCGCCTGGGCCGTCATCACGGTGCTGGGCCTGCTGCGCGTGGACATCACCGGCCGCATCCTCGGCGTCCTGCTCTGCGCCGAGATACTCGTCACCGCCACGGAGACCGTGGCCGGGCTGGCGCACCCGGCGGGCGGCCACCTCAGATTTTCTACCTTGTCCCCCTCGGCGCTGACCTCAGGCGGGCCCGGCACGTTCGGCGTCCTGGCCGTGGTCGCCGTGCTCGGGTTCGTGGGGTTCGAGCAGGCACCGGTGCTGGCCGAGGAAGCCCGCAACGCCAAACGCACCGTCCCGGCCGCCACCTACGCCGCGCTGGGCATGATCACGATCGTGTACGCGGGGGCCAGCTGGGCCATGGCCGCCCATGCCGGCACCAGCCACGTCGTGGCCACCGCCGTCAAACAAGGTCCCGGGCTGCTGTTCAGCCTGGGCGGCAGCAGCGTGCTGTCCCAGGCGGCGCAGTGGCTGTTCCTGACCTCCCTGTTCGCCGCCGCGCTCGCATTCCACAACACCACATGGCGGTACATCTTCGCGCTCGGCCGCGAGAACGTGCTGCCCGCCGCCCTCGGCCGGACCGCAGGCAACAACATCCCCCGGGCCGCGTCGCTGGCGCAAAGCGTCACCGGGCTGGCGGTCATCACGGTGTACGCGCTGGCCGGGTGGAACCCGATGACCCAGCTGTTCTTCTGGCTCGGCACCACCGGCGGCTACGGCATCCTGATCCTGCTCGCGGCCACCGCCCTGGCCATCGTCGCGTTCTTCGCCCGCGACCCGCGCGGGGAGAACGCCTGGCGGCGCCTGATCGCGCCGGGGATCGCTGCTGTCTTGCTGGGCGGCATCGTCGTCCTCGCCACCATGCACTATGCCACCCTGCTCGGTGTCCCACCCGGCACCCCGGTCGCGTGGGCGCTGCCCGCCAGCTACGCCGCCATCGCCGTCATCGGGCTGGCCTGGGGCCTGATCCTGAAGCTCCGCCGGCCCCACACCTACGCCGCGATCGGGCTCGGCGCCCACGCCGTCATCCGGCAGCACGCCCCCGCCAGCGAGGGGACCCGGTGATGAACAGCCCGCCTGCGGCGCCGGTCAGCGGCCCGCATGACGGCGTCATCCCCGCCGTCCCCGCCGATATCGAGGTGCTCAGCCAGGTCATCGCAGACGCGTTCTTCGACCTTGCGCCGTCCCGATGGCTGATCGGCGACCCTAGCGCACGCCGGGAGATCTTCCCCGGCTACTTCCGCCTTCACGTCGAGCACGCCCTGGCCTCCGGCATCGCGCACACCACCCCCGGCCGCGACGCGGCGGCCCTGTGGCTGCCCGCCGATACGGGCAGCCTCGTCCCCGCCGCGGACTACCCGCAGCGGCTGGCCTTGGCGACCAGCCCCTGGACCAGCCAGTTCCTGGCCTTCGACAAAGCGCAGGAACGCCATCACCCGGCCGGCACCCCGCATCACTATCTGGCCATCCTCGCGGTGCGCCCTGGCCTGCAAGGACACGGCATAGGCACGGCGCTGCTGGCCGCCCACCACGCCACCCTCGATGCCGCCGGCATCCCCGCCTACCTCGAAGCGTCCGGCCTGCGGTCCCGCCGCCTGTACCGGGCCTGCGGCTACGCCGACCACGGTCTGCCCATCCACCTGGCCGGCGCCGGGCAGATGTTCCCGATGTGGAGGAAACCCCATGACCAGCGGTAAGCCTGCCGGGGACGGGGCGGGCGTGAACCGCGCCGGCGCTGCCCGCGGTGAGGCGCATCTGCTCGCCGCCCTGCGCGGCGAACTCGCCCGGTGGGGTGTGGACGCGCATCTGGAACAGGCTGGCCTGTGGTCACGGCTGCGCGTCTGCCACCCCAGGGATGACCCCGCTGCGGGATTTGATCTCAACGTCATTGTGGCGTCCCTGGGCGGCCAGCGGTGCTACTGCTGGCCGCGGGCCATCCCGATCGGCCCCGTCACCCAGCTCACCCAGGTCGCCGACTACATCACCGCCGCCCTCACCCAGACTGACCCCGGCGGCACCGCCGAAGGGGAGATCGCTTCCCTCACCGTGTACCGGCTGCTGCGCGAGGCACGCGAAGACATCGGCACGCCGATGCGCCGCCAGCCCCGGCCTGCGCCGGCCACCCGGCGCGCTCCCCGGACGGGGGAGCTGGCCATCCCGACCGCGGCAAACCCCGTGCCCGCCGCGGTCCAGGCGCGCGTCACGGCACCGCAGGCCAGATCCCAGCAGATGATGGCGCTGGCCCGTGAACTGGGCCGTCCAGCAGCCACCCCGGCACAGATCGCCGCTCAGGCAGCAGCGAGCCAGCGCCGCCTCACCCAGGCCATGGCCGTGCTCCGCGACGCCCCCGACCTCGCCGACGCCGTGACCGCGGGCCGTCTCACCCTGACAGCGGCCTACCGGAACACCCGGGCACGCGCCCGCGCGGCACCCGACCTGGACACCCTCAGCTACCTGACCGCGGGGGAGATGGCCGGGCTGCTGCGGGTGTCACCCATGACGGTCTACCGGCTCATCGCCAGCGGGGACCTGGACGCCACCAAGGCCGGCGGCTCGTGGCGCATTCCCGCGCCAGCAGCACGCCGCTATCTCGCCCGCCACACCACCGCGGCTCCCACACAGACCTCCGGCCAGGCCAGCACGCAAGGCTCCGCGGACGCCGGCTCCCGGGCGCCAGCAGGCGCACGCGGGAACCAGGAAAGGCTGCTGGTACCTGCCGAAGTCGCGGTCCTGTTCGGCGTCGATCCCAGAACCGTCACCCTCTGGGCTAACCGCGGGCAGCTGACCCCGGTCCGCACCCCGGGTGGCCACCGCCGCTACCGCGACGCCGAGGTCGCCGCACTACTGGCCGGCACCGACGCCGCCACGCTCACCGCTGCGCAAGTCCGGGCCATTCTCGCCCGGGGCACCGCGGCGGAAGCGGCATTAAGCCCACCGCCGTGAGACGAGCGAGGCGTGGCGAGGCTGCGGACCAGGTCAGCGCCGTGCCACCTGGGCAGGCACCACCTGCTCCGCGCCACCACACACCCCACACCGGCCAACCCGCCAAGCGCAACGATGGGTGACCGGCGCGCTCGCTATCGCCGAAGGCAGGGCCACTGTGAGCCGCAGAACCCTGCCGAGGCTAACTTGCGCTCCGGCCCTGGGTCACTTTGGTCGGCGTCGGCTTCTGCCGGGCACAAGGCGCGGTAGCGGGATCAGGGATGGGCAGGCGACCACGGCCCTTAACCCCGGAGGTGTCGGCTGGCCATCGTTTCGGCGCTGAGCTGCGGCGGTGGCGTCTGGCGCGGCGGGTGTCCCAGCGCACCCTGGGGGAACTCATCTGGTACAGCCAGGAGATTGTGGCCAAAGTCGAAAAGGGCGAGCGCTGGCCCCCCTGGGATCTCGCCACGCGCTGCGACGCGGCGCTGGGCACCGAGGGTGAGCTCGCGGCCCTGTGGCCTGGTGTGGAGCGGGAACGCCTGGCCAGTGACGGCCGCCGGAAGGCCCGCCGCATGCCCGCCCGCGCCCGCCGCAGTCGGTGACGAGCTTGGCTATGTGCCGAGGGGGTCGTTCAGCCAGCGTTTGAGCTGGCTGACGGCATCGCTGATGTCGTGGGTGCCCATCTTCCACCGGATGGCGGCGCCCCCCTGCCCGGTGAACGCGGCGCAGTTATCTGCCCGGTCGTCGATGAGGACCGCGTCAGCGAATCCCATCCCGTGCAGGGCCAGCCAGGGGCCGAAGAATGCCCGGGGGTCTTCGCTCTTGAGTGCCTGGGTCTGGCTGGAGCAGATGATGTCGTCGCAGATGATGGCCCAGTCGGTGAGGGTCTCGCCACCCCGGGACCGGCGCCGCCGGCGCCGGGATTGCTCGAAGGCGCGGGCGAAGCAGTCCATGTTGTCGGTGGCGACCACGACCATGGCCTCGGCCCGCATCGCGCGCAGCACTTCGAACAGCCCGGCGTTGACTTTCATCCGCGCACAGTCGATGTCCAGGCGGCGGGCCAGGAAGTCCTCTTTGAACCGCCGGTCGAGCTGGATGCTCATCTCGGCGATGACCTGATCGGAGGACAGCAGGCCTTTCATCCATTCGTTGGCGATGTCCCGTTCGCTGGCGAACACCCCGGCCATGCCCGCCTCCAGTTGCCCGTGCAGCGGGTGGCTGGCGCTGCCGCGGATCGATACCCAGAACGGGTCCCGCGACAGCACCCCGTGCCAGTCGGAGAAGATGACCCGTCCCGACAGCGGAACCTGCTTCATACCGCTCCCTTGATGCCGCGGTGCCGAATCATCTGCCGCAGCTGCGCCTCGGCCAGCCGCGCTAGTTCGCCCAGCTCCAGCGTTGCATCGAGCCAGGCGACACGTGGAGTGTTCTGGCCGGCGAGCCGAAGAAAGTAGGCGCGGATGGCGGCGTTGAAGAGGGGGTCGGTGTAGATGCTGCCGGGCGGGAACTTGCCGTTGTTGCGGCCCGCCACGGCATGCTGCGGCAGGTCCAGGTACACGATCAGATCCGGCCAGGCCGCTTGCGGGGACGCGCGGAGCAGCCGCGCTGACGGTGCGGCCATGCCGAGGCCGGTCATCTCCTCCAGGGCGCAGGAATGCGCGAGCAGGGTATGCACGCTGCGGTCAGCCAGGATGAGCTCACACCCGGCGGGCTGCCCCGCCAGCCGGTCGGCCTCGATGCCAAGGAGCTGGCGCAGGGCCTTCTCCCGCTCGCCCACCGAGCGTGCTTCCTGGCGGGGCAGGAACCGGCCGCCGCCCGCGTGGTCGGCGTAACATTCAGCGAACGCGACGGTGAGCCCGTGCAGGTCACGGGTCAGCAGATGGCCCAGGGTGGTCTTACCGGCGCAGCAGGGTCCTTCCAGCGCCGCGAGGAACGGCCGCGTGTTCACGCTTGCGGGCCGCGTTCGGTTTTCCCGGCGCCGGAACCGCCGGATATCAGGCGGACAGCCCCCGTGATCCCGCCAGCCCCGTGCACCACGCAGGCCAGCGGGAAGCACGCCACGCGGGTCAGCCGGACGCCGAACCGGCCGGGGGCGCCGAGCGATGCCTCGGCCAGCACGACCTGTACAGCACAGACCACGCCGAAGCATGCGGCCATCTTCCTCACGCTGCCCCTGCCCAGAGCGACCAGCACGGCTATCAGCGGCGGCACGATGGCGCAGCCTGCCCATTCGGCGGCCGAACCGAACGCCGAAGCGGCCATCGTCCTGGCCCGCCAGTCCCGCTGCGTGGCGGGATCACGCAGGTAGCGGGCGGATCTGGCCGGGCCGGAGAACCAGCGGGCCGCCTGCTGGAACTGCGCGGTCACCGTGCCGGGGACCTCGGCGGCATCCAGGCTGGGGATCGGGATCATGGGCAGGCCGCGCGAGCAGAGGATGAAGCTGTAGTACATGTCCTCTAACGGCGAGCGGGCGGGGAGCGGCAGCTCCTGCAGAAGCGACAGCCGCGTGCACAGCCCATGCCCCGTCACGTGGGCGTACACGCCAGCACACAGCGCCCGCTTGAGTGCCCCGGCCTGCGCCGACCGGTTGACCAGCCGGGGGACCTCGAAGCCCAGGACGAACCGGTTGGCGCGCAGCGCGCCCGCGTCGCAGATGGCCGAGCTCAGCCGCGGGCGGGGCCGTGATCCCGGGCGCAGTTCAAACCGGGAGGATTGATGGAATATGCCGGCCCCGGGGTTTCGCCGGATAGCTGAGGTGAAGCAGGCCAGCGAGTCCAGCGGCGGCCGGGAGTCGGCGTCGTAGCACACCACGAACGCCTCGGAAGGCGGCGTCCCAGCGGGCAGCATCCTCACGCAGGCCGCGCCCGCGTAGTTGAGCTGGTCGGCCTTGAGGCCCAGCTGGCTGGGATAGTGCACGTGGGCGCACTGGCCTTCATGGGCTAGCTCACGGGCCACGCTGACCGTGTCTCCAGTGGCCGGATTCTGGGCTGCCTCGGCGGCCTCGCGGGCTGTGGTGACGACCACGACGCTCGCCGCGTGGCCGCATGCTAAAGCCCGGAAATGGGCTACGGCGTCGCGCAGTAGCCCGGCCTCCCGCAGCACCGGGACGACGACGAAAAACCGTGGTGTCCCGCCGGGGTCCGGGGGCATGGGGGGCGGCCCCTCGTTCCCTTGCAGGAACTCCCGGGAACGCAGCATCGCGGACAGGACGAACAGCTGCCGTATGGTCCCGGCCGTCATCGCGGCCGTGCCGATCGCTGACAGCCGGTTCATGACCCGGCGGGGTCGCTGTGCCGCGCGCCTGCGCCGCCGCCTGCAGTCAGGTCAAGCGGTGCCGCCGGCTGGCCGTTGCCGGAAGCGTGGTCGCGGCCTGGTGGTGCGCAGGCTGCGTAGTCGTGCTTGTCCTGGTGGCGGACGAAGTGGCAGGGATCAGTGACTGCGGGCCCGGGGTAGGGCACGGCTTCTGCGCCGCCCCAGCGGGCGGCGTACTGCGCGTGGAAGCCGTCGCATATCGCGCGGACGGCGCAGTCGCCGCAGGCCGGGACATGCTGGTAGTGGTGCCGTTCCTGCTGGCGGCGGGCCGCCTGGTAGTACCAGGCGGCCAAGGGCAGCCCCTGGTGGCCGGTGTCATACCAGGAGTTGTAATCCCACTCGTGCGGGTCGTAGGGAAGCTGGAAACCGGTGTACACGTGCTGCTCGTAGCCGGGGAGCTGGCACGGCGGCATGTACCGCACATTCGCCTCGACACCGTAAAAGGTGCAGATGTCAATCGCGCGCATCAGGTAGGGCGCTATCTCGCAGTGGCGCGCCTGGAAGGCGACGTCGATGTTGCGTTCCCATTCGAAGTACGGGTTGAAGGTGAGGAAGTTCACCACCCGGGCGCCTTTCTCACCGGCCAGCATGGCTAAGGCCTCAAGCTGGGTGAGGTTGTCGCGGATCATCGTGACGTTGAAGCGGAACGGAATCCCGAGCGCGCGCAGATTCTCCAGCGCCTGGGCCTGCCGCGCGGCGTTGTTCTTCCCGCGGCCGTGGATCGCCGCCACGGTGCGGCCGACTCCGTGGATGGATATCAGGACGTCGTGGACACCGGCCTGCGCGAACGCCGCGGCGCGTTCTGGGCTGGCCAGATGCATGCCGTGGGTGATCAGGGTGGGACGCAGCCCGATGCCGGCGGCGTGCCTGACGATATCCAGCACAGCCGGGTGCAGGGTGGGTTCGCCGCCCATGAAGTCAACAAACTCGTTCTGGTAGTAGAACCGGAACTTATCCAGCGCCTCGATGGCGTCGCCCAGCCTCAGCCAGGCTTTACCACTGGCAGGGACGTGCTCGTCGTAGCAGAACTTGCACCGCACATCGCACCGCAGGCCAAGCCACAAAACGCCGCGCCTGGTGAGGTGGCGGTCACGGGTCCGGACGACGGACGGGCGGTCGGGTGGGCTCATCGGTGTCGGTTCCTTTCGGACGGGAAGCACTCTTTCTGCTTACAGGTAGGGCTGGCGGAACCGGATAGCGCCGCTCATGTCGCCGCACAAGACACCAGCGGCCTCGATGAGCTGGGCCACGGCCGCCGACGCCGGCTGCGTGTCACCGTGGACCAGGGACCCCAGGGCGCCGGGCATCATCGCGGTTGCCTGCACGGCCCTGCGCAGCGGGTAGGTGTCCAGCACGTACCTCTTGCCGGAGACCTGCTTGTACTTGGCGTACAGCAGCACCTGGTAGGCCCCGTACCGGTAGAAGCGGCAGAAATGAGCGGTGACGGTGGCGCGGTCCTCATGCTCGACCACTGCGTCCGGGGCCAGGCCGACGCGGCAGCCGGACAGTCCGAGCTGGTAGCACACGTCAACGTCGTTGCCCGACCGAAACCTTTCATCGAAACCGCCCACCTCGCGGAGCTTACTGGTGACAAAACCCGCGTTCGCGCCCGCGACATAGGGCAGGTGCAGCGCCGGCAGGTAGCTCAGCTGCCGCTGCCCGTCGACCACAGTGATCGCGTGACGCTGCGCCCACGTCCGCGGCTCATGCTTGACGATCGGCCCGCCCGCCGCGCATATCGCGCCTTCGCCAAGGCGCGCGGTCATCTTCTCGGCCCAGTCGGGCCTGGCGATGCAGTCCGCGTCGGTAAGCAGCAGATAACGGCCCCGGGCCGCGGCAAGCCCGGCGTTGCGCGCCGCGGCAGTATTAGCGCGGGCCCGGTGCACATACCGCGTGATGCCGTGCGCGCCATCGAGATCGCCCAGCCCGGTGCTGCCGTTCTCCACGACGATGACCTCAAAGCAATCCGCGGAAAGGGTCTGGGCCGCCAGCGAGGCAAGCAGCCGCCGGGCCCGAGGATCCCCGCGGACCGCGACGACCACGGACGCGAGCAGGCTGTCGTCAGTCACGGAACTGGCGGCACATCTTCGGGATCAGGCCCAGCGTGCGGTTGCGGGGTGAGGAGCATTGCTGGCAGAACGGGATGCGGTCGCGGCGGAACCTCTCGAACTCCTCACCCGTCCACACCTCAGCCAGCGGGTGGTCCGTCACGTTGCCGACCTCCCCCTGATGGGAGATCTCGACCAGGCAGCACGGCAGCACCCGGCCATCAGGCTCGATCAGTGAGTAATAGTCCGGGACCCGGCAGGCGTCCCGGACGGTCTTCCTGTCTGGCCAGTAGACGCCGCGCGCATAATTGGCGTCCGTGTTTTCTGGCGAGAAGAAGCTGGCCAGGACTTCTGCTGCGTTGTCCTGCACGATCTGCGGCGTGTGCTTGGCCTTCAAGACGGCGAGCATCTCAGGGACGGTCCGGTCGCGGAACTCACCGATCTCCGCCTCGGTGAGCAGCGACTGGTCCGAGGTATCACCGTAGACGTTCATGAGGTAGACCGACGCGATACCCGTATCCACGCAGTGGGCCAGCAATTCCGGGATACCACGGAAGTTGTGCCGGGTGATCACGGTCATGTAGTTGATCCGGAACTCAGGAAAAGCAGTCCCGGCGTCCCGGACGGCCCCGATGGCCTTCATGATCGTGGGCAAGGCGCCGCGGACGCCGCGCAGCCGCTCATACAGGGCGGGGTCAAGAGTATCGACGGAGAAATTCCATGCGCCAAGACCAGCGTCGATGATGCGGGACGCCTTATCCGCCGTGACCCCGGTCCCCACGGAATTCATCAGCACGAACACGCCCGGATGACGCTTCGCGGCGCGGATCACCTCGACCAGGTGCGGGTACAGCAAGGGATCGCCGCCGCTCAGCTGTAATTCCTCCATGCCCAGTGCGGCAGCTTCCTCGATCGTCCGCAGGGCAAGATCGAGTGGCATGTGCCCAGGATTAGGGCGCCGGCGCAGGCCGGGACCTTCCGCGAGCGGTAAGGCCCGCTTGCGCTCCGCGACCATCTCCCGGTAGTAGTCCTGGCGAAGATCGCAATACGGGCAACGGTGATAGCAGAACACCGTGGGCTTGAGAACAAACTGCTTCAGCCTGCGCGGCACGGTCTGGGTGTCCATCCTCGTCACGCACCAGCCCTTCCAGCCGATAACTATGCTCCCCACTCACCATCGTCGCCCCTAGCCATCACACCGTGTCAACCAGCGCAAGCAGTTGTACGGAATCCTGTTCCGAACCACAGGTCAGGTATCCGGAATTGTCAAGCGGCTAGCTGGACATGGACGTTAGCCTCCCGGTGATCTGTAACTAACCTGCTTAGGGCTTTACCAGAATTAGTGACCTTTCGTGGACCCAGATTCGCAGGCGGAAGAGGCGGCATCTCAGCTCATCGCGATACCGGGACACGGGTCCAGCACGGCCGGTCTTAACGTCCCGGGTGACCAGGATGCCGGTGTAGGGGTTCGGTGAAGATGTCATCTGGACCGCCTAGTTGTCATCCCGGATGTCACTTGTGCAGCTACTTGTCATCTGCGGCGCCGGCGTTGCCGGGCGTGGCCCCTTGCCGCCAGGGCCTGACGGGTAGCCGCCGGGGCGCTGCGCACCTAGCCTTGGCCTTGTGGGCACGCGCATCCTCGGGCTGAGCAACTCCTACAGCGTCGTGTTCTCCGCCGCCGGGCAGCGGCAGCTGTCGCCGGAGGAGGCGGAGCGCCGCCTGTTCGGCCCTGTCGCGTCCGGGGGCCTGGCCGCCGGGGTGGTGCTGCGGAACGGGGGTCGCTTGCACCTGGGCGCGGCCAGCCGTCCGGAATACGCGACGCCGCAGTGCGGCAGCCTGCCTGAACTGGTCGTGCACGACAAGGCGGGCGAGCGGATCCTGGAAGGACTGGTCGAGGACGCCGGCCTGCGGCTGCGCGAACAGGGCAACGCCGGCGATATCTCGGTACTCAAGACCAGCGCTGACCCGGCGGGCAGCTCATCCGGCTGTCAGGAGGACTACCTGGTCGCCCGGCGCGGCGAATTCGGCCGGCTGGCCGACGTCCTGATCCCGTTCCTGGTCACCAGGCAGCTCATCTGCGGCGCGGGCGTCGTAACGCAGACGCCGCGCGGCGCCGTGTACTGCCTCAGCCTGGCCGGGCGCACCGGAACCACTCTGTCGTCTGCGGCCGCCCGGCCCCGGCCGTTTATCACTACCCGCGGCGAGCCGCGCGCCGCCGCGGGATTGCGGCGGCTGCGGGTGACTGTCAGCGACCCGGCCATGAGCGAGACCACCACGCTGCTCAAGGCGGGTACCACCGACCTGGTGCTGCGCATGGCCGAAGCGGGCACCGCGCCGTCGGCGCTGACCCTGGCCAACCCGGTCCAGGCCATCGGCGAGGTCAGCCGCGACATCACCGGGCGGAGCCTGCTGAGGCTGGCGGGTGGCCGGCAGATCAGCGCGCTCGACATCCAGCGCGAGTACCTGGCCAGGGCAAGAGACTTCACCGGCGAACGCGGCGCGGACAGCATGCGCGTCCTCGGACTGTGGCAGCGGGTGCTGGACGCGATCGGGGCAGGGAGCCTTGACGCCATCGCGCGGGAGATCGACTGGGTCATCAAGTACCAGCTCATTGAACGGTACCGGGCGGCCCATGACCTGTCCCTGTCAGCACCGCAGGTCGCCCAGGTGGACCTGGCCTATCACGACATCAACCGGAGCCGTGGCCTGTATTACCAGCTGCAGCGCGGCGGCGCGGTCGAGCGGACGGCCCGCGACATCGACATCTTCGAGGCGAAGACCGTCCCGCCGTCCCCCGGACGCTACCGGCAGGCGGGCTGATCCCGCTTCTGCCGGACTGTCACGTCGCCTGCGCTCGGCCACACCAGCTTGGTCCCTGCACACGCGAACGCTGCCGGATGAGGGAAATGACAACTGGCCCCGCACCAGAGACCGGTATTCAGGCTCTCCAGATGACAACAAGGCTGCGCCGAAATGATACCTTCGCTGAATCCCTACAGCCGGAGCAGCCCCGGTGTGAAGCGTGAGCTGATCCGCGTTGCCGGTGAGGCCGTACAGGACGTCTAGACCCTCAACTACCTCGGCTGGCACAGGGCTGCTGGCGTGGGCGGGCTTTACCGCCGCTGTCCACCTCACCACCACGGCGGCGGCGCCGTTCCGGTCGCGGAGTTCCAGGCCGTGAACACCGGCGGCGGAACCTGACGGCCGCCGGCGCAGCCCGGCGGCAGTGCCGGTTCCTGCTGCCCGCGGGGGTCAGGCGGCGCGTGAGGATCCGGGCGGGTGGCTCTGGCCAGCCCGGAGCTGGCGCAGCAGTTCGGAGGCGGCCTGGTTGGAGACGCCGAGGCGGGCGCGCAGCGCGTCGCGGGTGATCGGCTGCCCGTGCTGGTCCTGGTGCTCGGCGGCGGCCCGCCGCGCCGCGCCGAGGAGTGCCTGGTCCCCGGCGTCCTGAGCCGGGGACGGCCGTCCCGGTACCGGCAGCTCGCCGGTCCCCCTGTCCTGGCCGGCGGCGAGCCGGGGGCGGCGGGCGGCGCGGCGCTCGATCATGGACACCGCGACGAGGAACGCGGCGGGCGGGACGGCGGCCACGATGCGGCCCCAGGCGTCCGGCTGGGCCTGGGCGAGGTTGGCGGCCAGGCTGAGGCCGACGCCACCGGTGAGGACGATGGCAGGCCAGGACAGGCGCCGGGTGGGGGTGGTGAGCTGTTTGTCGCGCTGGCGTTCGCGGGCGGCCATGACGCAGGTCAGGTCGATGCAGACGGCGATGGCCCAGGACATGGGGCCGTGCTGGGCGGCGGTGTCGCGGATGTGGGTGAACGACCCGGCCCCGGCGATGGCGGCGAGCACGGTGACGGGCAGTGCGTCGGCGGCCGCGAGCAGGCGCCGGCCCGCGCTCACGGGCCGTCCGGGCCGTCCCGGACGGCGCGGCCGGCCGTCCCCGGCCCGGTCCGGTCTTGCGTGGTTACCGCAGTGCCGGGGCGGCGGGGCCGCCGGGGTGAACGCCGGTTTTTTCACGCCTGGGTGCCTCCTGAACGCACGGGCGGGCGGCTACCGGGCCGCTGGCAGTGAGTGGGCCGTGCGCCCCGGCCGGGTCGGGCGGGACTCCCGCCAGTACAAAAATTGGGTTTGAGAGGCCGTTTTTCACTTTCTGTCCGGGATTAGGTGCGTGAGGGGCAGGGGTCTACGGCTTGTAGGGGTCCGCTGAAGATGTCGGTTCGACCGCCTACTTGTCGGTGTGCGTGTCGGTTGCGCACCCTATTTGTCGGTGACCGCGTGGCGTTGCCGGGTCCGGCCGGTTTCGCACCGTAGCGTTGTTGCTCACTTCTGCACCCGACGTGCCGAGGAGGGCGCGATGGCGGGTGACGCGCGGGTGAGCTTCAAGGACGCCGCGGGCCGGGAGTCGGAGGCCGGGCTGGCGCTGGTGTCCGCGGAGGTGCTGGCGGCGGGACAGCCGTGGCGGGTGTTCCGCTGGCATCGCGGTCAGGCGCACTATTCGGGCTGGTACTGGTCGGCGACGACCGGCGGGCACGTGGTGTATGAGAGCCGTCTTGAGCTGGCAATTAACTGAACGTTACGCTGTGTAATCAAATTCTCACTCGTCCGGTGCTCCGGTTACGCAGCGTTTAGGTGGATGAATCTTGAGCTGTAACGGCACCCGGGCGTGTCGTGAGTGCAGCCGACGGCGGGTTGCGTTTCCTGCCGGTCTGGTGGCGTCGCGGTGACCCAATGTGGGCTGAAGGCGGCTGTTCCATCGACGGTCTGGGCGGCCTCATCGGCCATAGCATGGGTTGCCTGCTTTGTGGAGCGAGCCGGAGGTGCACGCCGGTGTTCAGTCTGGCGGGGGGTGCCGCAGCGTATTCAGCGGCGGAGGCGCTTGACACTGTTCGGGAGTACGCGTTCGGCACTGTGACGATTGATCCAGATTCGCGGTTTCCAGGTGCATTCGAGCCGCACACGGTGCCGCGATATGCCTATCGCACGTATGACTGCGTGCCAGCGTCGGATGGCCGTGGGTTCACCGATCTGGATCTGCTGGTTACCGCCGGGCTGAACGCCCGTATCGACATGACTGCGTTCGTCCGGCTGCGCAGCTTCGCTGATCGAGCCGCCGGACATCTCGATGCTGCCCACCAAGTGCAGCCCGACTTCCTGCGGCTGGACCGCGAGGAGGTCGGCGATGATCCTCCGAGAGGAAGCGCGGGGTGGTATCTGTTCGAGGCGTGGCGGCAAGGGATGGCCACGCCGGGGCTGCGTGTCGCCCGGGTGCACAAGATGTTGCATCACAAGCGTCCACGCCTGGTGCCGTTGCTGGACAACAAGACGGTGAAGCCGATCCGGGTGGCTGCTGATGCCAGGAGATGCGGATCGTGGCAGCTGATCTATGACGAGATCCACGCTCACGCCGAGCATTTCCAGATCCTCGCCAACGAGTTCGAAGTGCTGGCTACCGGCATCGACGACGTCTCGCTTTCCTGGTTGAGGCTGTATGACATCTTGGTGTGGATGAAGGTGACGCGTCCGCGACGTTGATCGGCTCAGCTGGGTGTGCTGGCCCGTCCGACGCTGTGGTGGAAGTCAGGCATGCCAAGGTGGGTCACACCGTGGCGGCTGGCGATCTGTTTCATGGCTTGTAGCTTCTGGTCGGCGGCGGCCAAGGTGGCTTCCAGGCCGGCGATTTCGCCGAGCCAGCCCTCACGGTGAGCCTCGGTGACGCGGGCGGTGAGGTTGTCGCGGATCTCGTGCAGGCGCGGCATCTGGGCCGGATCCGGCCGCAGGAGCGGGCATCGTATGCAGCTGTGCTCGTGCGCGCAGGGGGTGCCGAAGTCGCGGGTGCACACGCCGAGAGCGACCTTACGCAGCTCGAAGTGGTGCAGGAACTGATCCCATTCGGCAGGGGTAAGGTCGCGGTATTCTTCTCCGGGCCGTTGTGCGCGGCGGCGGGCGATGAAGGCCCGGTGGTGGGATACGACATCCTCGGCGTATACCGCGGCGTAGCCCATGGTGGTGCCGAGATCGGCATGTCCGAGGATTTTCGCGGCGATGTGCGGTGGGAGGCCGGTGCGCAGGGCGTCGGTAGCGAACAGCCTCCGGAAGTCGTGGGGCGTGAACACGAGCGGGTTGTTCGAGGCGTCGGTCAGGCCGGAGCTGGCGAGCAGGTCGTTGAGGTAGCGGCGGATGACGGCGCGGGATATGACGTGGTGCTCCGGCCCGCGCTGGCGCTGGAACAGGTATGGCATCGGAGCGCCCCAGGTCCGCTCGTAGGGATCGTAGGCGGCCACCAGGGGCAGCGCCTGCCGCCCGTTGCGGACACGGTGGATGATCTCAGCGAGAACCTCACCGAGTTCCGGTGAGACGAGCAGGACTCGCTCGCTGTCGGTCTTGGACGGGGCGATCTGCAGCATCGGCACCACCTCGCCGGTGCCGGGCAGGGTATAGGCGACGAAGCTGTGGTGGGTTAGTTCCGCCATCTCCTCGACGCGTACCCCGGTGTGGCGCAGGACTTCCACAATTGCCCAAGCCCAGAAGGCGCGCTCCTCTTCGTAGGTCAGATCCCGGCGCACGCCGGTGGCCAGGTCGGTGGCGTAGACGCGGCCCGCTTGCCCCGGCCGCCGCATGAGAGCGGCCCCGTGGACATGGACGGTCTGACCGGGTGCGGTGGCCAGGACTGCCTGCAGACGCTCGCGGGTGATCCGGCGTCCAGTTTCGGCGGTGCGGACCAGGGTGGGCAGGACGGGCAGGCGGGCTCGGGTGCGCTGGTCCATGGCGGCCTTGCGCTGCCTGGTCTCCTTGAACAGGGAGCATTCGCTGGCCTTGATGGGGCAGGGTGCCACCCATGGTCCCCATTGACCGGGGTCCTCGGCCGCCCAGCGAGCGATGTCCTGGTAGAACGCTCTGACGATCAGCAGTTTGCTGCGTGGGCTGGCCCGCTTGCCGACCGGGTTGCCGTGCTTGTCGTGCAGCAGCGTGAGCCGTTCCTTCCAGGCCACGGCGACCTCGGGGTCCAAGCGCAGCGAGTCGATGCCCGGGTGGTGGCTTTCCAGGTCCCGCCAGAACAGGCAGCACAGTGTGGTGGCCAGTTGGATCAGCGAGGCGTAGTCGAGCTGCGGCGCCCGTTCGGCCAGATAGGCCGTCAGCAGCTGCCGCATCGCCGGCGACTGGATCTGGTACTTGCCGACGAGCTGGGCCGGGCTGAGCTGGCCGGCCATCCGGAAGGCTTTGAGCCTGGGCGGCGAATCGGGCGGCAGCACGCCGGTCTCGCGCAGCAGCGTGTAGTACAGCGGCTTGTCGACGGCGCTCTTGCATTGATGCGCGCGGAGCGCGGTGTCCAATTCGACACAGTCCCCGACGGTTATGTCGCCGACCTGGCCGCCTTTGTTCAGCAGGATCCAGGCGATGCGGTTCAGTGCGCTCTTGCAGTCGAGCGGGTTACTGCGCCCGGTTGCCTGGCAGTGGGCGCGCAGGCGCGCGAAGCCCGCCGGGTCGAGCAGCTGGCGGGCTTCCTCCAGCAGGACGCTGGGGCGGTAGCGAAGTAGCCACGGATAGCCGGGGCGGATGACCTGACCGACGATGAGCATGCGTACTCCGGTCACCAGGTCAGTGCGCACACGCGCGGTCAGCTGTTCGCCCGGGTTGGCCAGGTGCTGGGCGGCCAGGGCGATCCAGTCCTGACCGGCGCGGCCGGCGCCGCTGGCCATCCAGCGGCTCTGCCAGGTGCCGCCTGGCTGGGCGGCCAGCCAGTCCAGCAGCACGACCAGGCCACGCCGGGCGCAGCCCCGTACCTCCGTGCTGGATGACCGGAACGGCGGCGCGATGAGCCGGCCGAATGTGGCGTCCCGGGACTGCCCGGTCTGCGGCCAGGTGGCTGGCGTCAGGCGCGGCAGGTAGTTCATGCCCACTGCGCCGGCGCCCTCGATGACTGGGGCGGCGTCAAGCCGCACTGCGGCGGTCACCGCTGGTTCTCCTGTTGTCCGTACCTGGGGCCAAACAGCTCCTGCAGTACCTCCGGCCGGTATCCGGGGGCCGGCGCCGGCGGGCGGGCGGCTGCCTCAGCCTGTCTGGCGTGGTGAGCCAGCAGCCGTTCGACCAGTTCGTCGGGATTCGGGGTCAGGTAGATTTCCGTGGTGGACAAGTGCGCGTGACCAAGAACCCACTGGACGTCCACCAGGGACATTCCCGGATCGTTCGCCATCCGGTACGCCGCCGAATGCCTCAGGTCATGCAGCGACCAATTCGAGCCCAGCGCGGCCTGGGCACGGCCGAACATCATCCGGGCCGCGTCGTATGTCAGCGGCCGCACCGGCCGGCGCAGCGTCCACCACAGCGGTGCATCCGGCCCCCGCCGGACCTGATCACCCAGCCGATGCTGGCAGAGCCGCAGCCACACGAACGCGTCCGCCGACGCGGGCAGCATCTGCAGCGCGCGGCTGCCCTTGCGCACCACGCCGATGAGCTGGCTGGTGGGGTTGACCCGGCCCTCCACCACGGTCAGCAATTCTCTCGCCCGCGCCCCAGTCGAGATCCAAAACGCCAGCAGCGCCCGGTCCCGGTCCGACGCCAGCGCGGCGAACAGCTCGTTGAACTGCTCATCCGGGATCGCCCGGGGAATACGCCGTGGCGCCTTCGGCTGATACGGCGCCGGCCCCGAGGGCCGCAGCCACGGCCTCATCGGGTTGTGGTGCACGTTGACCTGCCCGGCACTGCCGTACCTGTCCGCCGGGAACGGATTGAGCAACGGCGAGCCGTGCACGCTCCGGTGGTACTCGTAGAAGGCGTGGACCACGGTGCGAGCGTGCCGCCGGGTCGCCACCGCGTATGTGCTGCCCGGATATGACTTGCCGGTGACCGCGTTGACCGTGCCCGGTGCGGGCGTGCCCGAACGGCGCTGCCGCTCCGGCTTGCGCGCCTGCGCCAGCCACAACGCGTAGTCCCGTGCCTCTGCCCGCGTCGCCCGGTCCCAGGTGACCTCGACCGCGGAGAGGAACCGCAGCCAGCCCAGCAATTCATAGCAGTAGGACCTCAGCGTGGCCGGCGAGGCATCGCAGGCTGCCATCTCGCGCAGAAACTCACTGACTGCCGGAACTTCCTGGCCCGCCGCATCGACAACACCAAACGGCACCCGGCCGTCCGTGCCGTCCACCACGCGCCCGATCCGCGGGACTACCAATACGGCGATGTCCCGGACCACCCCAGCCTCCATGCTCCCCCTCGACGAGCCGACCGATACCGATCACGCCGATGTCAGCACAAAGCGAGCTAGCCCCGGGTCAGCCGACGCCGTCACGACGGGCGAACACCGTCACGCTCTGCAATGACCGGAGATGCTCAGAGGGGCAGGGGCACCTCGGGTAGTTCGGTCAACAGGTCGGCTGCTGCTTGCGGACTTCGACCCGGAGGTGGTGAAGGTCGCGGCGCAGCCGTTCCTGGTCACGGCGCCGTCGGGCGGCCGGGTGCGGCGGCATGTGCCGGACTTCCTGGTCATTGGCCGGGACGGCGGCGTGCGCGTCGTCAATGTCAAGCCGGCGGACCAGCTGAAGGTGCCCAAGGTGGCCGATGCGCTGGCCTGGGCCGGTGAGGTGTTCGCCGCCCGGGGATGGCAGCACGAGATCTGGTCGGGAGCAGAGCCGGTGTTCCTGGCCAATGTCCGGTTCCTGGCCGGCTACCGGTTCGCGGACCGGGTAGAGGCCTCCATCGCGGAGGTCATCGCGCGGGACGCGCCGTCCGGGGCGACGATCGGCGAGCTGGAGCAGGGCTGGCCGGATCGTGCGGGCGACGCGCGTGCCGCCGTGCTGCACCTGCTATGGCGGGGCGTGTTCCGCACCGGCCTGATGGTGCCGCTGTCGTCCGCCACGAGGCTGGAGCGTGCCCCATGACCAGGAGCCTGACAGCGATCGTGACCACGGGAACTCGCCTGGCCTGGGACGGGGATGCCTGGACCGTCACCGGCATGGAGGCCGGGCGGCTGGTGCTGAGGAACGCACGTGGCAGGTCGGTGCTGGCGGACACGGCTGTCGTGCTGGCCGACCCGTCGACCCGCCTGCCCGGGACCGGAGACGAGTCCGGGCCGGCAGCGTGCGGGCCGTTGCTGGACAGCCTGACCGGCACCGAGCGGGGCGAGCTAGCGGTGCGGCTGCGCCACGTCCGGGAGCTGCTGACTGGTTACGCGTCGGGGACTCCTGATGCGGCGGAGCCGGGTGAGCCGCAGCCTGGGTATGACCCGTCGCTGCCGCTGACCGCCAGGTACAAGGCGAAGTCCGCCGAGCTGGGCGTCAGCGTGCGGACCCTGGAGCGGTGGGTGGCGGCGCTGCGGGAGTCCGGCCCGGCCGGGATCGCCGACGGCCGCAGCCAGCGGGGTGCCGACCCGCTGGGCGGGGTCGACGAGCGGTGGCTGGCGATGTGCCGGCTGGTGCTGGCCGAGCACACCGAGGCATCCCGGCCGACGAAGGAGCTGCTGCTGCGCAGGGTGTCGGCCCGGCTTGCCGCCGAGCACGGCGAAGGCACCGTCGCTGAGCCGGGGCGGCGCCGAGCTCATGCCGCCTTGTCGGAGCTGAGCCGCGGCACGAACGCGTTCACCGGCAGCACCAAGGGCAAGCGGTCGATTGCCGCCCGCCCGCAGGGTGTCTACGGGCGGCTGCGGCCGACGCGGCCGGGTGAGTACCTGCTGCTGGACACCACCCCGCTGGACGTGTTCGCGATGGAGCCGGTCACGCTGCGCTGGATCCGCTGCGAGCTGACGATCGCGATGGACCTGTACTCGCGGGCGATCACCGGGCTGCGACTGTCACCGGTATCGACCAAGTCGGTCGACGCGGCGCTGGTGCTGTTCGAGGCGCTGCGGCCGGGGTCGCGGCAGCACACCAGCGGCGGGCTGCTGCCCTACGCCGGCCTGCCGGACCTGGTGATCGCCGGGGACGGGAGCGCCGGGCTGGCCGGGGTGGCCGCGGAGACCATCGTCGTCGATCACGGGAAGATCTACCTGTCCGATCACCTGCTGAGCGTCTGCCAGCGGCTGGGCATCTCGGTCCAGCCGGCCCGGCCGCTGACGCCGACGGATAAGGCTGCGGTCGAAAGATTTTTCAGGACCCTTTCCGAGGGCCTGCTGGCAGCGCTGCCCGGCTACAAAGGCCCGGACGTCTACAGCCGCGGCGCCGATCCGGAGGGCTGCGCCTACTTCTTCACTAATGAGCTGGAGCAGGTGGTCCGGGAGTGGATTGACCGGATCTATCACCAGAGGTCCCATGCCGGGCTGGCTGAGCCGCAGGTGCCGGGCCTGGAGCTGTCCCCGGCGGAGATGCTCGCCCACGGCACCGCGCGGGCGGGACGGCTGAAGATCCCAGCGCACTCGGGGATGGTGTTCGACTTCCTTCCGGTCGCGTGGCGCACCATCCAGCATTACGGCGTCGAGGTCGGCGGGCTGCGCTACAACGGCCCGGCGCTGACCCGCTACCGGAACAAGACCAGCCCGTTCACCGGGGTGCACGCCGGGAAGTGGCCGGTCCGCTACGACACCGACGACGTCTCCAGGATCTACTTCCAGGACCTGGCCGATAATGCCTGGCACGAGCTGGCCTGGGAGCATGCGCAGCAGGTCGCCGTCCCGTTCTCGGCCGAGGCGCTGGCCTGGGCACGCCGCCTGGTGCTGGCCGAGGGCCGGCACGTCGATGAGCGGCAGGCGCTGGCCGGGCTGCTGGAGAGGTGGGACGCCGGGCTGATCCGCCATCCCGCCGAGCGGCGGATGGCCGTCCGCGCCTCCCAGCAGAGGACCGCCCGGATGGCCGCCGACGGAGGAACGACCGCAGAGATCGCAGCCCTGCCGTCAGTCGCCGCCGTGACCGCCATGCACGAGACGCCAGGCCCGAACGGCCCGGCGGACGGCGGCGATGACGACAGCCCCGGCGAGCTGGACCCGCGCGGCGAGGACTACTACGCCGACGCGTTCGAGGTGCTGCCCTAGTGACCAGCACCGTGGACTTCACCGTCGAGGAACGCGACTGGAACCCCTCGGCGAAGGCCGGGTGGTTCGCGATGGCCGAGGCCCCGCCCCGCACCCGCCCGACGCTGCTGACGACGGAAGAGGCCGCGGCGCTGCCGCCAGACAGGCGCCGCCGCTACGACCAGGCCCGCGCAGCCTGGCACGCCAACCTCGGCCCGATCCGCACCCCGCAGGTCAACGCCGTCTTCGACGCGCTGGAAGAAATCTGCGGCAGCAACCTCCAAGACGGCGACAAGGTCCGGCCCGCGGCCGTGCTGGACGCGCTGCCCGGCCTGGGCAAGACCACCGCCGCGCTGGCGTTCGGCCGCTGGTTCCACCGCGAGCAGATCGACCAGCACGGCTCGCAGGTGAAGGCCGGCGACGGGACGTGGCAGCGCATCCCGGTCGCCTACCTCGGCCTGACCTCGCACACCACGATGCGGAGCCTGAACGCGATGCTCTGCCGGTTCTACGGGCTGCCCGAGCGCGGCAACGCCGACGTGCTCGCCCACCGCGCCGCCGAGTGCGTGATGAACTGCAAGACCCGGCTGGTCATCGTGGACGACGTGCACTTCCTGGACATTTCGCGCCGAGACGGACGTGAGGTCGCCAACCACTTCAAGTGGCTGGCCAACGTCTTCCCGGTCACGTTCCTGTTCGTCGGCGTCGGGCTGCGCGCCCGCGGCCTGCTCGATGAGGGCCTGGCCGGCGCTGACGCCGCGTTCTCCCAAACCGCACGGCGGTGGAACGTGCTGCCCGTCGACCCGTTCGAGATCCGCACGCAGGAAGGCCGGCGGACCTGGCGGAAGCTGCTGCTGGGCATCGAGCGCGAGCTGGTGCTCAGCGGAGCCTGGCGCGGCATGATCGCCGGCGACCTGGCCGAGTACCTGTTCGCCCGCTCCACCGGTCACTTCGCCTCGCTGATGTCGCTGATCAGCCGCGGCTGCTACCGGGCCGTCAAGACCGGGGCCGAGTCGCTGACCGCCAGCCTGCTGGACGAGGTGCGGATCGACCAGGCCGCCGAGGACGCACGCGGCCAGCTCCAGGCCGCCATCGGAACCGGGCCGCCGGCCACCCGGCCCGGCAACCGGGACAGCGCAACCGCCGCCGGGCAAGCGGTAGCGGTATGACAGGACGGCTGCCGTTCACCCTCGTCCCGCTGGACGGGGAGCCGTTCGGCCTGTGGCTGCACGCTTACGCGGCCCGCCTGGCCATGAAACCCGGACACCTCGCGGAAGCGCTCGGCATGCCCGCCCGCCCAGACCACGAGACCGGGGCCGCCGTCCCTGACGGGTCATCCGCCGCTCAGCTGGCCGCCATCTGCGCGTCCGCCGGCCTGGCCCTGCCAGCGGTCACCGCCATGCTCGCCGCCGGGCCGTCTCCGCCGCCGGCGCTGCTGCTGGCCTGGGCACCGCAGCGCACGACCCGCTTCTGCCCCGCCTGCCTGGCCGAAGACCCCGGCCAGATACCCCCCGCCTGGTCGCTGCCGGTGACCTTCTTCTGCCTGCGCCACGGCCGGCTCCTGGCAAGCCGCTGCCCGCACTGCGGCCGTCCGCCCGCCAGCCGCTCCCTGCCGTCCAAGGCCGGGCACTGCAGCGGACCTCACGGTTGCAGCGGACGGCTCGACACCGCCAGCCCGCCCCGTCACGACGGCATTCCCTCAGTCCGGCAGGCGCAGGAAGCCATCAGCGGCCTCTTCGCCGGCCTCCGTGACCCGGCCGGGACGGCAGCCAGCCGCCGCCACGCCCTCAGCCGGCTAACCGACATCACCCTCATCGCCTACCACCTTGCCGCTGAGCGCGACTCCCACCGGACAGGGCAGGCGTTCACTCCCGCCATGCTGGACGCTGGCGTCCTCACCGCAGCGTTCACGCTGCTCACCGCCCGCCCTGACCCCAGCGGGCACGACCCCTTGGCCAGCCTGGTCGCCGGCATCCCGCCCGGCGCCGTTCCCCCGGCCATCCCGTCATCATGGCGCCCGGCCAGCCCGGCACTGGCCGCACGGATCGCCCGCGCCCGCGACCCGTGGCTGCGTCCCGCCGACCGGCTCCGGCACGCGACCACGCTGCCCGTCCCCCGCACGCCCGCACCGCGCCCGCCCGGCGCCCCTGACCTGGCCGCCGCACGCGCGGCCCGGCTGCCCGACCAGCTATGGCCGGACTGGGCGGTCCGCCTCACCGGCGACCCCGCCTCCTCCAGCCACGACAAGTTCCTGCCCGCCGCGCTGATCGCGCTGCTCCTCCCGCACAGTGGCATGCCGCTGAACCAGGTCACCGCGATGGTCAGCGGCCAGCTCCGCCGGCACGTCACCAGCTATCACATGAGCAAGCTCACCCCTGGCGCGCTGCGCATCCTCACCGAGCTCGCCTTCGCGATCGACGACCACGGCATCCCCATCGACTACCAGTGCCGCCGCGACCTGGCCACCGGCACCACGCTCATCGACGACGCCGCCTGGGCCAGGATGACCCGGGAGGCAGGGATGCGGCTGGCTCCTGCGGCCAACGCCCGCCGCTACCTCTACGAACTGCTCACCGGCTGCGCCCTGGCCACCGCCCCGCCGCCTTACCGGCTCAGCCCCGGATCACTGGGCAGCTACAACGACTTCGTCCTCGGCATGCCCGCCAGCCTGGCCGCCGCGCTGGCCGGCCACGCCCGCCGCCTTCTCGGCGGCTGGGGAATCGGCCGCGAGCCGCTGCACTGGCAGCCGCCCGATGACTGGGTCACCGTCACCACCTGGCCCGGCGCCGACCCCGCCCGCACCGACCCAGCCCCCATCCACCGCGCCCTGCTGAACGACGAGACCCCGCCCGCCCAGATCGCGGCGGACCTGGGCATCTCCCTCGGCCACCTCCGCCAGGTCCTTCGCCGGCACCCGCTGCCCCGGCCCCGCCGCCCGGTCCGCCGCACCCTCATCCCCGCACCCAGCCGGCCACCCGGCCCCCGGGCCAGCAGCCCGGCGTGATCTACCTCGACCCCGCCTGGCTCCGCCCGGAATACCTCACCTGGCACCGCTCCCTGGACGACATCGCCGCCCAGGTCGGCTGCACCATCCAGACCCTGAACCGCTTCGCCCGCGACCACGGCATCCCCGTCCGCAGCCGCGGCACCAGCGCCTACATGCCCGCATCCTCAGCCCCCGGCATCCACCCGCGCGACCTGCCCGAACCGCTCCGCAGCGCCCTGACCGGGCCGCGCGCGCGACAGCGCCTGGACCACCTGCTCATCATCGCCGGGCACGCCAGCATCCGCCAGGCGGCGCGGGCGCTGGGCCGATGGCCCAGCGCCCTTTACGACCAGCTCAGCCGCACCGAGCGCGCCTGCGGCGGCCCCCTGGTCAACCGCAGCCGCCGGCCGCCGGGCACCGGGATCCTGACCCCGCTCGGCGAGCAGCTGTGCCAGCAGGCCCGCGACTACCTGCAGTCCGCCGAACCCGGCCAGGGCACGCCTGCTCCCAGCCCGAGCGTCCAACGAATCACGGCGCCTTAAGCGCGGCCGATGACCGTCAGCGGGCCCTCCTCCGCCGTCGGAGGCTCGAAGTGATCGAAGTAGAAGGCCGCGAGCTCCGCGCTGACCGCGAAGTCGTCGCCGTCCCCCGCTGCCCGGGCAGCGATACGCCGGAGCATCGTCGCTCGGTCGGTCGCCAAGTACACCGTCTCGGGCGCCACGCCCAGCGGCCGCAGCAACTCGCGGTACTCCTCCCGCATGGCGCGGGACCAGAACGAGAAGTCCACGACCACGTCCGCCCCGCCGCGCACGAACTCCACCAGGCGGGCGCGCAGCACGTCCTCGATGTCGCGGTGCACCTCGGGAGGCAGGGGCATCGTGGTGATGCCCCGAGACCACGCCTCCTGGTCAAAGGACAGCCGGGTCATGCCCTGCTGCTCGTATCCCCGCGCAACCGTGGACTTTCCCGACCCGGCCGGACCGCACATGAAGACCACCCGCCCCATGAGAGTCCACACTAGGTGCAAAGACGTCACAAGATGTCAGCGCGCTCACGTCGGCTGCAGCTGCATCCGGAGGCTCAAGGGAGAGCAGAATGGGCACTCCCCTCCACTTTTAACTTATAGCGCACCCGGGGGCTTGCGGCAAGACCCGGGTCGTGCCGCATAATCGCAGGCCGAGGCAAGAACCTGCGGAAACGGGAGCAGCGGAATGCGAGTGACGGACACCGACGTGATCATCGTGGGCGCCGGCCGGCCGGCCTGATGCTGGCCGCCGAGCTGTGCCTGGCCGGCGTGCGGCCGCTGATACTGGAACGGCAGCCGCGACCGCGGGAGACCCCGAAGGCCAGCGGTTTCAACGGGCAGATCGTGGAACTGCTGCGCTACCGGGGCCTGCTGGGCCGGATCGAAGCGGCCAGCGGCCGTCCCGTCGGCGCGGCTCGCGGCGCCCCGTTTGGCGGCATGGAGCTGGACTTCTCGCATCTGACCGATCCCCCGATACGGGTGGTGCATCTCCCCCAGCCGCGGCTCGAGCGCCTGCTCGGCGAGCACGCCGGCGAACTCGGCACCAGCATCCGCCGCGGACACGAGGTAGTCGGCGTCAGCCAGGACAACGCTGCCGTGGCGGCGGCTGTGCGCTGCCCGGACGGGCCCTACCAGGTGACCGCCCGCTACCTGGTGGGCTGCGACGGCGCGCACAGCAAGGTTCGCGACGGGGCCGGGATCCCGTTCCCTGGCACCACCTATCCAGAGGTCAACCGACTCGCCCAGGTCACCGTGCCCGGTTCGGTGACCCAGCTGGACAACGGCGACCTCGACGTCCCCGGGCTCGGCCGGATCCAACCGGGTTTCACCCGGACAGACCACGGCGTGTTCGCGTTCGGGCGGCTCGCCTCCGGGGCTCTGCTCATCCAGACGACCGAAGACGAGCCCGCAGGCGCCGACACGGACGCGCCGATGACCCTGGCCGAGTTCCGGGACAGCATCCGCCGCGTGCTCGGGGCGGACCTTCCCCTGGCAGAAGCGACCCGGCTGTCGCGCTACGGGCTTCAGGCGCGCCAGGCCGAGCGGTACCGCGACGGACGGATCCTGCTGGCCGGCGACGCGGCTCATCAGTTCCCCGCCACGGGCATCGGCATCAACAATGGCATGCTCGACGCCGCCAACCTGGCCTGGAAGCTGGCCGCCGCCATCGGCGGCTGGACACCGGCCGGCCTGCTGGACACCTATCACCGCGAGCGCCACTTCGCCGGCGCGCGGGCATTGCTCCAGACCCAGGCTCAGGTGGCACTCCGGCGCGGACAGGACCCAGCAGCCGAAGCTCTGCGGGAACTGTTCGCGGAGCTGCTCACCGACGAGCAGCCCTCGCGCCGCGTCGGGGCTCTCATCGCCGGCACCGACATCCGCTACCCGATGCCCGGCCCCGGCCAGCACGACCTGGCCGGCACCTTCGCCCCCGACCTCACCCTGCACACCAGCCAGGGCACAACCAGCGTCGCGGAACTCATGCACACCGCACGACCGGTATTCCTCGACCTCGCCGACCGCCTAGACCTCCGTGAGACCGCCCAGGACTGGCGGCACCGCGTCGACATCCACACCGCCCGCACCGATCACCCGCCGGCCGACGCCGTCCTGATCCGCCCGGACGCATGCATCGCCTGGGCCGCGGCCACCGGCGAACCCGCCGGCACCGCCGAGCCCGCGCTGCGCGAAGCGCTCTCCGGCTGGCTCGGCGCCCCCCTGAAAACGACAGTGCCCGTCATCAACCGGACCTCCTGACCTGACCGACCGAAAACGCCAGGAGCACGCAGCGTAGTGACCATGGACACTCATTAGTCACTCACTCCAGCCGCTTTACGCCCGCTGGCGTGCTACCAAGGACAGCTGCCCTTGAGGCTCGACTTTCGCGGTTATGCGGCGAGGTCTTCCCAGGCCAGGCGGATGGCGCCGATTTCTTCGAGTGTTGGCTGGTCAGGGCGAGATACCTTAAATCGGGCGGCGATAAGGACGCGGCGGAGCTTGGCGGCGATGTCGGCGGTCGAGGGCTGAGTTTCGAGGTGTACCAGGGAGCGCGGTTACGGCGGGTTTCGATGTCTGTGGGGTCGCAGCCGGCGGTGGCGTACCAGCAGGTAGTGATGGCCTGGCAGGCGAGCTGGAACGGGATGGTGCGCTCGACGGCGCGGGCGGTGCGGTTGCTGGCCTGGCCGGTGCCGAAGACCTGCTTTGCGTCTTCGATAGCGATCTCAATGCTCCACCTGGCGGCGTAGCGTTCGATGAACTGCGCGGCGGAGGCGGCGGCATCGGTGGTGACCAGGGCCAGGTCGTGGCCTGTCTTGGATTTGTCGCGGATGAGCACGACGGCGACCGGGCGGGTACCGAAGACCGAGTGCCACAGGCAGGTGATCACGGCGGCGTGAATGGTTGCGGTCTTGCCGTAGCGGGTGACGGTGACCGGCGCGAAGTTCGCGGTGGCGGCCAGTTTTGCCAGGGACGGGAGCCGGTCTCCCTTCTCCCGGGGCCGACCGCGCTTCCCGGTCCGGGCCGGCGGCAGCCCGTGCAAGGCGGCGTCCTTGCGCAGCCGGGTGGTCCAGGTCACGCGGGCGGGGAGCTTTTTCAGCTCGCCGCCGGCGTAGGCGGAATCGGCCACCACGTGGATGTCCTGGCCGGGCAGCGCGCCGGCGATCGCTGCGGCCATGCGGCGGGCCAGCCAGAGCCGGGACGCCGAGCTGGTGCCTTTGATGACCAGCTTGGCCAGCACCGGGATAGCCACAGGCCTGCTGATCATGGGCAGCCGCACGACGACGGCCGCGATCACCCAGTTGTTGCCGTATCCGGTTTTCGCTGGTCCCGCCGCGGATCCGTCGTGGAACCATGAGGCGGCCCAGACCTTCTTCCCGCGCCGCCGGAACAGGGTGTCATCGACCGCCACGGTGACCGGCGCCCCGGCAGGGACCAGCAATGCGGCCACCAGTTTCGCGACGGCCAGGCCCAGCTCGTCCGGGCTCCACCGGGCACCGGAGAAGAACCGGTGCGCGCGGTCATGGCTCCACGCCCGGGAAAGACCCGCGCCAGTCAGCATCCCGCATACCGTCCGCTTCCCGGCCTGCGCCGCGAATCCGCAGGCCAGCATGGTGAACGTGCGGAACGACGGAGCAGTGAACAACGGCGCGAAACCGGTCAGCAGAGTCATCAGCGACACTGGAACCTGCAGCGTGGCATCCGGGAGCATCGGCGGGAACCCGTTTCATCGGCGTTGTTCGTCCCCGAGGGGCCAGGCCCCTGGCTCAGCGGCGCAGAGCGGTCTCCCGTTCCATATGCGACAGCTTCTCGGGATTGCGCACGGCGTACAGCCCGCTGATGAGGCCGTCGTTGACGCGCACTGCCATGACGGTGTCGATCTCACCGTTGAGCCGGATGATCAGCGCCGGGTAGCCGTTGACCTGTGCCGGCTGCAGCGACGCCGCGGCGGTGATCCTGCCCAGCACGCGGGCCACGCTGCCGGCCCCTGCGACGGGCGCCAGCGCGGCCTGCGCGACTCCGCCACCGTCACCCAGGAAGACGACATCCGGCGCGAGGATGTCGAGCAGGCGCTGCAGGTCGCCGGTTTCGACCGCCCGCTGGAACGCTTCGAGCGCGTCCCGGGTCTCGGCCGGGGAAACGACCCCGTGCGGTCGGCGGGCGGCGACGTGTGCCCGTGCCCGGTGGGCGATCTGGCGGACCGCGGCCGGGCTCTTGCCGACGGCCTCGGCGATCTCGTCATAGGTCACATCGAACACCTCGCGCAGCACGAACACCGCCCGCTCGGCCGGCGTGAGGGTCTCCAGCACCAGCAGCATCGCCATCGAGACGCTGTCGGCCAGCTCGGCATCCTCGGCCACGTCGGGCGTGGTCAGCAGCGGCTCGGGCAGCCAGGGGCCGACGTAGGATTCCTTGCGCCGGCGGAGCGTACGCAGCCGGCCCAGCGCCTGGCGGGTGGTGATCCGGACCAGGTACGCACGCTGATCCCGCACGGTGCCCAGATCGACGCCCGCCCACCGCAGCCAGGTCTCCTGCAGGACGTCTTCGGCGTCGGCGGCCGAGCCGAGCAGCTCGTAGGCGACGGTGAACAGCAGGTTGCGGTGGGCGACGAACCCCTCGGTGGCCGAGTCCATCCGGCCGCCATCAGCGAGCAGCCCGGCCATGTCCACTGCTGGCTCGTTGCATTCGCTCATAGCTGGCTCCTGCCTGTTGATCTCGACCTTGCCATACGCACAAGACGCCGGTACCCGCCGTCTTGTGACACCCGCGTCCGGTGGCCTACGTCACAGGGCCGCGCTGTCACAAGGATCGGGTCGCCGGCATCTCCATGGTCGTCAGGATGCCGCGCGAACGATCCGCGCGGCACGCCAGTCCACGAGTGAGGACGAAGTCATGGAACCCCGTTTCGACCTGTTCGCCAACGAGCTCGGCGCCAAGTTCAGCAAACGGTTCGCCAGCGTCAGCCTGGCGATCGAGCAGTCGCTGCCCAAGACCCTCCTAGAGCTGGTGAACCTGCGCGCCAGCCAGATCAACGGCTGCGGTTTCTGCGTCGACTACCACACCAAGGAGGCCGCGGCCGCCGGGGAGACCGCGGTCCGGCTCAACCTGGTCGCCGCCTGGCGCGAGTCCACCGTGTTCACCGAGGCCGAGCGGGCCGCGCTGGCGCTCGCCGAAGAGGGCACCCGGCTCGCCGACGCCTACCAGGGTGTGTCCGACGAGACGTGGGCTCAGGTGCGCGAGTACTACGACGACGATCAGATCGCCGCGCTGGTCTACCTGGTCGCCATGATCAACGCGGCCAACCGGCTCGGGGTGATCGTGCGCAACCAGGGGGGTTCCTACGAGCCGGGCATGTTCACCAGCCTGACGAGCTGACCGGCAGGCGAATCCCGGGCCGGCCCAGGGATCATTCGATCCGGGCCGGGCCCGCGCATGTCCGGGCGCGGCTTCGGCGACCTGAACGCGTCGCCGAAACCTGCAACCTGGCAGGCCAGGCAATAACCACCAGCCGGGTGGCCGATCATGGTGGACCGCGTCTGATGCACGAAATCGGCAGTACCGGACGTTGCCCGAGCCAGCTAGCGCGATCGCGTACTGAGCCTTGCCACCGCGCAGGCCGCAGACGATGGGCGAGTGCTGAACCGCAGCTCTGGCGATCAGGCAAGCCCTTTCGCGATTGTCGGCCTTTGCAGCGACGCGAAATGCGGCATCAGATCCCGGTCGCTAGTCGGCGATCGATGCAAGAAGGTTCAAAGGCACCGCCGATGCTCCCTTATCTACCCGGCTTCCTGCCGTATCCCCAGATAACACCGCGTGTCATCCTTACCCGCTATCTGCCCGTCCGCCAGCACCCCCGAGTCAACCGCCGGGATCACCGGACAGGACCCAGAAAGTGCGAAAGTCGAGCTTGAGGAGAAACCGACAACTATCGCGGTCCCCGCCGAAGGGAGGACCGCCATTCGACCGACAAGTACCCCGGTCTGCACCGACATCTTCGGTGAGCCCCTACACGGCTGTGACGGGAGGCCCGGGGTACCTGGCGTGGACCTTTGTTGTACCTGGCGTGCACCTGCGGTGTACCTGGGGGTGCGTTCCTGCTGGTCCCGGCCGCCGCACCGCGGTGGTCTGCTAACCGTTTCCCCTTCACGCGCGGCGCAGGCCTGGCGGGCTGGGGCGTCTGCGTCTTGCGCGTGGACGCGGTCCTGGGTCCTTGCCGGGGGACATCGCGCTGGTGGCCGGAGGTCCGAGGAGGGGCGGGCCTGCGCCGGGGCCACCCGCGCTGACGGGCCCTGGTCCGCGGAGGGCAGGCCGGAAGGCGTTGCCGTGTGCTTGCTTGGGAGCGCTGCCCGGCGGGCGCGCGCCGGGGCGCGGGTGGCGGCTCGACAGGCACCGCGAAGATGTGCCAGCCTACTGGACGGGCTTGCGGCCACGGGTCGGCTGGTTCCCGGCCAGCCCGCTCAGCCGGTTCGCGGCGGGACTGCCGCTGGCGGCGCTGACCGCCGCCAGTCGGGCTCGCGGGGCGGGGACCGGGGACGGTCCGCAGAACTGGCAGACCGTTCAGCCGGGCCCGCGAACCTGCCGCTACTCCAGTCCGTTAGCTAATCCGTACTCCAATCCGTACTCCGTTTAAGGATGGAGTCCCCTGGCGGCGGCCAATGCGCAGGACGTGGCGAGGATAAACCTTCGGGTGGACTCCCAGACTTATATACGCGCACAGCTCGTAAAACAATCATCCATGGCGCGGCGGACACGTGTGCCGTACGTTAAATCGTGGCCTGCTGTCCGTGGCCCGGTATCCGCACAGTGACAGGTACTGCCGCCCAGCCGTGCCCGCAGGCACGTGCACGCCCGGCCCGCGAGGACGCGCGGCCAGGTGAGGACAGCCGTGCGGGGCGGCAGGCGGGCGGCGCGCGACGGCGCGGAAAAGGTGCGAGGGCGGACGGTAATTAAGCCCGCAGCGGTGAGTGACGGAATGCGCGGAAATTGGCGCGGGAATGCGTCAATCCGGGCGGGAAATGCGTTGACTTCCCCGGAAATGGCGAGATAGCGTCGTGGTGTTAGCAGGATCCTGGTCATCGTCTCCGACGGGAAATACAAGGGCACCCAGCACGCCGACGGGCAGAAACTCATCACCCGCCTGGCTGCCTCGGGCTGCCAGGTCATCTGGATCGCCCCGGACGGCACCGCGAACACGATGACCGGCACCCAGGTCGTCGTCCTGGCTGACCCCGCCGCGGCCAGTGCGGCCATCGGCGGCGCGGTCACAGCCCACGCCCGCACCACCTGACCCCGCAGGGCAGGCTGGCCCGGCCCCCGGCCCCCGTCCCCCGGGCCGGGGCCAGCCGGCCTTCCCTTTCACGAGCCTCCCGCGCCAAGACGGGGGCGATGCGCGCACCGGATCGCGGCACCGGATAAACGCCGCAGGAAAAAGAATGGGTGGCAAAAGCGAAACTCGCGGCCCACGGCCCGGATGCAGCCGGCCGCCTGCCCGGAACCGCCGCCAAGTCGTGCGCGCGAGATGTCATACCAGGTGAAGACAGTGGGGCCACTGTGTTTCCCTGCCCGCCGCGTCCGGGGTGGGAAAGGTTACCGGGAATTGCTGCGGAGCCGCTTGACTTCACACTCGGCCCAGAGCAATCGTCCAGAAAACCGGCGCAGGAAAAAATACAAGGGAATCGCGCCGGAGAATAAAAGAACGGAGTCACCGCAATGGCACGTAGCAAGACCCCCGCCCCCCGTGCGGCCCACAGCGCCACCGACACGGCGACGGACCCGGCCCCCGCGCCGGTTGCCCCAGCGGCGGGCGGCAGCCCCGCAGCGGCCGTCCTGGCCGCCCTGTCGGCCCACCCCGCCGGCGCGGCCGTCACGGTCATCGCCGCCCACGCCGGGATCAGCGTGCCCGCCGCCCGGCAGGCCCTGATCGCCCATGAGAAAGCCGGTGCGGCCACCCGCATCAAGGGCGGGCGGCCCGGCATCCCCGACACCTGGACCCCCGCCGCCCCGCCCACCCAAGCCCAGCCCGCCCAGGCTCCGCCCGCCCCGGCCCCCGGCGCGGGCAGCACCGCCGGCAGCGGGCAGCCCGCGGACGCCGGCACCGGGCCGGGCCCGGACCCGGCTGCCGAGGCCGCTGCCAGCGTGCAGGCCCTCGCCCAGGCCGCCGGGACCGCCGGCAAGGCCCTAGCCGCCGGGGACCTGACCGCCGCCCTGACGGCCCTGGAGGCCGCGCGGGACCAGGCCACCGTGGGGCGGCGGGCCATCAAGGCCGCCGCCAGCGGCCAGCGTGCCCCGGCGGCCCGGCCCGGCGCGCTGCGCGAGCTGGTCGAAGCGCACCTGCGCAAGTTCCCCGGCACAGCGTTCACCCCGCACCAGGTCGGCAAGGTGCTGACCCGCTCGTCTGGTGCGGTCGCCAACGCCCTGGACAGGCTCGTCAGCCTCGGTACCGCGCAGATGGCCACCGACAAGCCGCGCAGCTACCAGCTCGCCCCCGCCGCCCCCGCACCGGACGCGTCCGGCGGCCCCGGGACCAGCGCGGACGCCACGCCCAGCGCCGCGTAACGCGCGGCACGCGGACGGCGCGTGGCCGGGACGGCAACGGATGCCGGCCCCGGCCACGCGCCGTCCGGCGTCCCCCGGCGCGCACGTGTAGCCCGCTCCCCTGCGGGAAGGCCGCCCCAGGTACCTCGGGCCTCCAGCATCAGCCGCCGCTGAGCCCGCCTGCGTGCGTCGTGTACATGAACCGCAAAGCCATTCCTGCGGCATGCGTGCGGGGTGTAGCATCCCGGTCACACCGGGACCATAAGGGCGTAGGGGCGGGTAATGAGCGGGTCCAGGCCGGGCAGGAATGGCAACCGATGGGTTCGTATCGACCGCCGGTATAACAACCCCTACCGGCTGACCAGCTACGCGTGGCGGGTGATCCTCAAGTGGGGCGCGCTGCTCATCGTCTGGGTCACCTTCCTCGGTTCCCGCAATCTGTTCCTGGAAGTCATCGCCACGGCAGCCCTCATCGCTTACGCCGCGGTCCGGGTGCGCCGCTACCGGCAGGCCAGCCAGCCAGCAGGCCCTCAGGTGCGGGCGGCCATGGGAATGCAGGGCATTCCAGCGGGCGCCCCCACGATGCGTTTCAACCCTCCGCCAGGGTGGCCGCCCGCTCCAGCCGGATGGATGCCACCGTCTGGGTGGCAGCCTGATCCCTCCTGGCCGCCGGCTCCGGCCGGATGGCAGCTGTGGGTGCCAGGCACCCCAGCCCCGCTGGGGGAGCGCAACTCCAGGACCATCCCCCAGGACGTCAAGATCGCTGTCGCCGCACGAGACGGTGGCCGGTGCCGCCAGTGCGGATCGACACAGGATCTGCACTACGACCACGTGATCCCCTGGAGCAAGGGAGGCGCGAACACGGTCAGCAATATCCAGTTGCTGTGCGGGTACCACAACAGGCTCAAAGGCGCTGATGACATCCCGGTATAGCCGCGGCGGCGTCACGGCAGGATGCCGGTCCCCAGAGACAGCAGAATGGCCTGCCGGCCAGCAGCGGCGACCGCCGGCAAGTTGACCTCTGCGGGCCGCGTCCCGCTGGGATTTGCCGGTCTATGCCGCCTACCGGGGGCCAGGGAGCTCGGCGTTTTATGCCTTGCACCGATGAGCAGTCTTCCGCCCTCTAGAGGCGCAACCTCGGCCGGGCATGAGCGCCGGGCCGCGCCGTCCGAGGCATGTCCCCGCGCGGTTGGGACTCCGACCGCGGTGTGCTCCGATGCGCTGCGTGTTGTGCCCGAACGCTACAAGCCGTCCGGGTGGATGATGATGGCCATGTCCGCCGATGGCCTCCCTGACATCAACTTCGCACGCATCCGCCCCTACGGGCAGCCCGCGTCGCGGGCTCACGCGTTCGAGGAGCTGGCGTCGATCCTCATCGAGCAGGGCGCGGTCGAGTGGCCTGCGGCAGTCAGGTTCGAGCGGTTCGGCAATCCGGACGGCGGGCGGGAGGGAAGGGGTGTCCTGCCCAACGGGGATGTGTGGGCGTGGCAGGCCAAGGATCTATCTGAGTTCAACGCGTCGGCGGCTTCGCAGGTCACGTTCTCCGTGCGCCGCGCTCTGGAAAGCGAGCCGCGCCTGAAGCGCTACTTCGTGACCCTGCCAGCGGACCTGCCGGCCGGTGACACCGACCGGCGTCCCGAAGGCGGCAGGAAGCTCGTGTCAGCACGCACCCGGTGGGACGGCAAGGTTCGCGAGTGGGAAGAAGCTGCCCGCGTGAAAGGCATGGACGTCAAGTTCGTGTTCATCGGCGCTCACGAGCTCGTCGCGGCTCTGACGGAGCCCCGCCACGCCGGACGGCTGCGCTACTGGTTCGGGGCGGACATCCTGACGCCCGAATGGCTGAGACGCCGGATGGACGATGCCATCGAGAAGGCAGGCCCGCGTTACACGCGCGAGGTCCACGTTGAGGTCAGCGCCGTCCAGGCGGTTGACGCCGCGTGCCGCTCAAAGGAATACGTGCGCAGGTGGCAGCAGGCTCTGGCCTCATTGCGCGAGGCACGGCGCGGTGTGTGGGGCCGGCCGGATTCCCAGGCCGAGGCCGTTGACCGCTGCTGGAAGGCGCTTGACGATGCGGACGCGGCGCTCGCCGCCCTAATCGCAGCAGCAGGATCCGGCGGCGACCTGCCGGACCTGGACGGGCCGCTCAAGACGGCGATGCAGGCGGTTGACGAGGTTGACGTTCTGCTGCAACGGGAAGCCGCAAGGCAGAGCGTTCCCTATCCCAGCCGCTCCGCCGACCCGATGGCTTCCTTGCATGGCCTGCGGACGACGGCTGAGGCGCTCGGCCACGCTCGTGCTCTCGCCAGTCACGGTTCCGAGAAGGCAGCGGGCGCGAGGTTTCTGGTCCTGACCGGCCGGGGCGGGGCTGGCAAGACTCACCTGCTCTGCGATGCGGCCAGGCGGAGGACTGCAAGCGGACAGCCGGTGATCATGCTGTTCGGCCAAGACTTCTGCGGCAGGTCCCCCGTGTCGCAGGTCGGCGGGCTGAGCCAGCTCGGCGGCTCCCTTGATGACGTGCTCGGCCTGCTGGACGCCGCAGGGGAGGCAGCCGGATGCACCGGCCTGCTGGTCATCGACGCGCTCAACGAAAGCGAGCACCCTAAGTGGTGGCAGGACGACCTTCGGGTCCTGGCCGCAGCGGTCAGGCGGCATCCCCGTGTCGCAGCCGTCGTGTCCTGCAGGAGTGAGTATCTCGGCGAGGTAGTTGGCGACTTGCAGCTGCCGCAGGTCGAGCATTCTGGCTTTGGCGAGGCAACTGGCGCAGCCATC
Organism: uncultured Actinomycetota bacterium; assembly: GCA_963714445.1. Lineage (GTDB taxonomy): Bacteria > Actinomycetota > Actinomycetes > Streptomycetales > Catenulisporaceae > Actinocrinis. The sequence goes on from CAVQPP010000260.1 coordinate 38,366, forward strand.
AAGAGGTACGCGTGTGCGTACGGGATCGAGCTTCCGACTTTCCCGCTCCTGAACCCGGAGTTCAGCAACCCGCTGTACCTGAAGCTGACTTGCCGGGCCGTTCAGACGCTCGGTGAGAGTCGCTTCCCTCTAGGCACAGCAGGCCTCACAACAGTCGTTGGGGCGTTCATCGAGGCGGTGAACACACGCCTGTCCGATGCCGAGCGCTGCGACTATGATCCCTGGCTTGACCTCGTCGGCCAGTGCGTGCGCCAGCTCGCCGGCCTTGACCGAGACACCTGGCGCCTGGACGAGGTGCGCCGGATCGCCGAGGGGCTCCTCCCGGGCCGCAGTTGGTCTGGGTCACTCATGAACGGTCTCATCAGCGAGGGCGTTATTCGTGAAGTCCACGACCGCTGGTTCACCTTCGGTTACCAGCGGCTGGGTGACGTGGCTAGGGCTGCTGCGGTCGCCGGTAAGTCTCCGGATGGCATCCGAGAGTGGCTGAAGGGACTTGGCGATGAGCCGTCGGATCGTGGCGTCCTCAGCGCCCTCGCCGTCATGGTCCCGGAACGTCATGGCCGAGAACTGGTCGACCTTGACGCTGACGAGGAGGGCAACGTCACCTGGGAGGTCGTTGACGGGTTCCTCGACGGCTTGGTCCTGCGGGCACCCGATTCGGTGACTCCCCGAACCGCCGAACTCGTGGAGAAGATCCTGCGCAACGGCCACCGGGCCGACGAACTCCTGGAGTCCCTAGTCCGCGTTGCCTGCATCCCGGGGCATCCTCTTAACGCGGAGTGGCTGCACGGGTACCTCACACCCCTCGAAGTCACGGATAGGGACGTGACATGGACGGCCTGGCTGACCGGCGGCACGGACACGGAAGCCGATAGCAGCGTCAGACGGCTCATCGAATGGGCCTGGCCCTATGACCCCCAGGAACAGGTTCCGTCCGGCGACGAGGTCGCGTTCCTAGCCACGATCACTCTGGGCTGGTTCCTGACCGCCACCGACCGGCGGGTACGCGACATGGCTACCAAGGCATTGGTATGCCTCGCGGAGCGTCAACCGTCCGCCTTCGGAAAGGCGCTCGCGTTGTTCCGAGGCGTCAACGACCCCTACGTCACCGAGCGGCTGGCAGCCGCGGCCGGCGGCGCAGCGCTGAGGACCACCGATGTGGCCATCCTGAGGACGATCGCTGACGGCGTGCTGGCGCTCGCTAGGGAGCACTGGCCGCAGCACTTGCTGACGCGGGACTACATGGAGCGGGTCCTCACCACGGCAGGCGATCACGGGTGGCGAGGGCCGGAGAGACGGCCGCCCTACGGTTCGCAGTGGCCAGTCCCTTCTCGGACCGCAGAGGAAATCGAGGCCCTGGCGGGCCCGCCAGGCTACGAATACAGCTCCATCTGGCACTCCCTCACGGGGATGGGGGACTTCGGCCGGTACATCCTTCGAACAGCTCTCCGCAATGTAGCGAGCGGTGATCCGCAGGCCCTGGAGCATGCCGCTGAACGCGCGATATTTGACCGCGTACTCGAACTCGGCTGGACTCCGGAGCGGTTCCGCGCAGCTGACCGCGGGCGCTCGTGGGACCGCGACCGCCCCGTTGAACGCGTGGGCAAGAAGTACCAGTGGATCGGCCTCTACGAGGTGCTGGGACGGATCGTCGACAATCTTCCGGTCAACGAAGCGTGGGGAGGCACAGGACCCAGCCGGTACGAGTATCCCGAGCAGCTCATCTACCGCGACATCGACCCCACGGTCCTGGTCAGGAGCGCAGTCGCACCAAGCACGGCGGGGCGCTGCTGGTTTTCCCCGGCAGAAGCCGGCTTCCCGTCAACGGTCCTAGACGACTACCCATCCGACATGGCCCATGTCCCCGACCCCATAGAGCTGATCGCGGTCCACGATCCTGAGGGAGTGCCCTGGCTGGTGCTGGGCAGCCACCCGCAGTGGAAGCAACGGCTCGCTCCGGAAATGAAGGCACTTGGCACCAAGCGACGTGAGGCCTGGATGCACATCACGGGCTACTTGGTGCCCATCGCCAGCGCAAGTGCCCTGCGATCATGGGCGCGGCGGCAGAGTTGGGAGGGGCGCTGGCTGCCTGAGGCACCAGACGCCTACAACGTTCTCCTAGGCTCTTACCCCGATGATCCCAGATGGTCAGCCGCGGACGGCACGGTCACCTACTGGGATCAGCGCCGCGGAGGAACGATGCCAGATGGCCTGACCCTGGCCGCCGCAGCGTACAGCGGTACCGGCACCAACCGGGACGCGTCCGCACCCGTCCAAGCCGCCGGATACGTCCCAAGTCGCCAGCTGCATGCCGTGCTCGGCCTGCCCAGAGGGGCTGACTTCGCATGGACTGACGGCTCGGGGATCGCACTCCAAGATCCTTCGGCCGCCATGGGCGGCCCCCCAACCCTCGCCATGCGCCGCGATCTTCTCCCCCGCCTCACAGACGCGGGCCTTACGATCTTCTGGGCGGTGCTGGTCGGCAACGAAGTGCACAGCACCGACCCGTTCGACCACCCTGGCCATGACTGCCGGTGGGTCGGCGCTAGCGCCTCATACATTTTCAGCGGCGACTCGATAGAACTGATCAGCGCGACCGCCAACCGCTGGACTCCCGGCCCAGAAATCGAGCACAGTGTCAACTGGAAGCCAGGGCAGAGCGAACGCTAGCTGACCCGGCTCGCACCCGTCGCTGACCAGCGGCTCCCTCTACCCCCGCGCGAACACGGCCTGGTCCCTGCACAGGCCCAGTCGAAGAGTTCGATCTCCGCAGCCTGCTCGGCGTCCCGCACGTACTTGACCGCAAGACTGGCGAGAACCTCAAGGCGCTGTTAAGTGACCAGCTCACTCATGGCAGTCCCGATGCACGCCGCCACCCCGTTCGAGACCAGCCATGCACGCGCCCCCGCCGGCAGGTACCGCAAGGCTGGCCTGCTCAGGCTTACCGCAGGAACAGGTCCCGGCAACTCGATATCCTCAGCGATCAGCGGCACGAAGCCGGCCGCTGAGGGGAACCGGGGAGCCAGGACCGTGCACCGCTACAACTTCGACCTGCCGACGACGCTGCGGCTCCGCGAGCTGATCGACGAGTACGGCCGCATGCGCCGCCTGGAGGGGATGACCCCGCAGCAGCGCGGACAGCGGTTCAACGAGTTCATCGCCGAACTGCTCAGGTGCTGGGGCCTCGACCGCGTGGACGCCAGCGTCCGGTCGGTGGGCGAGATCGACGTGACCTTCGCCATCAACGGCACGCGGTTCATCCTCGAAGCTAAGTGGGAGCAACGGCCTGTCGACTACGGCCCCATGGCCAAGCTCCGCGGGCGGATTACCCAGCGGCTCGCCGGAACCTGTGGCGTGCTCCTGTCCATGTCAGGCTATTCAGATGAGGCGCTGGAGGGCATCGTCCGAGGCCAGCAGCCGGACATGCTGCTGCTCGACTGGACGCACCTGGAAGCAATGCTCTCTGCCCTCCGGTCTCCGGCCGACCTCTTCACCGAGCTAATGGACCGGGCGTCGTACCGCGGCGAGGTCCAGATGCCGCTCACCGACCTTGTGGTAGCGGAGGACCGGCCGATGCTGCCGGTGCTGCGACTCGGTGGCCTGGACGACTCCGTGCCCGTTATCACCGAGACGGCGCCCCGCGTCCACGGTGAGGTGGTTCTCCACGGTACTCAGCCGCAGGAGACCATCGCGGACGGCATCGCCGTCGATCCGGACGGGCGGCTGCTCCTGACCATGCCCCAGGGTGTCGTCCGAGCTGACCCTGGCAGCGGTGCCTGCGACTGGGCCGTGCCAGTCCCAGGCTGCCGGGGAAGCGCCCTGCCCTGCCCGGACGGCGGCCTCCTGGTTATCTGCGGGGAGACCGTCCTCCGCTGGGACGGCCGGGAGTGCCATATCGTGGCCGGCGGATTCACCGGCGGCACGTCGCTTCTCCGGGGACCTGACGGGCAGGCGTGGGTCTTCGACTACAAGAAGGCCGAGTGGCTCCAGTTCGGCATGTCCGTCACCCTGACCTGCCTCGGTACTGAAATGGGACAGGAGCAGCGCAACGTCGTCAACTTCCAGGCCGGCATCTGGAACGCCGTCTGGCTGTCGGGGCGCCGCTTCTTCCTCGCCGGCGACGGCCACTTCGGCGTCGTGGACCTCGACAAGACCCCCACTGTTCCGGTCGATGACCGGCTCCGCTCACCGCACCCAGACCAGCGCGGCGCGATCAGGATCGACGAGCACACGGTCATGACCGCCACCCGCCATGGCACGGTCTACCGCATCGACGTGGAAACCGGGGAAACCGACCTGATCGCACGCCTGGACATGCTGGCGCTCGGCTGCGACATGACCTCAGACGATCACGGCCGCGCCTACATCCTTGAGCACCAGGGCAGCCCACGAGCCTTCATTCCGGTCGTAGTCACCTTGTCCGGATACGCAGGGTGAGTTCCCGAACCGCACCCGGCAAGAGGTGATCGCCGTCGCGGCACTTGCTTCACGCTGCCAGGCGGCGTGGACTCCCAGCCTTCCCTGCCCGCTGGCCGGGACTGACCAGACCGCCGACGAGTTGACAGCCCAACCGACCTGGCCACCGGCAACTATCCGGTAGGAACGATGTCATTTCTGCGCAGTCTTCCTGTCATCTGGAGAGCATGAACGTCCGCTCCGGTGAAGATGTCATTTCCCTATCGGGTGATGGCTGCGCCGGGACCGGGCTGGGGTGGTTTTCCGTTCGCTGGTGCGGGCGCTGGGGGTGAACGCGAATCGCCGAACGGTGGATCGCAGCACCCGTCGCGAACGCCTTCAGCAGAGCTGACAGACGGGACGAGCTGGTGCTATGCGAACCAGGCTTGGCTGTCGGCTATGTCAGCGAGCGAGGGTTCCTCAGCGTGATCCGACAGTGTTTGCTCTGCCGATGTCACCCACGCAAGAGGGAGGTCTGCCGGGTTTTGGAGTACGTCGCGCATCAGCTGAACGGGAATGCCCTCAATGACCATGTTCTGCGGGCACGCGTGGGGGCCGTAGCGGCGCAAGCATGCCAGAAGGCTGCTGGAGGGGTTGCTCTGTGCCCGCCACGTCAGCGCGTACAAGGCCGGCCAGGCGGCGATTCCGTACACAGCCAAGGACGCGAGTTCTTCGTCGTCAGGTCCTGTCTTGATACAGATGGTTTCGGGGTCGAAGGCGTGATGGGCGGCGAGCAGCCAGGAAAGGGGGGATGCCTTGGCCGCTTTGCCGATGCAGTTTTCCTTCCGAAAGCAGTTCAGCTCGGCCGATCCGATTCGGCTTGAGCTGTAGCACAGCGCTTGGAGAAGGGACGCGGGAAGTTCCCGCAGGCCGCTGGCGAGCTGGTCTAGGCACCGGGTCAGGACGTTGTCGTCGGCGATGGAGACCAGGCCCAGGGTCCAGGTTGCGCGGGACAGCGGGTCGGTGTGCGCCTCAAACTGAGATGTCCACCAGCTGGCCTGGGACCTGTTGAGGCGTAGTTCCTGCAGGAGTCTGCCGTAGTCGGGGTGGTCCCCGAGTGGCGCCGTGCCGGGTGTCAGGTCGCCTTCAGTCCTGTAGTTCTCGGATTCGGTCGCGGCGCCGATGACGGCGATCTCGGCGGCGAGCCAGCATGGCCCGAAGATCTGGCTCACCTCGCGGGCGGTGTTTCCCCAGATTGATGTCGTGCCAGCCTGGCCGCGGCCGGTCCGCGAGGCGGCCTGGATCCGGCCGAAGCGGGGATCGCGGGACTTAAGGCGTCTGAGGATCGCCAGCCGCTGCTGGTCGGTCACGGTCATATCGGCATGCCCGTAATCCATACTGTACGGATCCGACCCCGACCCCATGCCGGCCCTGCGGAGGAAATTCTGCGGGGCAAGCAGCCGGAGGACGTCATCCGCATACCCGGCGACGGTGGCCGGGGTTTCGGAGCAGAGGCCTCCCAGGACGTTGTGCACAAGCTGGGCTTCGGATGGTGAGCGGGGCGGCGGGACGACGCCAGCTTCCAGCGCGGCGGCTGCCGACCCTGGATCGGCCAGGTTGAGGCGGCTGATCTGGGCGGCGGTCAGCCGCTGCCCGCCCTGGAAGGGAACGCCTGCTCGCAGCCAGGCCTGCTCGCTGTCGGTGCCGGTGGCCTGGTCCATGCGCGGCTGCCACCAGCCGTCGAAGAGCGCACGGTCGGGCTGCACCTGCCATGCGATGCGCAGCCGCTCGCTGTTCAGTGGCCCGGATGGGTTCGCGGCAAAGGTATCTCGCAGGGCGGAGGACAGCATGGCGGCTGCGTTCTCGTCGGCGAACTTCGTGGTGCAGGCACCGGAGCCGAGTTCCTGGGAGAGCAGCCGGATGCTCAGGTCGTCCACGAACAGGCGGACGGCGCGTTGCTGCGTGCGCGGACGCGCGTCGAAAACGCCGTCGGCGAGCAGGGTCCAGGCAGCGAGGCGGCCCTGACGCGGATGATGGCCTTCCTCGAACTCTTCTTCAAGCCCTTCGACAAGGCCGCTGATTTCGTTCGGGTTCGCGAACCCCGCGAAGAACCGGCACGTGTTCAGCCAATGGGAGCGCCGCACGAGCTGCTGGAGAATGGCGGACTTGTGTGACTGAGGTGAGGATGCGCCGGCGTAGGCGTACAGGTACCTGGCGGCGAAATACTCCCGCACGGGCGGGACGTCGAACTCGTACGTGCCGCTGATCTTGCTGGTGAGCGCCCAGATCCGCTGAGTTACCCCATCGAAGAGCGCGTCGACTACTGAGGTGTCCTTGCCCATCGTGAACAGGTAGTCGTTGATCGCGCGGCGGATGGCCTGGGTGGGAAGCCGGCCGTTGATGGCTTCCGTTTCGCCGGTCGCCTGCAGGTGCCAGCCGAGGAACGCCGTGATCTCCTCCAGATCCTTGCGGTACTTGCGGACCAGCGAGGGCTTGGCCTGCTCGCGGTCAAACAGCGTCTCCATGTACGCCGTGTACAGCTCGGTCCGCCGCTCCGGCACCGCCTCCTGGCGGCGGTGCATCAAGTAGAGCAGGATGGTTAGCTGCATCGGGTTATCGGCCAGTTGCGCGATGTGCGGTTCGGCGGTCCGCTGGTCGAAGATGCGCTGCAGCTTCCGTCGGTCCGGGCCATGGATCGAATGCGCGTCAGCCCACTTACGCAGGTACTCCTGGCGCAGGGCGGGAGAGAGGTCCATCAGCTCGATCGTGTCGAACGTCTCCGACGACGGCTCTGGCAGCCCCGAAGCGTTAGGGCGGGTAGTGACGATGACCTGCTGCGGGACAGCAGCGTCTGCCAGCCTCCCGGTGAACTCGTTGATCTCGACGACTATCCGGGCGCGGGCGTCCTTTTCCGGAACCTCATCCAGGCCGTCGAGCACGATCAGTATTGCGAAGCGGCCGAGGACGTCCATCACCGTGGACACCGTGGCGGGCAGGCCGCCGCTGCGGTGATGCATCACGTAGGCCAGGAACGCCTCCACTGAGCAAGGCCTGGGCCGCTTCCTTCGCGTCGGCTGGGCGTCGCCGTCGCCGAGCGGGTCGCCGCCATCCATCCAGACGGCGTAGTCCTGCAGTTCGGCACGTAGCGGCAGGCGGGGCTTATCGGCTTTAAGGCCGGGTCTTTGGCCGGCGAGGTAGTCCGGGTGCTTCAGGAACTCCGCCCGGTGCACCTGGCATAGATACTGGCCAAGAGTTGATTTGCCCTGACCCGGTGCACCCCGGACCACAGTGAGAGCCGCCGAGGACTTGAGCAGATGAACTGCGGCGCCGCCCAATTCTGTCACGTTGCCTGGGAGATGGAGGCCGCGGCGGCGCTCCTGAACGGAGCGCGCTGTCACGTCAACGTAAAGGTCGCTGAGGTCGTAGTTATCCATGTCAACCTGCCGGAACTTGACCTTCGCGTCGTCCTGCCACTGAGTGGCGACCACTTTCCGCAGAAGGGTTCCCAGCTCCCGGTCGCGTTCTTCCAGAGCGTCGCGCTCGATGAGACAGCGGACAAGGTCGTGCCCGGCCAGCATGTCGCTGTAAGCCCACTTCAGCTCCTTGGGAGCCGTATCGACCCGGGCGTCTATATCTGCCTGCCACCAGCAGGACATAGGTACGCCGAAGATCTCCGAGTGGACCTGCAAGCGCTCGTCGAGACGGTCCATCGTGCCCCGGCCGCGCGCCGCCGTGCCTGCTACGCAGGTCAGCAGGATGTATTCCTCGGCACCCTCGGACACCAGCCGCCTGATGTTCGCTGCTTCTTCCCGGATCGCCCCATCGAGCCACGCCACAGGATCACGCAGGCGCCTGTTTGTCCACTTGACCTGATAAACAAAGCGACGCCCCCGGTCAGAGCGCACGGCATCACGGCCGCCGTCCTTCTGCCCGACCGGATAGCACGCCACATCCGGGAACACGTGAGCCAAGAGCGCCCCACACAACTGCTGGAAGCGCTTCTCGCCTAGCCGCTCGTAGAGATACCTCCACGACCCCCCGCTATCACCGGGCATCGCCCTCCCCGCCCAGGCGTCCTAGCCGGCCCCGCCGCGTTGACTCGCCCGTGATCGCGCTTTCCGTCCCCATCGCAACGCTGGGAGTCTAACCGTCGTCACTCAGTCGGCTGCCAAGGATCGGCGAACTCCAGGGACGGAGATGCGATGAACATGTCAAGTGATACCCGCCGTCCGCGAGCTGACAGACAGCCTAAAGCTACGCGCGCAGCGCCCCGCGGCTATCACCCCGTGATCTTGGGCGAGCGAATCAAGCTCGGCTGTCAACAACACCACGCCACAGATGACAAGTACCTGGACAAGTGACATCTGGAGTGACAACCAAGCGGTCTAGATGACATCTTCTCCGGACCCCTCCACCAGCGGAGTGTTTCTGTCCCTCCAGCACCTTTTCCCGGGGCTGCAGTGAAAAAGGGCCCTCAAAACCCGATTTCTGTAGGTAGGCGACCAATACGGCGGCACGCGGGACCAGTCCACCATGACAGATCCTCCGAGCAGCATCACACGGTGCCCGCAGCCAGGCATGCCCTCATCCGGCTGCCCGGCGGCGGGCGCTGGCCCGGTCGTGGCACGCACCTTCGCAGTGCGTGCCGCCGTGCCCCCTACGCGGTACCCGCCCGGGGGCCGGCCCTCGTGCGGGGCCGCCCCCTGCTGGCGGGGCGGGCACCGGCGCACACCGGCCCATAGCCCGGGGCCGGGTGCTGCGGCCGTCCCCGCGCTGGCCGGCTTGACGGGACGGCTGGAGTGGAGGGTGGATGCCTGCGGTCCCGGGCGGCAGGCCAGCCCGCCCCGCCGGCCGCTGGCCGGCCAGGCCGGGCCGTCGGTCACCGCCCGGGACCCTGTGCCCGCTCCTGTCGGCCTTCCCCTCCGGCAGGGCCGGGCCGCCCGCCCGGCCCCGCCCCGCCGCCGGGCCTTGTGTTATCTCGGCCCATTCCCCCGGCTGGCCTATAGCTCGTGCTCCCTGGGACGGCAGCCCTGGCCTGGCGGGCTGTGCGGGGGGCGGACTTGACGGGGCGGGCGGAGGCGAGCGTGCGTCGTCGCGGGCCCACGGACGGGCCGCTCCCGGGAACGCGCACCGCTCCCGCCCGGCCCGCCGCCACCCCGCCGGATGCGCCCAGGACCGCGGCGGACCGATTGCTGACAATCGAGGAGGTGACCACCGAGCTGCGGGTGTCGCGGGCCGCGTTCTACCGCTGGCGCCGGGGGGGAGTCGGCCCGCCGGTGGTGCGGCTGCCTGGTGGCGGGGTGCGGGTCCGGCGCAGCGCACTCACCTGGTGGCTGCGCCAACTGGAAGCAGACACGCGAGAGGGACAGGAGCACACAGCAGATGGATAGCTACGACGTCAGGTTCTGGGACATCAAGCGGCTCGGCACCGGCAGTGGGGCACGGTTCCGGGTCCGGTGGGCCGTGGACGGGCGGGAGCACTGCAAGTCATTCAAGGCCCGTCCCCTCGCGGACGGCTTCCTGACCGGCCTGAAGGACGCGGCCCGCGACCGGCGGTCCTTCAGCGCCCGCACCGGCCTGCCCGAGGCTGAAACGACCGGGGACGAGATGGTGACCTGGTACCAGCACGCCCGTACCTACGCCGAGGCCAAGTGGCCGAACCTCGCCCCGGTCTCCCGCCGGTCGGTTGCCGAGGCGCTGGTCACCGTCACCATCGCCCTCACCAGCAAGGAGCCGGGCGCGCCCGAGCCCACGGTGCTGCGCGCCGCGCTGTTCGGCTGGGCGTTCAACCCCGCCACCCGCGAGCAGGCCCCACCGCCGGAGATTGCCGCCGCGCTCGGCTGCGCCGGGCGAGCCTCCCTGCCGGTCGCCGAGCTGGAAGACACCGCGACTGTGCGGGTGGCGCTGGGCGCCTGCGGCAAGACGCTGGCCGGGAAGGCGGCGGCCGGGTCAACGCAGCGGCGCAAGCGGTCGGTGTTCTACAACGCGCTCGGCTACGCCGTCGAGCAGGGCCACCTCGCCGCCAACCCGGTCAACCGCATCCAGTGGACTACCCCGGCCGTCGCGGCGAGCGTTGACCGGCGGGTGGTCGTCAGCCCTGCCCAGGCCAGGGACCTGCTGGCCGCCGTGCGGGGGCTGAGCGGGCGGGGTCAGCGCCTGGAGGCGTTCTTCGGCTGCCTGTACTACGCCGCGCTGCGGCCGTCGGAGGCGGTCATGCTCCGCGAGAGCGACCTGTACCTGCCCAAGAAGGGGTGGGGGAGGATTGTCCTGGCCGCCTCCGCCTCCCGCGCCGGCCGGGCCTGGACCGACCACGGCACCGCCAGGCAGGAACGGGGCCTGAAGCACCGCGCTGGCAACGAGACCCGCACCATCCCCATCCCGCCCGAACTGGCCCGGCTGCTGCGCGCCCACATCAAGAACTACGGCACGGCCCCGGACGGGCGGGTCTTCCAGACCGCCCGGGGCGGCATCCTGCAAGACTCCGGCTACAACGAGGTATGGACCGGGGCCCGCAAGCAGGCCCTCACCCCCGCCCAGCAGCGCTCCCCGCTCGGCCGCCGCCCCTACGACCTGCGCCACGCGGCGGTCTCGCTGTGGCTCAACTCCGGGGTACCGGCGACCGAGGTCGCCCGCCGCGCCGGGCACGGCGTCGCGGTCCTGCTCAAGATCTACGCCCACTGCATCGACGGGCAGGCCGACGCCGCCAACCAGCGCATCACCGTCGCCCTCAGCACCCAGGACACTGGCGGGGAGCCTGATGATGAAGGTGACGGCGGCGTCGAGCAGGCTTCCTGACGCTTGCAAATGTGCGCCGGGTTTGCAGGAGGATTTCGCTGGTGTTGAGCCTGAACCTGGGCAGTAAGCACATCAGAGACCCCTGAATGATGAGGGTGTAAGCACATCTGCATCAACCTCTGACAAGCCATGATCCAAAATACTTATTGGACGCACGCCCGACAGGTGTCCCGCTGGCTCGGCCACAAGAACATCAAGGTCACGCACCAGATCTCCTGCACTCGTGCCGACCTCCTGGGACCGTACCCGGACCGTCCTGGATGACGCCCGCAGGGCAGGCGGGAGCAGCCGCCAAACCCGGAATCTGCGAGCTGAACCATGGCCGAATGTCCAATCAGGGCGGCGCATCCCTCTTCTTCGGTCAGATTCACCCCGGCGCCGGCGTGCGCTTGCTTCATCTGCTGGCAGGAGCAGCTTGTGGCTTTGCCTGGTGGCTATGCCCCTGCTTGCCCAGCGAGCAGCAGGAGGCGCCTGTGAAGCTTGGGGATGAGATGGTGCATGGTTTCCTGCTCGCGTCCGAGTCTTGTGGCGGCGATCCTCGCGGCGAGTGCCCTGAGGTCGGGGTGACCGGTGACGGCAAGGTCTTGGGCCAGGCTGACTTGCTTGTCGTCTTGCTCTAGGAACGCGAATTCGTCGTGGAGCCCGGCCTCCATGAAGATGGGACTGACGGGGCGCTCGGATCTGCGCTGGAGGTCTCCCACGATGTTAATGCCGTGGGCGTCCAAATCGGCCCAGCATGCCGTCACCCTGTTGATGGATCTGACGAGGCCGGTGAGGCTGTTGTTGACGTACCCGTGACCCCATAGGCAGAGCCAGGTATCGGGGGCGCTTGAGTGGCGGCATATGGCTTCAAAGGTGTCGAGGTTCTCGATGACGAGCACGCCTTGGGCTTGTGAGTAGTCCAGGGTTCCGTACTGCTGGGCGCTGCGGGCCGGGATGGAGACCCACGGGCGGGCAACGCGGGCATCTACGGCGGTTGTTCCCGCGGTCCAGGAGAGCGGGCCGCGGAGCCTTACTTCCGGCTCCATCGTCTCCAGGGCGTCGTCGAAGTCCATGCCGATGACCCGCCCGAATGCCAGCATGCGAGGCTCGGTCCAGGCCTTCGACCAGCCGAGACTGGTGGCGGCAAGCTCTCGCGCCGACAGGGGCTGACCATTGCGCTGCGCGCGGTGCCAGCCAGCTGCCGCGCGCAGCGCTGCGTCGTAGACCGACCACGTGCCCGACTGGGTTGCGGAGTGCTCCGGGACGCGCAGGGGCGTGCCTGGCTGGGCCTGGGACAGGAGCTCTCGTTCGAGGCTGAGTTCCGGCGTTGCCGCGATGGCATGCAGGAGCCCCGCTCGTGCCTCGTCGGGATCCAGCTTGCCAAGGAGGACGCGGACCTCGTCGCGGCGCCCGTCGGCAAGGGCTGCCCGGTAGGGCCGCCAGTGGTAGACGGCGGCGTCGCCCTCGGCCTTTTCTTCCAGGCGCAGGACGCCGCAGGCGGCCAGTACCAGGGCCGCGTTCTCTTCCTGGGGACGCACCATGATTCCTGGGATGGACTCCGAGGCCAGCGCCCGCCGCAGCAGGGACCGGGCTGACCAGGCGGAGTCGCCCGGGAGCCGGACCAGGACGGCCTGTGCCTCCTCCACGGCGGCTACGGGCTGCACCCTGCGGCCGTGTACCAGCTTGCGGCCGAGCCGAACGCTGCTGTTGCTTGCGTCGGGGGGCATGGGTCCTCGGTGTCAGGTCAGGGGCTGCTGCAGCGATTCGAAGCGTGCGTCCAGGCTGGGCGCGTCGAGCCTGGACATCAGGCGGACGGGCGGGCTGAGCGTGTGCCCAGGATCGCGGGGCAGGAACGTTACCTGGATATCGCATGATCCGGCGACGGCGGTGCCCTTCCCGTGTGTGGGCGCGCTGAGGATGAACTGGACACGGCTGGACAGTCGGCTCATGAGCTGGGCGATCTGCCCGGTGTTGGTCCCGTCGAGGTGGGCGTTGTGCTCGTCCACGATCAGCAGATCGGCTGCCTGGCCAAGGCTCATTGCGGCGAGCAGCAGCATGATCGCTATCTTGGTGCCCTGGCCGCCGGAGTGGATTCCCTCCTGGTATGACACGGGAGTCTCGCCGATCTTGTGCGACACCAGGACGTCGATGCCCAGTTCTTCCTGCATGTCGCCAGGCACGAGCTCTATCCGCCCGTCGATGCCCGCCGTCGCGCAGATGTCCGAGAAGTTGTTCCGTAGCCTGCGCACGAGGGCGCGGATATGGTCGTCATAGCGTTTTCGTGACTCTTCGACCATCCTCTCCTGGGCTTCTAGTTCGCCGATCCTGTCGGCCACGAGCTGCTCGACATCCGTGAGCCTGCGCTCCTCTGCCTCGCACTGGCTGACTATGACCGGGTCGCGGATGTCATCCGGGAACCGGTCCCGGTCGTTGACCTCCGCCGCCAGTATGGTGCTTTGGGCCTCCAGCGTGGATGCCCGGCTCAAGGCGCGCGATGTCAGCCTCGGTGAAGTCGGGAGGCAGCGGGGCCGCCTGGGCCGCCAGCTCGGCTACCATGCGCCTGCTTGCGAGCGTGCTTAGTTCGTTCCCGGCATCCCGCAGGCGCCCTTCGGTGGCGGTCGCCCGCTCTTCGAGGCTGCTGGCCTCGGCTATCGCGGTCTGGAGATGGCCGAATAGCTCCTTGGCCCTGGCTGAGGCGCTGGCGTGGTCCTGCATCGCCGACCGGTTCGCTTCGCATGCCGTGGCCAGCAGGTGGCAGGCGGCCCGGAACGCCTGCCTTTCTCCTGCAGGCGGCGGACCGCGTCGAGCAGCCGGTACGCGGAGGCGAGCCGCTCCCGCAGCGGGGCGGCCTCGGCACCAGACTCCGCGACGACGCTGCGGGACTCCTCCATCGTCCTTCGGATGCGGGAGGCCTCCAGCTCACGCGCCTCCGGATGAAGCACATGATCTCGGACGGGTGTCATGCGGGAGAGAAAACGCCCGTGACGCATGCCGTCGGGCGTGGTGGCGTCCGCTCCTGTCTCAATTAGGCTGGCCGCTTCGCTGCTGCTGGAAGCCGGCATGGCGTCTAGGATGGCGAGCAGCGCGCCGAGCCTGCCGTCGCCGCGGGCGAACCTGAGCACGCCCGACGGGCTTCCGGGTCCTGCGGGGGCAATTGGCCACGGATAGCCTGTAGCAGCTGCCAGCTCGCGTGCATGTTGGTAGTGCGCGGGCGGCACGACCACGGCCCAGACCGCATCCCCGAGCGCCGCTCGGGCGTGAGCAGACCCGGTAGCGTCGCCTGCCGTGCCGGCGAGCGTGTCGCCGACTACGATTGCCTCGATCCCGGTTTCCCGGAGCTGGTCGTGGAAGGCGCGGACGGCGGCGGGCGCTGCGCTCCCGCCTGTGAGGACGCGTTCAAGATCCTCCTGGAGCGTGGCTATCTCCGCCTCAGCCACGTGACGGGCACGCAGGCATGCGGACAGGGCTATCTCGGCCGACTCGACTGTCGCAATGACCTCTTCCCGGGAGGCCCTGCCGACGGCAGCCCAGGCGGCATCGAACTCGCGCCATGCCTGCCTGGCCTGCTCGCCAGCCTTGCCGAGCTGCATGGCAGCCTCTCTGGCCGCAGTGCTCAGGCGCTTCTCCAGCCCGCCTAGTTCCTCATGCTCGTGTTCCAGGCCAGCGATCCCCGCTTTCCTGGCATCGGCGACCCTGCGGTCCTCTGCCGCGGCAGTCGCTAGCTTGGCGACCTCTTCCTGCTTCGACGAGAAGTTCCTTGTGGCTGCTTCGAGTTCCTCTGCGGCGGCGAAGTGGCGGGCAGCGGGAAGGAGGAAGCCGTCGATGGTCTGCAGCTTTCCCCTGAGGGCTTCCCATTCACGGTACTGGCGGAGCTTGGACTGCAGTTGGGCGAGGCCGAGCTTCTTCTGCTCGAAGTGCTGCCTGGCTTCCCGGTGCAGGGTCTTTGCCTCGCCGTACTTGACGCGCGCGACCCGGAACTCATCCAGCGTGCCCTGGCGCCCGGTCAGCTCTAGGAGGCGGCGCATGAGCCCGGACCGGGTTTCCGTCACGAGCCGGTCGGTCTCGCCCTGAGGAAGGGATAGCACGCCGCGCAGGGCCTTGGACACTCCGGCTCGGTCGAGGAGGTAGTCGTATTTCTGCGGGCCGAGCCACCGGTTGTCGGGCATGTGGGCCAGGCCATCCAGGTCCGCGTCGATGGGGCGCTCGCGCCCCCAGGTGACGTGGCCTGGCAGTACCAGGTACTTGCGCTTGTCTCCTTGCACCCGGCAGATGACCGTCGCGTGCTCAGCGTCTTCGCACCCGTTCCCGGCCACGGCGAACACACGGTGCCGCCGCCCGGGGTGCACCGGGTTGGCGAAGGTCGCCCGGAGCCAGGCCTGGTCCGCCGGGATGTTGGAGGGCCCTCCGTTGAAGATGTAGCTGGCCGGGGTGCGCCGCTGGGAGAAGTCCGCGACGCCCAGGATGACCTTAAGGCCGTCCAGCCAGCAGGTCTTCCCTGAGCCGTTCGGCCCGACCGCGATGGTGATGCCGGGCGCTGCGAGAGGGATGACGTCGGGGCGCAGCGATCCCCAGTTGACGAACTGCGCCTCCTCAATCTGCGGCATCGGGGGTTCCGTCCGTGCCGCCAGGCGCACCGGACTGTGCAGATGGTTCCTCGCCCTGTCGTTGCAGCCGCGCCAGGCGCTGGTGACGGAGCATGAGCAGGCGCGCCTGCTCAGTTGCCCTGACCTCGTCGATCGTGTCCATCATGGGGCCTGCGGACAGTTTTCCCTCGCGCTGGATGAGGAACCTTGCCCTCTTCAGCTTCCCCACCGAGATGCCGACAGTCGTCCTGGACAGGGCCGGTATGCTGCTCACCACTTCTGACTCCTCTAGCGGTATCTCCTGTGGCTGCTCCGAAGCGAACATGGCATCGTCGTCCACTGGCAGCCGCGAGTTTTCCGCTGGCAGGAACCTGAGATGGAGCCAGCACACCGCCAGGACCGCAAGGTCTGCGCTGTTCAGCAGGCTAGGGGAGTCGATCACCGCGGCCTCGGGCGCGCCGCGCGTAAAGCTGGCCGTCCATGAGTCGAAGTGCCGGGAGTAGACGAGGTCGCATCCGGCCTGGCTGAGCCGATATTGGACCTCCTGCCGGGCGTCGTCATCACCGAGTTCCGGAAGGTGTTCCGCGGAGACGACGCCGGCGAGCAGCGCGCGGGAGATCTCAACCGGTGTCACGGGGCGACCGTCCCGCTGGCTTGCGCAGCACTGTCAGTGAGAACCAGCCGACCCCGCGCTCCCCGATGCGGCAGAGGTCACGCCTGGCATCAAGCTCCACGAGCATGCTGTTGTCCCCGGCCGGCCCGTATCTGGACCAGGCTTCAACCGCGTCGATCATGCGGCCGACCGCGCCCTCCCACGTTCTGTCCACGACCCATTCATGCAGCCCGATGTCCCTTGTGGCCACGAGCTCCTCCAGTGCCCTGGCAGCCGAGTCCGCGGGGTCTGCCTCCGGGTCGTCTGCCGGGTCGAGGCGGAGGTCGGTGGGCTCGGGCGGCGGCAGCGGGCGGCGGCGCTCCCTGGAAAGGTATTCATCGAGCGCGGTGAACGCGGCGACTGTGTCAGGCGCCGGCATGAACACCGGCGCCTGCGCCGAACCGGAGACCAGAGCAGCCAGCGTCTCGGTGTCGCTCCGGGCAGTCATGTCCCGGAGGTCTTCCCGGGTAACCCGTAGGGTCCCGCGCATCCGCATCCCGGCGCGCATGGACAGCGAGCTGATGACCTCGGCTGCTAGGCGCCCGAGGCTGGCGATCATGTGGTGCGCCCTCTGGTCATGGTCCAGGAACTGGGCGTCCCCGTGGAAGCGCGCGAACATGTCGGCCTGCTCGTCAAGCAGGGACCGCATATCTTCCACGTGGCTTTCTGCCATCCGGGCGGCTTCCAGTAGCGACTCGTCAGAGTAGTCATCCAGCAGTCGCCTGAGCTCGTCGTGGTCGAACTCAAGAACCGCGATCGCGGAAAGGAACGTGGCATAAGCCACCTGCGCTGGCGCGTTCATGGCATCGGCGAGCCGCATAGTCGCCGCCAGGATCTTGATGATCCGGGTGTAGTCAACGCCCGAGGTCGTGAGCGCCCCGCACACAGCCGCCACGACCCGCGCCTCGCGGGTGAGCTGGTACGTCTCGGCCCTGGAATCGTAGGCCAGCAGGCCAGCACCCCGCAGATCCCGGACAAGCCGCGTAGCCGACGACTGCTCCATCCACGGGACCGAGTCATGGATGGCCCTGATGGGCAAGCGAGCGCGGGGAAGTACGGCAAGCTCACGCAACATAGCCACCCGGTACCGCGCGAGCCTTCCGTGCCCTACCAGGCCCGCGAACATCGCGACGATCGGCAGAGCCTGCTCCACCAGGGGAAGGGGTGTGAACCGCTCCGGCACCGTGAGTAAAGGCACCCACCCCTCCGGCAGGCCATCCGCCCGCACTACTTTCCCAGGCTCTGCCGATTCCTCCGCCATAAATTGAACATAGCCCGAAGATGGCGCTGCGTCCTCTCTCAGAAGCGCTGCGTACCCGAACACAACGCGCTTGCCACGTCACGCGATTTCAAGCCCATCCGGCACATACCTTCCCCGCAAGCCTGGGATCCGGCAGCACTCACCAGATCCGGCATCGCCTGGCTGGCGCGGCTGAGGTGGCCGTCAATGTCACGGACAGGCGCTTCATGCCGTACTACGCTGTGCTTCCGCGTGGTCGCCATCAGCCTGCTGGACCCGATCCCGGAGGACGTGGATACCGTGGCTGTTTCCCCGGCCGGGATGATCGTTACCGCGGCGAACGGCATCAGGTGGAGGCGGCTTCCCGGCAGTACTAGCTCGGCGGAGGAGTTCCTGGCCGTGCTGGCCGACCTGGGCGGCGACAGGATCGCCCGGGAGTGGAGCCTGTGGCGAGAAGGTGAGCCGCGCCGTGAGGACGACCGTCGGCACGAGGTGCTTTTTCAGTGGGAGCACGCCGACCCACCGCCAGGCCCGTACCTGACGGCCGAGGAGCTAGAGGCACGGTTCGAGGCCCGCTGGGCTGAAACTCAGCGTCAGAGGGAAGCGAGGGCGGCGGAGTACGACCACGACCGCGCGATGGCGCGCTTGAATCTGCTGAGCGCGCAGGCCGACGCTGGATTCATGCGCCAGGTCCTGGCAAATCCCGTGAGCGAGGTGCAGCGGGACAAGGCCACGGAGTTCCTGGCCGCCGCCGGGCAGGAGGTCAAGGCGCTTGAGGCCCAGGTAGGCGACCCCGACGCGATCCCGGATGAGCACGGTGACCTTCCGGCGACGCGGCGTGGGTACAACCTCGACTCGCACATGAGGCTCTTCCGCCATGAGGCTCTCCGCGCGTGGTCGAAGGGGCAGCGGCTGCGGTTCCGCCAACTGCTGGCCATGGCTGTGCCGCAGGCAGCCGACATGTGCTCTGAGTGCCAGGGGCTGGCTGACTGGCACACTTACGGCGTGTCGCTGAGGCTGTTCCAGCCGACGCCCGAGCCCGGCTCGCAGGCAGAGACGATAGCCCGCCTCATGCCCGGATGGTGGGAACGGTGCCCCGCGTCCACGAGCATCCAGATCCGCCAGCAGTGGGGCCAGGGGCTGCCGGACTTCGACGGCGCCCAGTGGCAGGCCATGCTGACCCCGCTGCTTCGCGGCATCTTCGCCCCCGCGCCGCCCCGGCAGCGCGAGAAACCGGACCGGCGGGCATTCCTCGAGCGGCGGCTCCGCAGTGCAGAGGGCGAAGCCAGGCGCATCCGGCGTGAGCTTGGCGGACTCGGCCCCGATACCGGCGAAGGAAGGCGCCAGTGAACCTGGCCAGTGCCCGCCTGATGGGTGGCGAACTTCGGTACGGCAACTACGGCTTTTACTGCTCAAACGGCAGGAAGCACGTGTTCCATCATCTCTTCTCGGAGAACAGCGGCACCAGCATGGACATCGGGCCCTGCGAAGGGGACGCCTGTCCTTTCGCGCAGACGCACGGACTCCACTACTGCCGGTCCTGCGAAAGCTGCCTCGATTCCCGCCGGATCACGCTGGACAGCGGACACGATCTCAAGGTGTACTTCCACCCGCGCGGCGGCTGGCAGGGGAGAGGGAAGAACCGCCGCCGCGCCTGCAGCGTCACCATCATGCGCGCAGGCACCCTTGAGCCGGGCTGGTATCACGAACTAGCGCAGCAGGCGGAGGCGGCTGACGGGTTGACAGCCAACCGGCCGCACGACTGGCTCGAATGTAAGCTCACGCGCGAATGCGCTACTAACGAGAACGGACATCACTGGGCGTTCGAAGACGACGAAGGGATTACCATAAAGCACCCCGACGGTAGGCATGTCCTGCACTGGGACTCTGACAACCTGGCAGCGGATGGCGCGGTACAGCGGAACTGCAGTCATTGTCGCGAGACGCAGATGAAAAGGCCTGACGGACAATGGCGCGGCGACCGCGACGGCTGCCCCTGCTGTGAAGAACTTCCGCCGGAGCACGGGCAGTACTACTGCAAACGGTGCAGTCACGGCGCCCCGCGGTCGCTCGTGGCCCAGCCAGAGCGAGACTACTTCTCCAGTCACAACCGGGCGGGCGCAGGCGCAAGCATCATCATGACCGTGCCGCCCGGCCTGCGCAGGGACACAAAGGCGAGTTATCCACACGACGCCAACCCCCTGGGGCATGCCACCGGGACTATCGGCGTCCCGTAGGAGTCCCGATGGTCCAGCTCAATCAACGCCAGCTCGACGTACTGCGCTGGATAGGCGACGGCTGCCCGGATCGCGACTGGCCCGACCACAGCCACAAACTGACAGCGCGTTCGCTGGCAGGCAAGGGTCTAGCGGACGTCAGGCGCAAGAAGAAGATCTGGACGGCCACAATCACGGCCGCTGGCCAGTACTACCTCGAGCACGGCAAACCGCCGCCCAGCCAGGAGTCCGACTTCGATACGACGGCTCAGCCGGCCTGCCGCAGGCAGCCGTCCGTGTCGCCGGACTTGCCACGGCTGGACGCGACAGCCCGTGCGATGCGCCGGGTCGCCGCCCGGCCGAAGACGACCACCGTCAAGCAGGCAAAGCGACAGATCAGGGAGACGTACGTGCGGTACAAGGTCGTGGTCACCCGTGTGCAGGTGGCCGAGCGCTTCGTCAGAGCAACCAGCGAGGAGGACGCGGCTGCCAAGGTACAGGAGGAATTCGACCGGCCGTACGGCTACTTCGGGTCATGGAAGACCACAACCTCCGAGGTAGATGTCGTTGAAGCCGAGCAGACAACCGTCATCGGCCCGGTGCACCTGTCGAATGAGGGACCGTACCTGCTGAGCATCAAGGACGCAGCCAAGGCGCTCGGCATCAGCTACTCCACGCTGTACCAGATGACGGCCCAGGGAGACATTGAGTGGGTCATGATCGGCTCGCGGAAGTACATCTCACGTGAGTCCCTGATCGACTTCATCAAAACCAACACACACAAGGGGTATTATGTCGCCCGTTGAAGCGGCGACTCACCCGTGCTGTCTGGGCCACTGTTCGTGGCCGGGCATCGGTGCAAAAGCTCGGGCTCCCCACACAGGGCCCGTTTCATCCCAGCCCCACTCCGCATTCTGCGAGTTGCTTATCGCCATCCGAATTTCCCGGTTTCGTGGAGGCTTCAATTCCTGGGATCCAGCCGCTCGTTCAAGCTGTTTCGAGCGTAGTAGGCGGGTTGATGCCCGGGGACGAAGACCCGGGCTGGGCGGGCACCCCGCACTATCAGGAACACCAGGTTCAGGATTCCCTGAACTGGAACAACCTGGCCGTCGCCCTCGTAGGAGTACTCTGCCCGGTCATTGAACGCGGAGGCGGCCACGCGGCAGGCGTCGTGGTGTTCCAGCCCCCGGCGGCCGTCTGGGTCTGCCGGGCCTGTCCGAGGGAGTCGCAGATCTGGGTCGAGGTGACGTAATCCGTGGTCGTCCCGTAGCGGCGAGATGCGACTGCTTCCGAGCGCACGGCATCACGCCGCCTGCGGAGGGCCACCGGGTCCGTGGGCGCGTGGGACCGCGTCGCGGTCCTGCTAAAGATCTACGCCCACCTGCATCCTCGGGCAGGCTGACGCCGCAAACAAGCGGGTCACCGACGCCCTCGGAGCCCAGGACACCGGACCCGAGCCTGAACCTGGCGACGAGGGAGATGGCGACATCGAGCCAGCATCCTGAAATGCCAGGTCAGAGGCACCGAGTCAGGCGGACGGTCGGCGTAACCGCTCCCACCGCCCCCGTCCGTGGGTTTTCCGTCCCTGTCCGTGGACCAAGCCCAGTGTCGGCGGACGCATAGCGGACGACGGCGGCGCGGGACGGAGCCTCGAACGGTGTATGTGCTGGTCAGCGGCGTGCGCCTCGGCTAGGAGCGACGGGCTGTAAAACCGTCGGCTTAGCCTACGTTGGTTCGAACCCAACACCTACCACCAGTGACCACCCGTAGTATCAGCAGGTCAGCGCCCTGATTCGGAATCTCGTCCCGGCTGGCGCTGCTTGCTGGAGCGAGCGGTCTGCGAAACCGCCGTTCTAGCAGCGAAACTGTGCGCGCGGCGGGTTCTCGCACGCCGTCTAGGCCTTCTTGCCGACCGGTGCTGCGTTCGCTTAGGCCGTTCTGAGCTGGTAGGAGATCCCACCGGACCGGCTCCGGCTGCACGTTCGAGCCAATGACACAGGCCACCACAGTATGCGACCGTATGTTCGGCTGATCCCATGATCACGGACATATAGCGGACAGGATCTGGGCATAGCAAGCGGTTCGGCGAACCGCTTGCTATCGCGGACGGTGACGGTATCCGCCGCCACCATGTGGGGCTCGATTACTGGATTGGGCCTGGCCGGACTGGGGGGCTGGGACCATCGCTGAGTGATCATTTCGGTCGTGTACCTGCTCGTACGCTGCCTGCTGGGCTGCCTGACGGTGCTGGCCCGGCGGCAGGCGGCCAAGGACGCAGAGCTTCTGGTGCTGCGGCACGAGAACGCCGTGCTGCGCCGCCAGGTCAGCCGAGTCCGTTACCGGCCAGCCGACCGGCTGTGGCTGGCGGCGCTGTCGCGACTGGTCCCCGGCGCCAGTGGAGTGAGGTGTTCATGGTGACACCGGCGACGCTGCTCGCCTGGAACCGGCGGCTGATCGCGCGCAAGTGGGATTACACGGGCCGTCGGCGTCCCGGGCGGCCGTCCACGGCGGCCGCGATCAAGAAGCTCGTGATCCGCATCGCGACGGAGAACCCCGCGTGAGGGCACCGGCGAATGCAAGGAGAGCTGGTCAGGCTCGGCCACCCGATCGCGGCCTCCACGGTCTGGCAGATCCTGCATGATGCCGGGATCGATCCCGCGCCGCGCTGTACCGGCCCGACCTGGAAGCAATTCCTCACCGCGCAGGCCCACAGCAACATCGCCGTCAACTTCGTCCACGTGGACACCCGTGCTGCTGCGGCGCGTCTACGCGCTGATCCTGATCGACGGCCCCATACACCCTGTACGCGCGGGCGGCGACCCTGCTGGCGGACGCGCGTGGTGCCAGCACCGCGCATGACATCGGCTTCCGGTTCGGCCCGGTCCCCGTGTCGGCCACCGGGAAGCCAACCGCCACGTTCGCCGCGGCGTACTCGGGGTCATCCTTAACGTTCAGCTGGTCGGCCCGCGCAGGGCGCTGCTCGTGTCGATGGACGCCGTGCCCGCGGCGGACACCACGGGCGGCCGGCTCGGCGCGCCCACGATCGTCATCCAGTACACGACCGTCCGCACGTCCCGGTTCCTGGAATACGGTGCGCCGCCCCCGTACGCGCAGAGCATGGGGCACGGCACCGCGGTCGTGCTCCGCGACGGCAAGGCCTCCACCGTTACCTGGTCCCGGCGCAACGGCAACGTCGGCACTACGTTCACCAGCCCGCGAGGCGAGCGGATGATCTTCGCGAAGGGCCAGGTCCGGGTCCTGCTGACGGCCCGCCCCGGTGAAAGGGCTGCCTGTCGCATGCCTGTTACATGGCGGGCCGGCGCTTTACGTACTCGTCATGCGGCAGTAAGGCGGCTGACCCTGTCGGCGGAGAGCCTGTGGCTAATTACCTGTCGCTTGACAGGTATTACTCGCCAACGTCCAGGGGCAGCCATGACGTCCACTACTGACATAGACCAGCGGGTCGAGCGCGCCCACCTCGCGGCCTTCGGCTACCAGCAAGAACTGCACCGCCGGGTCGGCGGCTTCGCCTCGTTCGCGGCGGGGTTCTCCTTCGTCTCGATCCTCACGACCGTCTTCCAGTTGTTCTTCCTCGGCTACGGGTTCGGCGGGGCCGCGTTCTTCTGGACCTGGCCGATCGTGTTCGGCGGCCAGTTGCTCGTCGCGCTTAACTTCTCCACGCTCGCCGCACGGTTCCCGATCTCCGGTGCGATCTTCCAGTGGTCGTCCCGCCTGGCGGGCTCGACGTTCGGCTGGTTCACCGGCTGGGTCATGATCATCGGGCAGATCCTGACCGTCGCGGCGGCCGCGATCGCCTTGCAGGCCGTGCTGCCGTCCATCTGGACCGGCTTCCAGGTCGTCGGCGGCTCGGCCGCGAACTCGTCCCCGACGAGCCCGACGGGCGCGCAAAACGCCGTCATCCTCGGCGTGATCCTGCTGGCGATCACCACCACGATCAACGTCATCGGCATCCGGCTGATGTCGATCGTCAACAGCACCGGCGTCGTGCTGGAGCTCCTCGGCGTGACCGCGATCATCATCACGCTGTTCGCCCACGCCAAGCGGGGTCCCGCCGTCCTGGTCGACACGACCGGCGCGGCCCCGACTCCGGGCTCGCCGTACATATGGGCCTTCCTCGCCTCCGGGCTTATGGCGGCCTACGTGATGGTCGGCTTCGACTCCGCGGGCGAGCTGTCGGAGGAGACTCATGCGCCCCGCAACCTCACCCCGCGCACCATCATCCGGGCGCTGGCGGTCTCCGGCGTCGGCGGTGCGCTGCTGCTGATCAGCGCGCTCATGGCCGCGCCGAGCCTCACCGACGGGAACCTCGCGACCGTCGGCATGCCATACGTGGTCGAGTCCGCCTTCGGCTTGGTCGCCGGGCGGATCATGCTGGTTGACGTCGTAATCGCGATCTGCGTCTGCACGCTCGCCTGCCAGACCTCTGGATCCCGGATGATGTTCTCGATGGCCCGGCAGCGCGCGCTGCCGTGCCACCGGATCCTCGGCCGGGTGGACCCGCGCACCGGCACGCCGATCGTCACCTCGATCGTCGTTGGCGCCGGCGCGGCGATCGCCCTGATCGTCAACCTTCCGCAGCCGGCCGTCTTCACCGCCCTGTCCAGCCTGTGCATCGCGATGCTCTACCTCGGCTATCTGGGCGTGACCGGGCCGCTGCTGCTGCACCGCATCCGGGCCGCCCGCGGTCACGGTTCAGCCGCCACCGCCGAGGGGGTGGACGAGCACGGCAAGAGACTTTTCTCCCTCGGCAAGTGGGGAATCCCGGTCACCGTCATCGCCGTGGTCTACCAGGTACTGGCTGTCATCAACCTAATCTGGCCGCGCAAATCGGTCTACGACCTGACCGGGCACACGTGGTGGCTGCAGTGGAGCGCGCCGCTGTTCATCGGCCTCACGCTCGTCATCGGCTACCTCGCCCACCAGCGGCTGCGGACGGGGACCGCGACGATCGAGGACGCCCGGCTGGCCCCCGTCCTCGCCGCGGAAGTCGCCGAGGAAGGGGCCGCGTAAGACCATGGCCGCCATAGCTGACTCCCGCGAGACCGGCACCGTCCTCGCCGCCCGCGCCGACGCGCGGGCGCAGGGCGCCAAGGTCGCCGACGCGATGCCCTACCTGCCCGCGAGCAGCACACCGTACCCGCCGCCGGGCGCGGCTCCCGCGGACCTCACGTGGGCGGAGACCGTCGCCGGCGGCAACTACACGCACAAGGTGCTCGCCCGCGGCACCCGGATCCAGCTGGCGGACGTCACCGGTGAGGCGTGCGCGCACGTCCTCCTCTACAACGCGCTCGAGCCGTGGGAGCGGCTGAACGTCGCCGACACCTTGAAGATCCCGTGGCAGGCCTACCTGCGCGCCGGGCACCCGCTGCTGTCCGGCGACGGCCGGGTGCTCGCCACGGTCGTCGCCGACGACTCGGGCATGCATGACGCCCTGTGCGGGACGAGCACCCCGCGGGCGAACCAGGCCAGGTACGGCGACTCGGCCCCGCAAGGGCCATCGCCGTCGGGCCGGGAGCTGTTCACTCTGGCCGCCGCCAAGCACGGCCTCGGGCCGCGCGACCTGCCGCCCTCGGTGTCGTTCTTCAAGGGCGCCTGGGTCGAGCCCGACGGCGCCCTCACCTTCACCGGCTCCGCCTGCCGGGCAAGGCCGTTGAACTGCTCGCCGAGCTGCCGCTGATCATCCTCATCGCGAACGTCCCGCACCCGGTTGACCCCCGGCCGGACTATACGTGCGGGCTGCTGCGCATCCACGCCTGGAGGTCCCGCCCGACTGGCCCGCACGACCCGCGCTGGGACGCCACCCCCGAGGCCCGCCGCTACTACCTCAACACCGCTGACTACGCCACCGCGAGGGGACTGTAGAAAACGATGCCGGAGATAACCGACAGCGCCTGCCAGGTCCCGGGCTGCCCGGCGGACCTCGCCGTGGTCCTAGACCCCGCCCGGTACGCCGAGGGCACCATCCTCGATCTCGCCGGGCCCCTGGCCGCCGGGAAGATCGTTCTCGATGAGGTCGTCCCAGCCCGCGGCCCCTGGTCCGCCGTCGTGCAGAAGGGCAACGTCCTCACGATCGTGGATGTCGGCGGCAACCAGTCCGGCGACTGCCTGCTCTACAACGCCCACGACACCAGCGAGCGCTACAACGTGCCCGACACGATCGCCTGGGGCGGCAACGTCTACGTCCGCACCGGCACCGTGCTGCGCTCCTGCCTCGGCAACCCGCTCGCCACGGTCGTCTCCAACGAGATCGACCGGCAAGACACGATCGGCGGCGCGTGCGGCAAGGAGTCCAACACCCTCAGGTACGGCCACCACACCAGCTCCGAGCACGGCTGCCGGGAGAACTTCCTCGCCGAGGCGAGCAAGTACGGAATGGGCGCCCGCGACGTCGTGTCCAACCTCAACTGGTTCATGAACGTCCCCATCGAGGCTGACGGCACCCTCGGCATCGTGGACGGCATCTCGGGTCCGGGCAAGCGGGTGGCGTTCCGCGCCGAGATGGACATCCTCGTGCTCGTCTCCAACTGCCCGCAGATGAACAACCCGTGCAACGACTTCAACCCGACCCCGCTGCGCATGATCGTCACGGAGCCCGCGTGAGCCAGTGGGCCTTCGACACCGTCCTCATCGCCAACCGGGGCGAGATCGCCCGCCGCGTCATCCGGACCGCGCGCCGCCTGTCCTTGCGGACCGTCGCGGTCTACTCCGAGGCCGACATCGCCGCCCCGCACGTCCGGGAGGCCGACGAGGCCATCTGCATCGGGCCGCCCCCGCCGCAGTCCTCGTACCTGAACGTCCCTGCCATCCTCGCCGCGGCCAAGCTCACCGGGGCAGGCGCGATCCACCCAGGGTACGGTTTCCTCTCCGAGAACGCGGGATTCGCGCGGCAGGTGGAGGAGGCGGGCATCGCGTTCGTCGGCCCAGCGCCCGGACAACTGGAAGCGTTTGGCGAGAAGCACACCGCCAGGTCGCTTGCCCGCGCCGTCGGCGTGCCCATGATGCCCGGCACCGGGCTGCTGTCGTCGGCCAGCGAGGCGGTCGCCGCGGCGGCCGAGATCGGCTTCCCTGTCATGGTGAAGGCGACCGGCGGCGGGGGCGGCATCGGCATGCTCGCCTGCTTCTCCGCCGATGAAGTCGCCGAGGCGTTCGCTCAGGTGGAGCGTCTGGCAGCGGCGTATTTCGGGGGGCCGACAGGGGGGTCGTCCCCCCGGCGCCAGCAGAGCGGGGTGACCGGGGTCTTCCTGGAGCGGCTGGTGCGGCCGGCCCGGCACGTGGAGGTCCAGGTATTCGGCGACGGTACTGGGAACATCGCGGTCCTCGGCGACCGGGACTGCTCGCTACAGCGGCGCAACCAGAAGGTCATCGAGGAAGCGCCCGCGCCCGGCCTGCCGTCGGCGTTGCGCGGCCGGCTCCACATGGCGGCGCGGGACCTGGCGGCGTCTGTCGGCTACCGCTCGGCGGGCACCGTGGAGTTCGTCTACGATCCCGCGGCGCAAGAGGCGTCGTTCCTTGAGGTGAACGCGCGGCTGCAGGTGGAGCACCCGGTGACCGAGATGACCTTTGGCGTCGACCTGGTCGAGCAGATGCTCTGGCTCGCCCGCCAGGGACCCGCGGGCGTCGCCGAGTTCATGGCGCGGCGGCACGTGCCGCGCGGGCACGCGGTCGAGGCCCGCGTCTACGCCGAGGACCCGAACAAGGGCGGCCAGCCCAGCCCCGGCCTCGTCACCGAGGCCCGGTTCCATGCTGTCGGGCCGCAGGTCCGCGTTGACGCCGGGATCGAGACCGGGCTGGAGGTCTCGCCGCACTACGACCCGATGCTCGCCAAGGTCATCGCGCACGCGGGCACCCGTGACGCGGCGCTGGACGCACTGCGTGGCGCGCTCGCGCAGACTCGCGTTGCGGGCGTTACCACGAACCTCGGACTGCTGCGCGCGGTGCTCGGCCGCCTCGACGTCCGTGCGGCGGAGCACTGCACGTCCACCCTGGAGGGCGTCACCGACCCCGAGCCGAGGATCGAGGTGCTGGTGGCGGGCGCGCTCACGACCGTGCAGGACTGGCCGGGCCGGCTCGGCTACTGGCAGGTCGGCGTCCCGCCGAGTGGCCCGATGGACGAGGTCTCGCTGCGCGAGGCGAACCTCGCCGTCAGCAACCCCGAAGGGGCGCCGGCGCTGGAGTGCACCGCGACCGGCCCCACGCTGCGCTTCTCCGCCGCCACGACCTGCTGCCTCGCCGGTGCCATCTCCCGCGCCGACCTCGACGGCCAGCCGGTTCCCTGCTGGGCGGCGTTCACCGTGCCGGCCGGCGCGACCCTCACGATCGGCGCGATCCCCGGCCCTGGCCTGCGCACCTACCTCGCCGTGCGCGGGGGCTTCGACGTCCCGACCTACCTCGGCAGCGCGTTGACGTTCACGCTGGGTCGCTTCGGCGGCCACGCCGGCCGCGCGCTGCGAGCCGGCGACGTGCTCTCTACCCCCGGGAGTACGACCCCCCTGTTGACCCCACGGCAAAGGGGCGGAGACCCCCCGTTCACCCCCCTCCCCGGGGGAACCGGCACAGACCGCCGGCCCCCGGGCACCCCACCTACCGGGCTAGGGGGACCCACCCCGCCAGAGCGGCGGCCCGCGATCGTCTCCGAGTGGGAGATCGGGGTCACCGAGGGGCCACACGCGGCACCGGAGTTCTTCACCCGCGCGGACATCGATGAGCTGTATGCCAGCACGTACACGGTGCACCACAACTCGGCGCGCACCGGGGTGCGCCTCATCGGTCCGCGCCCGTCGTGGGCACGGGAGGACGGGGGCGAGGCGGGCCTGCACCCGTCCAACATCCACGACGTGCCCTACGCCGTGGG
This sequence comes from uncultured Actinomycetota bacterium, assembly GCA_963714445.1. Taxonomy (GTDB): domain Bacteria; phylum Actinomycetota; class Actinomycetes; order Streptomycetales; family Catenulisporaceae; genus Actinocrinis. The sequence goes on from CAVQPP010000260.1 coordinate 67,101, forward strand.
CGCGCTCGACTTCACCGGCGACACCCCGATCATCCTCGGCCCCGACGGGCCGAGTCTCGGCGGCTTCGTCTGCCCGGCTGTCGTCGCGAGTGGCGAGCTGTGGAAGGTCGGCCAGCTCCGCCCCGGCGACACGGTCCGGTTCGTCCCGGTGCGCGAGGCGGACGCCGCCGCGCTGCGCGACCGCCGCGCCGTGCCCACGCTCGTCCGCACCGGAGGCGACGGCGACGACGGCATCCTGGCCAGGCGGGACGCCGGGGACGGCACCCCCCGGGTTGTCTACCGACGGGACGGCGACGACAACGTCATCGTCGAGTACGGCGAGCAGGTCCTCGACCTGGGCCTGCGGATGCGGGTGCACGCGCTTCAATCGGCTCTTGAGGATGCAGGCCTTGCCGGGGTCGTCGACCTCACGCCGGGCATCCGCTCGCTGCAGGTCCACACCGACGCCTGGGGGTCTGGGGGCACGGCCCTGCGGGCCAGCTCGCTCATCCCGTTGCTGGCGCGGATCGAGGACGAGCTGCCGCCCGCCCACGAGCTGCGGGTCCCGTCGCGGACGGTGCGGCTGCCGCTATCGTGGGATGACCCGGCAACCCGGCTCGCGATCGAGCGGTACATGAACAGTGTCCGCTCCGACGCTCCGTGGACGCCGTGGAACATCGAGTTCATCCGCCGGGTCAATGGCCTTTCCACCGTCGCGGACGTCAGGCGGATCGTCTACAGTGCGAAGTACTTCGTCCTCGGCCTCGGCGACGTGTACCTCGGCGCGCCGGTCGCCACCCCGGTTGACCCGAGGCACCGGCTCGTCACCACCAAGTACAACCCGGCGCGCACCTGGACAGCGGAGAACTCCGTCGGTATCGGCGGCGCGTACCTGTGCATCTACGGCATTGAGGGGCCGGGCGGCTACCAGTTCGTCGGCCGCACAACCCAGGTCTGGAACCGCTTCCGCAATGGCGAGTCTGGCAGGCACAGGGGAGCGTTCGCCGAGCGCCCGTGGTCGCTGCGGTTCTTCGACCAGATCGAGTGGTACCCGGTCAGCGCCGAGAAGCTGCTGGACCTGCGCGCGGAGACCGAGGCCGGGCGCGGGCATGCCGAGGTGACCGAGGGCTGGTTTGACTATGGTGCCTACACCCGATTCCTGGCCGAGAACGCCGCCTCGATTGAGGGGTTCCGGGAGCGGCAGGGAAGGGCGTTCGGGGCGGAGAAGGAGCGGTGGCGGGCCGCTGGCGAGTTCGACCGGGCGGACCGCGAGCAGGGGCCCGGTCCCGCCGCGCTGGCCGAGGTCGCCGTCCCAGCCGGGGCCACGACGGTCACAGCGCCGTTCACCGCGAGCGTCTGGCAGGTCGAGGCTCGCCCTGGGGCGCGGATCAGGCGCGGGGACAAGCTGCTGTCGCTGGAGGCGATGAAGATGGAGACCGTCCTGGTCGCGCCGCACGACGGCACCGTGGCGGAGGTCTACACGGCCGTCGGCACCCAGGTCGAGCCCGGCCAGGTGCTGGTCGCGCTCGTCCCGGACGCGCCGCTGGCGGACGGGGCGGCCGCATGACAGCCGTCGAGCGGGTCCGCGCGGCGTACGCGGCGATCGACGCGGCCGGCCGTCCCGAGATCTGGATCACGCTGCGGCCCTTCGACGACGCCGTCGCGGAGGCCGTCGCCGTTGACGAGCGGGTCGCCGCCGGGGAGACGCTGCCGCTCGCCGGGCTGGTCGCCGCCGTCAAGGACAACATCGACGTCGCCGGGCTGCCGACGACGGCCGCGGCGCCGTCATACGCCTACCAGCCCGGCTCTGATGCCACGGCGGTGGCCCGGCTCCGGGCGGCCGGGGCGATCGTGGCCGGCAAGACGAACCTCGACCAGTTCGCCACTGGCCTGGTCGGCACCCGCAGCCCGTATGGCGCGGTCCGGTCCGCCTGGGACGCCGGGCGCATCTCCGGGGGATCCAGCTCGGGGTCGGCGGTCGCCGTCGCGCTCGGCCTAGTCGACGTTGCGCTCGGCACGGACACCGCCGGCTCCGGCCGCGTGCCCGCGGCCCTCAACGGCATCGTCGGCGTGAAGCCCACCCGCGGGCTGATCCCCTGCACTGGGGTCGTGCCGGCCTGCCGGTCGCTGGACTGCGTGACCGTCTTCGCGCGGTCACTCGACCTTGCGCGGCAGGCAGTCGACGTGATGGCCAGCCCGGACGGCATCGACCCGCTCGCGACGCTGCTTGACACCCGGCCCCGCGTCGGCGGCTGGGACCCCGCGGCGGCGAGCGCGACCGCCGCTCCGGCCACTGGCTCCGGGTCGGCCACCGGCCGACGGCGGCCGACGCGGCTCGCCATCCCGCTGCCCGGGCAGCTTGACGGCCTTGGCGACGGCTGGGCATCGGCGTTCGACGCCGCGGTGTCGCGGCTGCGGGCCGTCGGCTGTGAGGTCGAGCCCGTCGACATCACGCCGCTGCTGGAGGCGGCGACGCTGCTGTACGGCGGGGCGTTCGTCGCCGAACGGTACGCGGCGGTCGGCGAGCACATCGCCGCCCGCGAGGAGCTGATCGGGGACACCCTCGACCCGGTTGTCGCCACGATCATCCTCGACGGGGCCAAGCACGGCGCGGCCGGCTACTTCGCCGACCGCACGCGGCTCGACGAGCTCGCGGCGTCGGCTGCGACGGTGCTGGCCGGCTTCGACGCGCTGCTCACCCCGACGACGACCGCGCACCCCACGTTCGAGGAGGTGCGGGCGGACCCGGTCGGCGTCAACGCGCGGCTGGGCCGGTACACCAACTTCTGCAACCTCCTCGACCTGGCGGCCGTGGCCGTGCCTTGCGGGACGGTCGGCAGCGGTCCGTTCGGGATAATGCTTACCGGGCCGGCTGGCAGCGACGGCCGGCTCGCGGAGATCGCCGCGCGGCATGACGCGGCGCCCGTGGAGCTCCTCGTCGTGGGCGCGCACCTGGCCGGTCAGCCGCTGAACGACGAGCTGCTCGCCGCCGGCGGCGTCCTGGCCGAGCCCGCGCTGACGGCGCCGGAGTACCGGCTGTATGCGCTGGCCACAACGCCGCGCAAGCCCGGGCTGGTGCGCGACGCCGGCTCGCCTGCCCGCATCGCCGGGGAGGTCTGGCGGCTGCCGGCGGCAGGGCTCGCCCGCTTCATGGCGGGGCTGGTCGCCCCCATGACGATCGGCCGGGTCCGGCTGGATGACGGGCGGGAGGTGCTCGGCTTCACCTGTGAGCCCGCCGCCCTATCGGGCGCGAGCGACATCACCAGCTATGGCGGCTGGCGCGCGTGGCTGGCCCGGTGAACCGGCCCGTTATGATCGCAGGCGTGGCGGAGGTGCGAAACTCACCCGAGGTGAGTGGGGCTCCGGAGCGGCGGAGGCGCGCGGGGCGGCCACGGCTGCGCCTGGCCAGCGACACGGGTGTCCCGGCGCGGGAGGAGATCCTCGACGCGGCGGCCGAGTTGTTCGCGCTGCAGGGGCCGGCGGCCACCACGACCCGGCAGATCGCTGACCGGGTGGGAATCCGGCAGGCGTCGCTGTACTACTACTTCGGCGGGAAGGACGAGATCCTGCTGGAGCTACTCACCCTGTCGGTGCGGCCTAGCCTCCAGGTCGCCGCGACCCTGGAGTCTCGATGCGCCGGCGAGCCAGGCACCGGGCTGTACGCGCTGGCCCTGATCGACGTCCAGACCCTGACCCGCGCCCCGCACAATATCGGCACCCTGTACCTGCTGCCTGAGGTTCAAGGGGAGGAGTACGCGTCGTTTCGCGCCGAACGAGCCTCCCTGCAGGCCGTCTACGGCCGGCTCGGTCGGCTGTGCGGGGCGGCCGGCGGGGGCCTCGACCAGGCGCTGACCGGGACGCTCGTCATGCAGGTCGTCGAGTCGGTCATCCAGCTGCGGCGGGCGGGATCCTGGGGGCACGCCCGCGAGGACGGGGACGCGCGCGAGGACGGGCGCGCCCGCGACGAGGGGCACGCCCACGAGATAGCCGCGTCCTGCCTGCGGGTCGTCGGCCTCGGCCCGCAGGAGATCGCCCGGGCGCGGGGCGGCGCGGCGGAGCTGATCGCCGCACTTTGACCGCGATAGAAGCCCAGTTCAGATGCTGTGCGCTAGTTCTGGCACTTCACAGGGGGCAGCGGCCACGTCGCCGGCCTTCCGTGTCCGAGCCGGAGAACGGATGGCCGCGTCAGCGGGCTAGACCAAGCTCGCCAGCTCGCACCCCGGCCTGGAAGCGGGAGCCGGCCTTGAGCGCGGCCATCAGCTCGGCGACCCGCCGCCGGTAGGTGCGTAGCGAGGTGCCCAGCCGCCGGGCGGCCACCTCGTCGGTGAGGCCCGCGCCGAGCGCCCGCAGGATCTCCCGGGCCTCGGGAGCGAGCTCGGGGGCTTCGCCGCGCAGGTAGGCGTCGAGGCCGGTGGCTGCCTCCCAGGCGGCGGTGAACAGTGAATAAACCCCGCCCACCAGTACCGGGACGCTGCCGCCCCCTGGTACTCGCGGCCGAGCGGCGACGGCTGGCTCGCCAGGATCGCCACCCGCCGATCCAGGATGATCGTCTCGTGCGGCAGCGGCGCGGAACTGATCCGTACCTGCGTACCCGCTGTGTCGATCTGCCGCAGGTGTGCGCGCTGCGCCTCGTCAACCAGCACCAGCGGGCTCCACAGCTTGCGCACCGTGGGTCTGTGCTTGCCGGGGGAATGCACCCGCCGGGCGACCGCGGACCGGACCTCCCGGCTGCGACCAGGTGGCCAGGTCGCGGGCCGCCAGGACGAACTCCTCGTGCACCGCGTCGAACAGGTGCCCCGCTCGGGCGATGAACTCGGCGTCGCCGCGCACCGTGCTGGTCTGGTCATCAGGCACCCGTCCAGTCTGCCAGCCGTCTCCAGGCCGGGCAATTGGCAGCAACCTGCCAGCTCCTCGCCGCGGCCACGGAGCCGGGTCAGCCTGTGAGCGTGACGGAGACAACGAACACCAGCCAGCCCGCCGTCCCCGGCACCTTCGCGATCGGCGGTGCGGACGGGCGGCTCGGGGACGAACTGTGATCGACAGGACGGAGCCGAAGATGAGTACAGAATCTGTGAGCGACCCGTCGCGCTGGTCACCGGCGCCGATAAGGGCATCGGTCTAGAGACGCCCAGCGTCTGGCCGGGGCCGGGTACAGCATTTATCTCACCGCCCGCAGCAGCGAGCGGGACAGGCCGCCGCCGCGACCGTCGGTGCGCAGTTCCGGGACTGGACGTGACCTCCGATGAGTCGGTTCGTCACGCCGCGGACTTCGTCGAGCGGGCCGAGGGGCACCTGGACGTGCTGGTCAACAACGCCGGCATCACCGGCCCGGTCGTGACCCGCACGACTACACAGCCGGCGACATGACGGAGGTGTACTGACAACGTCGTCGGCTACCTCCGTGTGATTCGTGCCTTCTGCCGTTGCTGGAGAAGAGCGACAACCCGCGGATCGTCAATGTCAGGAGCGGCCTCGGGTCGTTCAGCCGCTTCGGCGACCGGACTGGCACTGGAGCGTTCACGGGCACACCGCTCTACGCCGCGTCAAGGCCGCAATCAACATGATGACTGTGCATTTGCGAGCGTGCTGCCCCATATCCGCATCAACGCCGCCGACCCCTGCCTGACCGCGATCAACCTCAGCGGCGGACATGGCCATTCAGTCCATGTCGCCTGACGTCATCGTCGCCTGCGCCCTCAGTTCACCGGCGGCCCGACCGGCACCTCGCCGATCGCGACGGCGAAGTGCCCTGGTAATCACCACCGACCCGAAAGGAACTCAGATGTATCTCGTCACCGGAGCAACAGGCCACGTCGGCGGGCCCGTCCGCGACAGCTACACGAACAGGGCCACGGCGTCCGGGCACTGGTGCGCGACCCCTCGCGGGCGGCCAGCCTCCCGGCGGAGATCGAGCTCGCCGGCGGTGATCTCGACGACCCCGGAAGCGTGTCCAAAGCGGTCCAGGGAGTCGAGGCCATCTTCCTGATGCAGGTCGGAGGCGGGACCGAGCAGACCAAGACGATGATCGCTGCCGCGCAAGACGCGCGGGTGCCGAGGATTGTCCTGCTCTCCTCCGCCTGTGCGCGCCTCCTGCCGCTGGGCGACAACCCCATGGGGGCCGCTCTCGCGGCCCGCGAGCAGGTCCTGCACGAGTCCGGCCTTGGCGTGACCTACCTGCGGCCCAGCGCCTTCGCGTCCAACGCCTTCGCGTGGCGCGACTCCATCCGGGCGAGCAAGGTTGTCGACCCAACCGGTGACGGCGTACTTGCTGTGATGGACCCGGAGGACATCGCACGCGTCGCCGTAGCCGCCCTCACCGAAGATAGTCACGCCGGCAAGGGGTACCTCCTCACCGGTCCGGAGGCCCTGACCTCGCGCGAGCAGGTCGAGATCATCGCCGAGGTGACCGGGCGTTCGATCGACTTCCAGGACGTCACCCCGCACGAATTCGCCCAGGCCGCTATTCAGCGAGGAACCCCGCCCGATGAGGCGCACCTGATGGAACGCCTGAACGAGGTCTTCCGC
>CAVQPP010000261.1:0-3051 GCA_963714445.1 uncultured Actinomycetota bacterium
GGCAGGTGATAGCGGACCGGACGGCAATCGCGTCGGGGGCGTCCGCCGATCCACCGGTCGAGCCGGAGATATCCCTGGTTCGCGGCCGGTTCCCAGATTCACGGGCCGGTCCCGAACTCGCAGGCCGGTTCCCGGATAATCGGGCCGACCCTGAGTTCAGAAGCCGGCGCCGGTTCGCAGTCCGGTCCCGAATTCGTCGGGCGATCGGTCAGGCGTCCCGTCTCCGGGCACGCGAAGTCGATCCGCTTCAGCGGACCGTGAGGCAAGTTTACCCGCTCTTAGCACGGCCGCCGTTCGCCAAGGTTCGTTCAGCCGATTGACCTCCTCTCACAGAACTCGCCGCATCGCTCGTGGACGTCCATGACACCGAAATCTGCCCACCGCTGCTGCGCTACCGGCCCACTAGTCACTCGACCATCAACCGCTCAGTTGACGGGCTCGAGTCGCAACCGAAGCGGCCCGACCAGCAACAGCGGGTCGTAATACCGCACCCCGTGCCCGTGACCGGTGAGCAAACCCCAGTGCAGGCACGCTCCCGAAGGGCAGTGCCCGGCAGCCAGCGTGCCGATCGGCGTCCCTCGGGCCACCGGATCTCCCTTACGGACGGAGGCGTCCACTGGCTCGTAACTAGTCCGCACCCCGTGATGCTCGATGACGACCACGCCCTCCCCGAACAGCGCCCCGGCGAACGCGACAGTCCCGGGCCCAGCCGCGAGCACTTCCGTCGCACCACGGGCATCGAGGTCCACGCCCCGATGACCCGGCAGCCATCGATGCACTGGCGGGTCGAACGGCCGAACGATTGTCGGAGGCGAGCCACCGCTGCCCATCAACGGCCATTGCCAGACCGACGTACCGAAAACAGACGCACCGAAGACTGACGTCCCGGAAAGCAACATCGACAGCAACGTAAGGATCTTCATAGATCCATCGTCACCCAGATCCGGGCACTATATCCATTGCTTCTGCAAATCTGTGGATAACTCGAAAACTCGGCCAATCCGGACTAACCGCAGCGGCATTCGAACCCGAACTCCACACGCCAGCACACACTCCGTGAAGGGATCTCAGCACAGCCCGCAGGCACGCCTGCATGCGCATGGCCCTATCGAGCTAGGACCTGCCGCGCTATCGAGCGCGACGCTGGCCGCGGACGCCGAACAACACCAGCGTCAACGCGCTCTCAATCAGCGCCGCCGGATCAGCGCCCGCATCGATCCGCTTCGCGGCTCCGTCCACCGCGCCTTGCAACACGGCGGCGGTCGCTCGCGGATCCGGATGTCCGAGCCGACGCAGGGCGCCGACAACGAGGTCCACGAGCATGCCGTGAGCCGCGCGTATCCGCTCCCGCGCCTGCCCGTCGAGTTCGAGCACGGACAGTGCGAGCAGTCCCCGATGGCCTGGCTGGGCGACGAGTTCCAGCTGCCGCCGCACGTACGCGGCGATCTGCCGTTCCGGGGTGGGCTGCGCCAGCATCACACCCCTGATGTCGGCCACCGCCGCTGGGAAGTCCTCGACCGCCAGCGCCTCGACCACGTCTGCGCGGGACTTGAAGTACTCATACACCGAGGAGCGGGCCAGCCCGGCCCGTTCGGCCAGGGCGGCGAAGGTGAGCGCGGCCATTCCGCCGTCGGCGAGAAGGTCCCGGGCCGCGTCCAGGAGCGCCGTGCGCTGCATCGTGCGATGCTCGGCGACGGTCGGAGCCTTGATCCTGGGCACGAGTCCAGACTAGTCGAGCGAGTCCTCCGCCGGAGGGTGTTGCGCGCGGTTCGCCAATGATCGGACGTTCGAACACTCCGAGCTTGTTCAAACGTGTGGACCGGGTTCGAAACCCGCCTCACCCGCCCCGACTCCGCTACCGCGACTCCTGGCGCGCTCTTAACGCAGCTCGGCCAGTCGGGTACGCAACGTCAGCACTGCCTTGGCGTGGATTTGGCAGACCCGGCTCTCGGTGACGCCGAGCACTTGGCCGATCTCAGCGAGCGTCATGCCCTCGAAGTAATAAAGGGTGACTACAGTCTTCTCTCGATCCGGCAGAGTGTTGATGGCGCGGGCCAGTAAGTGGCGTCGTCTCCCGGTTCTCATAGGCCTCAACCGGGTCGTCGGCGCTCGGAATCCTCGAGGGTCTCGACCAGGACTGAGCCGATCGCCGTCCCGCGTGGACAGCGTCAGCACCTCATCGAGAGCCAGCACGTTGATGAGCGAGAGCCGCGAGAAGATGTGATGCAGCTCGGCGAGACTGATACCCATCTCGTCGGCGATCTGCCGCTCGGTCGGCGTGCGACCGAGTTTTGCTTCGAGCCGGACCGAGGCCTGCTCGATCTCCCGGGCCTTCTGCCGCAGCGAGCGCGGGATCCAGTCGAGCGCCCGCAACTCGTCGATGATCGCGCCGCGGATCCGGTTGATCGCGTAGGTCTCGAACTTGATCGCACGGTCGAGGTTCGAACGTTCGATCGCGTCGATCAGCCCGAAGATGCCGTACAAGACGAAGTCGGCCTGATCGACTGTGCCGGACAAGCCCACCGATCGCGTCCAGCGACGTACTTGACCAGCGGCGAGTAGTGCAGGATCGGCCGTTCCCGCAGCCGCTGATCGCCAGTGGCCTTGAACTCGGACCACAGCACGTCAAGCGCCGCGGGCGGGCGCGCCGCCACCTCGGCTTCGTGGAAGACGTGTTCGTCCCTCCGACATCCGGCGTAGCGCATACAATGAGTTCAGAGACGCTTGATCGGCCGCTAGTCGGCGGATCGTGGTATTCCCTTCTCTCCCGGAGTCCCCTGACATGAGCACGTCCCCGCCGGCCGAGCGCGACCAGCAGAGCTTCGCCGAAACGGCCCTGCGTCTGAGCGGCAAGACGGACGAGGAGGCGCGCCGCACCGGCGCCCTGGACAAGGCCGACGAACAGGTCGAACATCTGTTCAAGGAGAAGTATCAGACGGCCAACAGCCCCATCCACAAGGCCGTCTGGGAGGCCAAGGTTCCGCTCGACCTGTTACGCCGGCCCTGGCGCCGTCGCACCCGTCCGATCAAGTCATGGAAGCGTCGCTGGCC
>CAVQPP010000262.1:0-8948 GCA_963714445.1 uncultured Actinomycetota bacterium
GCTGCGTGCTGGATGATATCTCCACTTGAAGAAATGCCTGGACCATTTTGAAATAAAGGATGCGCTGAAGCTTGAGAAATTAGAGGAGAAGAATGTGAAGAATATAGGGAAACTAACCAAGGAATTGGGTATCAAGTGTGATTTGAGATGTGGAAATGCTCAACGTCTTCGCTGATCGTGACAACGGGAAGCAGCCTTGGAGGCATTGGCAGCAAGAACGCAGTCCTCAAAAGGCATGTTGAGACTGCAGTTTTAGATAGCATCGAGTATAGAGTGCGAATGGGGTGAGAGAAAAGAATTCTTCATCGAAAGAGGTTTGAGGCTATTTCACTTCCTGCCTACAGTCTCTCGCCTTACCTGTCGGTCCCTCTTGCCTTATTCGTCGGTCACCACCGCCAGCGTCCGAGACGCCCTCCCCCACGCCGACATCTTCCCCGCCATCCCCGCCCAAGGCGCCCACCGCGTCTCCTGAGCGCAGAACGAACGGCCAGACGCCGACACGCCGCTCCCTATCTCAGCATACTGCTAGCTAGCGCCAGCGGCACGGCCCCTCCGCGCGGGGCGCGTCGCGCCATACTCTGGTATGGTGGATGTATGGCCACTAGGAAGGTAACCATCACGCTCGACGAGCGCCTGCTCGACGAGTTGAACGCGGTCGCGCACGAAGACGGTGTTCCCTTGTCGCGTCTCATCGCGAGCGCCGCCGAGCATGAGCTGCGTCTGCGCATCGCCCAGAAGGAAATGGCCGACTGGGAAGTCGCGCATGGGGCACTTTTGCCGGATGAACTCGCGGCAGCGAAGGCGGAGATCGCAGCAGCTGATGCCGAGCATTTGAGCAGCCTCGGTGGGTCGGCGGCCGTGGCGTGACAGTACCGTTCGTATACGACGCAGGGGCTTTGATCGCGATCGACAACGACGATCGACAAATGCGAGCGCGGCACAAGCTGGCCATCGCCGAGAGCCGACCTGTGTATGTGCCCTCAGTCGTTATCGGGCAGGTCTGGCGGGACGCTCGACGCCACGTGATCCTGAACAGATTTCTCGCCGGTTGCCACATCCAGCCGATAGACGTGGACATCGCGAAGGCTGCTGGCGTTCTCTGCGGAAGAACGGGAACGACAGACGTGGTCGACGCCGCCGTCGTCGTCATCGCGACAACGTTGAGAGCGATCGTCTGGACATCCGATCCGCGCGACCTCAAGGCACTGGCCGATGAGTCCGGCGCCAAGCCTGGAATCGTGCTTCGGACGGTATGACCTCGTGCGGGTAGTAGGTTCGCGTAGTGTGAGTCGTCGAGCGTCAGCGAGGCGGCGCGGCGGAGCGGAGCCCTGCCAGCGCAGCGTCCAGCGCGAAGCGCGTGCGCGGCAGCGCCCAAGTCCGAGTAGCGGCCGAGCGAAGCGAGGACGCGGAACGGGGCGGGCTGGTGGAAAAAACCAGCGCGAAGCGCGTGGGCGAAGCGCAGCGGAGCCTAATGTTCTACGCGGCGGAAGCGGAGGTGGGCGCCGGGTGGCGCTTGGGCGGCGAGTCCGAGGGCTGCGACGGGGACGACTGCGATGACGGGGTAGCCGCCAGTCGGTGGGTGATCGGCTAGGAAGACGATCGGCAGGCCGTCGGCGGGGACTTGGATCGCACCAAGGACGGTGCCCTCGCTTGGGATGGTGTCCGGGCCCGTGCGGTGCAGGGGTAAACCGTTGAGGCGCAGGGCGACTCTGTTCGAGCTTTGCGACACCGTGTATTCGGTGCTGGTAAGGATCTGCCAGGCCAGATCGGGGAAGTCCTCAGCGCGCGGGCCGGGCAGGATCGGGAGTTCGAAAGCTGATGCTGATGGGTGCTGCAGGTCCGGCGCGGTGACGGTGACCGGGTAGATGTCGGCTGGGTGCGGAGGGCTGCTCGGGGTGCCGAGAGGGAGGACGTCGCCGTCGCGCAGCTTCGGCGGCCCGAGGCCGGAGAGTAGGTCGGTCGCGCGGCTGCCTAGGACCGCAGGGACGTCCACTCCCCCGGCGAACGCGACGTAGTTGCGTACGCCTTGGGTCGCGGGGCCGATGTCCAGCGTCTCGCCTGCGCTGAGCGCGATTGGTGCGACCCACGGGGCCGGGTGACCGTCGCGGCGGATCGGGGCGACGGCTCCAGAGACGGCAACGACCGTCGGTGCCAGGACGCGGACGGTGAGGCCGGTGAGGGTGGTTTCGAGGGTGGCTGCGGTCGCGTCGTTGCCGACCAGGTGGTTGGCGAGGCGGTGCGCAGCCACGTCTAGGGCGCCGCTGCGTGGGACGCCCAGGTGGGCGTAGCCGGGGCGGCCGAGGTCTTGGATGGTCGTTAGTGCGCCCGCGCGGATGATCTCGATGGTTGTGGGGGTCGAGGGCAGGGTCATGGCGGCGTCAGTGGGAATTGGCGGGCAATGGAGGGGTGGGGATGAATCGTACGAGGCTGCCGGGCGTTAACAGCGCCGGGTCGTCGCGCGATAGGTCCCAGAGGTCTGCGTCCGTTGTGCCGATCAGGTGCCAGCCGCCGGGCGAGGAGCGAGGGTAGACGCCGGTGTACGGACCGGCTACGGCGACCGAGCCGGGCGGGACGCTTAGGCGCGGCGTCGGGCGGCGCGGGAGGTGGTAGGTCTCGGGGAGGCCGACCAGGTAGGCGAAGCCTGGCGTGAACCCGCAGAACGCCACGCGGTATTCGTGTGCTGAGTGGATCGTGGCGACTTCGGACTCTGGCACGTTCCAGGCGGCGGCTACCTCGGCTAGATCGGGGGCGTCGTAGTGGACCGGGATGGCGATTGTGCGGCCATCCTGTGCGAGTGGGGCGGTGGCGGTCAGCAGCCAGGTTGGGAGGTCGGCGGCTAGGGCGGCCGGGTCCGCTAGGCCGTCGATCAGGACCGTGCGTTCGGCGGGGACGATGTCGTGGATCGGTGGTAGCCGACCGGCTTGGCGGCGGCGGGTGAGTTCTGCGTACAGGGCTGTTACGTGTGCTAGGTCCGTGCATTCGACTAGCAGGGCGTGCGCGCCGTATCGCAGGATTCGCGTTTGCGTTGCTCGCGCCGCCTGCGTTGGCGTTATGCCTGTCATGCGAACGGTCCGATGGTGACGCCCGCGTTGATCAATGCCTCGCGGACTCGGTGGGCCAGGTCGACGGCGCCCGGGGTATCGCCGTGCAGGCAAAGCGAGTCGGCGGCGACGGGGACGCGCTCGCCGGTGGCAGCGGTGACCTCGCCGAGCGTTGCGATCGTCAGGGAGCGCTCGACGACTTGGTCCGGGTCGTGCAGCACGGCGCCGGGCTCGGTGCGCGGGACTAGCGTGCCGTCCTTGCGATACGCGCGGTCGGCGAACGCCTCGGCGACGATCGGTAGCCTTGCGGCGGCTGCCGCGCGGTGTACCGCCGAGCCGGGGAGGCAGAGTACTGGCAGCTCGCCGCCTGATAGCAGGATGCCGTCGACGACGGCGTCTGCTTGTGTCTCGTCCCAGACGATGCGGTTGTAGAGCGCGCCGTGCGGCTTGACGTAGGCCAGGTCGGCGCCTGCTGCCTGGGCGAAGACTCGGAGTGCACCGATTTGGTAGGTGACCTCGTCGGCTAGCTCGCGCGGGGGCACTTCCATCGGGCGGCGGCCGAAGCCGGCGAGGTCGCGGTAGGAGACCTGCGCACCGATCCGCACGCCGCGCGCGGCGGCTAGTGCGCAGACGCGGCGCATCGTGGACGGGTCGCCGGCGTGGAAGCCGCAAGCGACGTTCGCGCTGGTCACGACGGTTAGCAGCGCCTCGTCGTCGGTCAGCTCCCAGCGGCCGAATCCCTCGCCCAGGTCGGCGTTCAGGTCGATGGCCAGCGTTCCGGTCGCCATGGGGGCACGATATCCGGCGGCGGGCGCCGTGGCACGCAGGCGCGTAAGTGGGGGCGGGTGAACTGCGCGGAGGGCGCAGTCAGGGGTGGTTGATGTCGATGGGGTCGGTGGGGAGGCGGCCGGCTAGCAGGTCGGGCAGGATGCGGGCTAGGCCGGGTGGATAGATGGTCTCGGGAGTGGTGGCTAAGTCGGCGGCGGTCCACCAGCGGTGATCGGCGATTGTGGAGCGTTCGGCGGCTTCCCAGCGGGACTCGTCGAGTTCGAAGGGGGTGGGGTGGTCGGCGTTGGCGCGGTGGGAGGTGGTGCGGGGTAGGCGGTGGAAGTAGAAGTGGTGTTCGTACCAGTCGTCATGGCCTCGGTATCGGGCGGCGCCCTCGCTGTGCGCGACGATCTGGGTGAAGGTGGTTGGCGGGACTTGTAGGCCGGTCTCCTCGAAGAGTTCGCGGTAGGCGGCTTGGGGAAAGGACTCGCCGTTGCCTACGCCGCCGCCGGGGGTGGTCCACCAGACGCCGCCGGGTACGTCTGAGTTCGCGTCTTCGAACCGGAACAGCAGGATCCTGTCTTGGTCGTCGGCGAGGATGATCCGTACGGTAGGGCGTCGGGGGAGGTTGGGGCGGGTCACTGCCGGTCAGGCCACTGTTGCGGCGGCGGCGCGTCCGGTCTGGCGGCCGGAGAACAGGCAGCCACCTAGGAACGTGCCCTCGAGCGAACGGTAGCCGTGCATGCCGCCGCCGCCGAAGCCTGCTACCTCGCCCGCCGCGTAGAGGCCGGGGACGGGTTGGCCGTCGGGTCGCAGGACTCTGCCGGACAGGTCCGTCTCCAGGCCGCCTAGGGATTTGCGGGTCAGGATGTTGAGTTTGACGGCGATCAGCGGGCCGGCTTTGGGGTCTAGGAGACGGTGTGGCGCGGCGACGCGGATCAGGCGGTCGCCTCGGTAGGCGCGTGCGCCGCGGATCGCGGTGACCTGGAGGTCCTTGGTGAACTTGTTGCCGATTTCGCGGTCGCGGGCCGCTACTTGGCGGGCTACGTCGGCTAGGTCTAGCAGGGGCTCGTCGGTTAGGGCGTTCATGCCCTCGACTAGGCGGGCTAGCGTGTCGGCGACTACGAAGTCGGCGCCGTGACGCTTGAATGCTTCGACCGGGGGCGGCGCTCCCTTGCCTATGCGGCTGCGCAGGAGCTGGTTGACGCTCTTGCCGGTTAGGTCAGGGTTCTGCTCCGAGCCGGAGAGTGCGAATTCCTTCTCGATGATGCGCTGGGTGAGTACGAACCATGTGTACTCGTAGCCGGTGCCCATGATGTGCTCGAGCGTGCCTAGGGTGTCGAAGCCGGGGAAGAGCGGGACGGGGAGTCGCTTGCCCCGGGCGTCTAGCCAGAGCGAGGACGGGCCTGGCAGGATCCTGATTCCGTGCAGCGGCCAGACCGGGTTCCAGTTGGTGATGCCCTCGGTGTAGTGCCACATTCGGTCGCCGTTGATCAGGTGCGCGCCGGCTGTCTCGGAGATCTCGAGCATTCGGCCGTCTACGTGTGCCGGCACGCCCGAGAGCAGGTTGGTTGGCGGCGCGCCTAGACGGGCCGGCCAGTGGCGGCGGACTAGGTCGTGGTTGCCGCCGATGCCGCCTGAGGTGACGATCACGGCTTGCGCTTTGAATTCGAACTCGCCGATGACGGTGCGCGAGCTTGATTTGCCGCGCGGTACGTCATCGGGTTCGAGGATGGCGCCGCGCACGCCGTCGACCGTGCCGTTGGTTGTGGTGAGCTCGTCTACGCGGTGGCGGAATGCGAGTTTGACTTTGCCGGTGCGGGGGCCGGTGGTGCTGGTGGCGGCGCTGGTGGTCTCTTCGGCGGCGGCGCGTACTTGGCGTTCGAAGGGGTCGACTACGCCGGGGCCGGTGCCCCATGTGACGTGGAATCTGGGTACTGAGTTGCCGTGGCCGTCGGCCAGGTATCCGCCGCGCTCGGCCCAGCCGACGATGGGGAAGAAGCGGACGCCTAGGCCGTGCAGCCATGGCCGCTTCTCGGTCGCGGCGAAGTCGACGTACGCCTCGGCCCAGCGGCGCGGCCAGGCGTCCTCGTCGCGGTCGAAGCCGGCGCTGCCGAGCCAGTCCTGCCAGGCGAGGTCGTGCGAGTCGCGGACGCCCATCCGGCGCTGTTCGGGCGAGTCGACCAGGAACAGGCCGCCGAAGGACCAGAAGGCCTGGCCGCCGAGTGACGCCTCGGGTTCCTGCTCGACCAGGATGACGCTGCGGCCGGCGGCGGCCAGCTGCGCGGTCGCGACGAGCCCGGCCAGTCCGCCCCCGACGACGATCACATCCGCGTCCACGACGGCCGCACCCCGTCTCTGTGCTCTATCGATCCCTCTAGTGTGCCGCTCATGCTAGTGCCTCGGCACTAGGGCCGGTGGTTGGGGTTCTCAACGTGAGGGTGCTCAATGGATGGCAGCGCGCGCGGTGGCGGATCACGTACTCGGTGTAGCGCGCGAGGGCCGCGGACTGCGAAACTGCGGCAGTGATCGAAGAGCTGCTGCCGGACGACGTGGTCGTCGTCGAGGCGCTGTCCGACCCGCCGGAAGCCGTGCTGTTCCCCGCGGAGGAGGCGCTGCTCGCGCAGGCGGTGGAAAAGCGCCGGCTGGAGTTCACCACCGTGCGGCACTGCGCACGCGTCGCACTCGGGCGGCTCGGCGTCCCGGCGGCCCCGATCCTGCCCGGCGAGCACGGCGCGCCGCAGTGGCCTGAGGGCATCGTGGGGAGCATGACGCACTGCGCCGGTTACCGCGCGGCGGTGGTGGCACGCAGCGCGGACGTCGTAACGGTTGGCGTCGATGCGGAGCCGCATGAGGCGTTACCGCCGGAGGTGCTCGACACGGTCACGGTGCCGGAGGAGCGCGGGCAGCTGGCACGGCTGGCGGCTACCCGACCGGGGGTGCACTGGGATCGGCTGCTGTTCAGCGCCAAGGAGGCGGTGTACAAGTCCTGGTACCCGCTGACCCGCAGTTGGCTGGACTTCGACGAGGCGAGCATCGCGTTCGAGTCGGGGGCGGCGTCTGAGTCGGAGTCGGGGACGTTCTACGCGCGGCTGCTCGTGCCGGGGCCGGTAGTTGACGGGGTGCGGCTGCCGGGCTTCGCGGGGCGCTGGCTCGTGCGCGACGGGCTGCTGTTCACGGCGATCGCGTTGCCGGCTGATGGAGTCGCGCGATCGGTGGCCGAGGGTGCCGAATCTGCCGACGTCACGGCGGCCAGGCTTCCGTAAAACGCACGACCGTGCTATCACTGGTCAGGTGAGCAAAGGCGAAGCGACGCGGTTGGCCGTGCTGGACGAGGCGGCCGAGACGGCCGCGCGTCTGGGCTTGGCCGGGTTGACGATCGGCTCGCTCGCGGCTCGGGTTGAGCTCTCGAAGAGCGGGCTGTTCGCGCACTTCAAGTCGAAGGAGTCGCTTCAGCTGCAAGTGCTGGAGCGGGCACGTGACCTGTTCACGGATCAGGTGGTCCGGCCCGCGGTGAAGGCGCCGCGTGGCGAGGCTCGGGTGCGGGCGCTGTTCGAGCACTGGCTGGACACGAGCATGACCGGGGGCTCTAGCTGCTTGTTCGTGTCGGCCTCGGCGGAATTCGACGACCAGCCGGGGCCGGTGCGCGACCAGTTGGTGCGTGACCATCGGGACTTCGCAGACTCGGTGGCGCAGATGTTCCGCACCGGTATCGCCGAGGGCGAGTTCCGCGACGATGCGGACGCGGAGCAGTTCGCCCATGACCTGCACAGTTTGATGCTGGGGTTCTTCCACGCGTATCGGCTGCTCGGCGATCCCAGATCTGAGGCTTGGGCGCGGCACGCCTTTGAGGCGCTGTTGGACGCGGCGCGAGTGCCGGCGGCATCTGGGTAGTCGTTCTCGATCTCGCTCGTTTTCGATCTCGGTTTTAGGAGTGGTGGTCATGACACAAGAGGCGAAGGAAAAAAGCACGACCGTTCGTTCTAAAAGAGTCGGCAAGCAGCAGTTGGTGCGTGCAGCTTTCGGTGTGCTGGAGCGTCATGCGCCACGACTCGGAGGTCTTTGGGCGGAGCGGATATGGTGCGCCGTTCCGACGACCGATAAGGCGCGTCTTGTGCTGACCGAGCCTGGGACGGTTGTGACGCTGCCGATTGAGGACGGTGCGTCGTCGCCTACGTTTGTCGCCGAGTCGTGGGGCGAGACTGGTCCGATCATCTACCTGTTGCATGGTTGGGGCGGTCATCGGGGGCAGCTCGGTGCGTTCGTCGGGCCGTTGACGGCCGCCGGGTACCGCGTCGTCGCACTTGACGCGCCGAGCCACGGTGATGCGCGGCCGGGTGCGTTCGGCGCAGGCCGCAGCCTGATCCCCGAGTTCACGGCGACGCTTAACGCCGCAGTGCGTGCGTTTGGGCCTGCTCAAGGGATCGTTGCGCACTCGCTCGGCGGCGGCGCGACGGCGCTTGCGGTGCTCGACGGGCTTCCGGTCGAGCGCATCGTGCTGATCGCGCCGATGCCGGATCCGAACGCGTTCGCGCGGGGGTTCGCTGCCGCGCTCGGCTTCGGCGACCGCGTCCGTGAGGATCTGATACGTCGTCTGGAGCGGCGCGTTGGGCGGCCGATGGCGTACTTCGATGCGGTGAGTAGGGCGCGTGCGGCGGCTGACGCGCGCGTCGATGACAGTGGCGAGATCGAGGGCGACGGCCATGTGCCTCCGCTTCTCGTTGTGCACGATCACGAGGACAAGCAGATCCCTTACGCGATGGGGCGCGCAGGGCTATGGGCGGCAAGGGATTCGGATAATCCTGGGGGTTTGGATTACTTGCCCTCATCATGCTGACTTCAGGGAGAGGGTTTCGCGATAATTTTGGCGCCATGGTCCCTGGCCTTTTGCAGCGAGGTCAACATTCGCGGATGGTTTGTGCCAGGGTTGTTTCCAAAGATGAAGATGAGATCGGTGCTCTTCATATCTTCCAGCGTGGCTGTCCCTTGCCGACGCCAAGCGTTTCGACCCATGGAAACTCCCGACGACTCGTGGCACATGTTCGAGCAATCCGGAAGATTGTTAGTTCCGAACCGCCGCGCAAACAACTGTAAAAGAAAGGCGGGCTCATTGGTGGTTTTGCCTGAGGTGTAGAAGCA
>CAVQPP010000263.1:0-13166 GCA_963714445.1 uncultured Actinomycetota bacterium
CGGGGAAGAATCCACACGCCGGATTTCCGTCTGAGCGTTAATTTGGAAGACCCTGGTGAATAATTCGTTTTTTATGGTGATGAACATCGGGCACCACTCAAACCACTTTTCCCACATCGACAGGGTCAGTATCCTTCAGACTGGTCTTAACGCCTGAAGTGTCGTGATTCTGAGCCAGTGCCGTAACGACATACAGAGAAGCAACAATGAATCGAGCGCAAAGCATGATGTATCCTGCCTGGTGGAGTCTCGCAATCCGCGCCCTGGGACCGGTCAGCGCGGCCTGAGCCTCGGCATTGGCGATCGCGGTGGCGACCAGCTCGGTAAAGCCGGCAGCCGCTCCCCGGTGCCAGCTGGCAGGCGGGCCCGCGGCGTCGTCCCACTCGTCGATCCGCGCCGGCTGGCCTGTCTCGAACACTAGCGTGGACACGTTGCGCCCGGTGAGGCCCACCCGGGTGCCGACCAGGGCGGGCACGGCACCTTTGGTGCTGTCTGACACCGCGACTAGGGTCGCCGCCCGGTCCGGGTCATACCGGCCCATGGCTGTGAGGTCCGCGTTCAGCAACCGCCCGGCCTCCGCAGTGACCGCGGCGAACACGTCGCGGCCGCCTGGGCCGACCAGCGTCGCCACTCGTCGTAGGGCGGCCTGTTCCTCGGCGAACCCGTGCAGCTCCATGCGCGCGTTCGCGTTCGCGATCGCGGTGGCGGCCAGCTCGGTGAAGCCTGCCAGCCGCGCCTCGGTGCCGGACGGCAGCGGCTCGTCGCCCGTATGCGCCACGAACATGACGCCCCACAGCTGGCCCTCGACACTGATCGGCACGCCGACCGACTGGCGGAGGCCGAACTTGCGGGCGAGGTCGGCGGCCGGCCCGAAGCGTCGGCGTAATCTTCGATCCGCGCTGCCCGGGCCGTCTGGAAAACCCTCGTGTGCGCACTCCGCCCCCGCAGGCTCACCCGTGTGTCGGCCGGGAAGTCAGCGCCGATGCGGCTCCACGATGCGACGATTGTTGCCGTCTTGTCCGGGTTGTACCGGCTGAGGAAGGTGAAATCGGCGTCCAGGACTTGCCCAGCCTCCCTCGGCGACCGCAGCGAACACCTCAGCCGACGACACCCCCCAGGCCGCCAGCGTCGCCACCCGCCGCAGCGCAGCCTGTTCTCGGCTGATCCGGTCGTCGGGGCCCCCCGGCGCGGCGGCCATCACACCGAGTGCACCCCCCGCGCTGTACAGGTTCCGAGCCCGAAGGGGCCGCCGCGGGTCAGGATGCACCCCGGCGAAGCCCAGCACCGCCGCGACCGCGACCACCGTGTAATTGAAGTTCGATCCGCTGATCGGTGAAACGGTCGGCAGCATGAACAGGATCGTGATGAACGCGACCCAGATCACCGCGACGATGCCGATCGGGCGCGACCAGCGGCCCAAGTGCCACGGTCCGCGTTCGAACGCGGCTCCCATGCGCAGCCGCAGGAAGGTCGGGATCACGTACGCGATGTAAAGTCCGATCACGGCGATGGACGTAACCGCCGCGTATGCCGTGGCGTTCCACAGATAGGGCAGGCCGAGCAGGAACGCGCCGACCGCCGCGAGCCAGACCGCGTTGGTCGGCGTCCGCGTGCGCTTGCTGATCTGGTGCCAGAACCGTGAGCCGGGCAGCGCTCCGTCGCGCGAGAAGGCGTAGATCATCCGCGAGTTCGCGGTGACCGACGCCATGCCGCAGAACAGCTGCGCGCCGATCGCGATCAGCAGCAACAGCTTGCCGCCGGTGGCGCCGACGGCGTCGATGAAGATCTGCGCGGGCGGTACGCCGGTGGCCGAGCCCGCCTCGCCGGCGTAGTTCTGGATGGCGAAGGTGATGCCGATCAGCAGCACCCAGCCCGCGACGAGCGAGACCAGGATCGACATGACGATGCCGCGCGGACCGCTGCGCGCCGCGTCCTTGGTCTCCTCCGTCATGTGCGCCGAGGCGTCGTAGCCGGTGAAGGTGTACTGCGCGAGCAGCAGGCCGAGCAGCGCGACGTAGAGCCCTGAGGTCCAGCCGGTGTTGTTGACGAAGTGCCCGAACACGAACGAGGCCGACTGGTGGTGCGACGGCGCGAAGGCGAGCACGCCGACGATGATCAGCACGCCGAGCAGATGCCACCAGACGCTGACCTGATTGAGCAGGGCGACAAGCCGCACATTGAACGTGTTGAGCAATCCGTGCAGCACCAGCACGCCCGCGAAGATCAAGATGGTGTGCCCAGGCGTCGCGGAGAGGTTCCACTGCAGGTTGGCGAAGGCGGTGATGAACAGCGCGGCGCCGAAGTCGATGCCCGCGGTCACCGCGACCTGGCCGAGGAAGTTGAACCAGCCGGTGAACCAGGACCAGGCGGCGGCGTTGCGCCCGGCGAGCTTCGCGGACCAGTAGTACAGGCCGCCGGCGGTGGGATAGCTGCTGCAGACCTCGGCCATGGCCAGGCCCACCAGCAGCGTCATCAGCCCGACGATCGGCCAGCCCCAGACGATCATGACCGGCCCGCCGGTGTTCATGCCGAAGCCGTAGAGCGTGAGGCAGCCGCTGAGGATCGAGATGATGGTGAAGGAGACCGCGAAGTTGGAGAAGCCGGACATGCTGCGGGACAGCTCCTGCGCGTAGCCGAGCTGGTGCAGCCGCTGCTCGTCCGCGGTGCGCTGGGCTTGCGGAGGCGGTACGTCGGTGGGTGCGTCGAGGGACATGCGCGACTCCCGGGGCGGACTGTGCGGGATCGGTCGGCAAGGCAGGTGCATGCTGAACGAACGACTCAACTAACCTAAATGGACGACAGATCGTCCTTTGATGCGTCTTAGTGTCGCGAGATCCAGCGCGCTGTCAAGAGGCCGGCTGTAACCTTCCGCCACTCAGCCCACTCCAGCCTCAGTCCAGGAAGCCACGCAAAAGCACCTCAGTGCCCTCAAGATGCTCCGCCATCTCACGACGCGCCGTCTCAGGATCCCCGCCCAGCACGGCCGCCGCGATCCGCGCGTGCTGCGCGGCCGAGTGCTTGAGGTTCACCTCCAGCATCGGGATCGCATCCAGCAATGCGTTGATTCGCAGCCGCGCCTCCCCCACCGCCGCGGCCAGCGCGCTCGACCCCGACAACTCGGCCACCGCGAGGTGGAAGCGGGTATCAGCGAGCCGATAATCCGCCAAACCGGCCGCCTCCGCCTCGGCCATACGCTCGGTGAGCAGCTTGCGCTCCGCCGACTCGAGCGCACGCCCGGCAGCAGCCTCAGCTGCCCCGATCTCCACCGCGCGACGAAAGACCAGCGTGTCCTCAAGCCCGCCGGGCAGCTCGTCCACCGCCCCGCGCAACCCTCCCGCCCGAGCGGGATCCGGCAGCTTCAGGACGTACGTGCCACCAGACCGCCCACGCCGACTCTCCACGATCCCCGACGCGGCCAATGCACGAATCGCCTCGCGCAGCGTGTCCCGGCTGATGTTCAGCACACCCGCGAGCTCGCGTTCCGGCGGCAGCCGGTCACCGGGCGGCACCGCGCCGAGCTTCACCGCGCGCAGCAGCTGCTCGACCGTCTCCTCGAAGGCGTTGCCCGCCCGCACCGGATGGAACGCGGCGAACCCACCCGCGCCCCCGCTGGACGCCGCCATCGCCGCCGCCCCTTTCCCATGGTCGATTCGTCGCCCATTCTCGCGGCTGGCCCGGCCCGTGTCCACGCTATCGCGCAGTGTCACCTCACCCCGTCGTCACGTCACACCTGGCTACCTCACCCGCGTACTACCAGCGCCCGTGATGGACGACCTCGTCGATCGGCCGGCGGTTCGGCTTCATGATCGGCCGCAACGGCCGATCGGCCGGATAACCAACCGCCAGCAGGAACGCGACCACATGCGTATCCGGCACGCCGAGGATCGCCCGAGCCCGCTCCTGGTCCCCTACCGACGTATGCCCGGTACCAATCCCCAGGTCAGCCGCGGCAAGCGTCATCGCGAACGTCGCCTGCCCGAGGTCGTAGTTGTCCACGACCCAGCTGCGCTCGTCACCGGCCGGGTCCGGCAGGACCAGCGCGATCGCCGCCGCGGCCTCGGCGATGTGGCCCGCGTACTGCCAGACCGTCGCCAACTCGCGCAACTGCTCGCGCTCAGTGACGATGACGAAGTCCCAGTGCTGCCGATTGTTCGAGGACGGCGAGCGCCAGCCCGCCTCCGCGATCCGGTTCAGATGCTCCTCGGCGACCGGCTCAGGCGTGTATGCACGCACGTTGCGGCGTGCACGGATGGCGTCCCAGGTTTCCATGGCTGTCCTCGGCTCTCGCGGGTAGATCGAAGTCAAGTCGACCTCACGACCAAAGGCCGACGCAACCGTCCGCATTCCCGCGTTAACCCATTACGCCGAAAGCTGAGGCGACCGGCCCCCGTTGTAGACCCGATCGCGGTATCAGTGTTCCGCGTCGTCGGCGCGCGAGCCAGCCTTTCCGGGTCAGGCCGAAAGGCTTGACGCGGGCCGTTCCCGATGCCCTATGGACCGGCTCTGCCGCTCGTGAGAGCATCGGTGAAGCAGGAATCTGTCGACCTCGGGGTGGGCAAGTGCTACGCATCCGACTCAGCGCCGACGATCTGCTCCGCGTCCGTTTCGCTCCGGCGGCGGCTCCGGTGCTCGAAAGCGTGCTCATGCTCTTCGAGCTTCGCAATCGCCCGCACGCCGCCGCCTCGGGCCCGGATCATCGCCGCGACGACTGGCGTGTACGTGTACGATCACGCTTTCCCGAAGAGGCCCGGCCGCTGCGTAATCTGATCCTCTCGCGCGATCAAGCCCTGCTGCTCGACGTACTGACCCCCGATCCCGACGCGGCCTTCCAATTCGCCGCGGAGTTGCGCGCCGACCTGCACGATCGCAAGCCCGTCGAGCGGCCGATGCCCGATGGCATCCCGCCGAAGCTGTGCAGCTACTTCCGCAGCGAGCCCTCCGGTGTCCGGCCTATCGACAGCATGCTGCACACCTTCCACAAGGCGCACCTCGCCCCGTACTGGTCGCCGATCACGGAGCGATTCGACGACGACGTCGACCACCGCACGGCCACGATGCGAGATCAGGGCGTCGCGGCGATGCTCGAGAGCCTGCACCCCGGCCTGCATCTCGACGGTTCGACGCTGTACTCGCCCTACCCGGGCGACCGCGAGGTCGACCTGAGCGGTCGTGGCATGATCCTGATGCCCTCGGTGTTCTGGACCGGCCGCCCCCTGCTGACCTGGAATCCCCTGGACCCAGCGCACAATGTGCTGGTTTACCCGGCGAAGCAGGCCGGCCGTCGGCAAGCCACGCTCGGTGACGGTGGGCGCGAATCAGGCCACAACGCGCACGAGCCGCGAGCGGCCCTGGCAAAGCTCATGGGACCGACCCGTGCCGCAGTACTCGGCAGGCTGCGTCACCCCGACACGACCAGTGGTATCGCGCGTGACCTCGGCATCAGCGTTTCCAGCGTCTCCGACCACACCGCCGCGCTGCGTGACGCCGGCTTGATTTCCTCCCAGCGCACCGGCCAGAGCGTCGAACACCGGTTGACCAGGCTCGGGCATAGCCTGCTGACGCACACCCGATCGCCATCCGCCGCGTGACCTCAGTCGTATCGGCGGATCAGCCGCACGCTCAGGGCCACCATCAGCGCGCCTAGCACGGCGACGACGGCGAAGCCGCGGCCGATCACGGCCCAGTCGAAATCGCTGAGCACCAGCGAGCGCAGGGCCTCCATCAGATAGGTCACCGGGTTGAAGGTCGCCGCGACCTCCATCGGCCGGGTCAACATGTTGCGTGGCACGAAGTTCGGCGTGAGGAACAGCAGCGGGAAGAACACCAGGCCGCCGGAGTTGGTGGCGGCCGCGCTGCGCGTCTTGAGCGCGATCAGCTGCATGAACCCGGAGAACACCATGGCCCACAACGAGGTCAGCACGAGCAGCAGCAGGAAGCCGGGGATACCGCTCGCGATCGAGATCCCGAACGGGAGGGCGAGCGCGACCAGCGCGGCGGTGATGGCGACGCTCTTCGCGCCTTCGGCGAGCAGCCGCCCGACGACGAGCGCGTTGCGGGAGACCGGGGTCGCGCGCAGCTTGTCGAAGTATCCGCCCTCGATGTCCTCGACGAGGAAGAGGGCGGCGCTGCCGAACGACGCGGCGAGCAGCAGCGAGCTGGGCAGCTGGAAGGCCGCGTAGGTCTGTCCGTGCAGGAACGACGTCGACCCCGACGGGAAGATCTTGCCCGCCTGACCGAAGTTGACCACGAGGAAGAACATCGGGATGAACAAGGTCGGCACCAAGGCCTCAGGGGTGCGTAGCGCCTCCCGCAGCGAGCGCTGACCCAGCAGTGCTGCTTGCCCGACGGCGCTCATACCGAGACCTCCTGGACTTCACCGGCGAGCCGTTCACGACGGGTCCGGCCCGTCGCGTCGAGGAACACTTCGTCGAGGGACGGGTCGGCGGACAGCCCCCGGCGCTCTCGCAGCTCGTCCTTCAGCCGCCTCGGCGTCCCCTCGCGGACGATCAGACCCGCGTCGATGATCGCGAGCCGGTCGCACAGCTGGTCGGCTTCCTCAAGGTACTGAGTGGTGAGGAAGACCGTCGTGCCACGCTCGTTGATGCGCCGCACCTCGTCCCAGACCACCAGCCGGCTCTCCGGATCCAGGCCGGTAGTCGGCTCGTCGAGGAATAGCACCTCCGGCGCGTGTACGAGCGCCGACGCGAGGTCCAAGCGGCGCTTCATGCCACCCGAGTAGCCCTTGATCCGCCGGTCGGCGGCGTCGACCAGGTCCACCAGCTCCAGCAGTTCCCCGGCCCGGGTCGCCGCCTGCGCCGCCGATCCGCCGAACATCCTGGCCTGCAAGATCAGCAACTCGCGCCCCGTCTGACGCTGGTCCAACCCAGCCTCCTGCAGTGCCACCCCGATGCGCCGACGCACCGCGTCGGGATCAGCGGCTACGTCGATGCCGAGGACTCGCGCCGAGCCGGCGGTGATGGACATCAGCGTCGTGAGCATCCGCACCGTCGTGGATTTCCCGGCGCCGTTCGGCCCAAGGAAACCGAAGATCTCCCCGACGCCGACGCTCAGGTCCACGCCGCGCACGGCGTCAACCGTTCCGCCGCGACCGCGATACTGCTTCACCAGGCCGGTTGCCTCTACAGCCGGTGTATTTCCGTTCGGGAACTCCCGCCCCACGACCATGCCGTATTCACTCTCCCCGTCCGACGTCGTCGGCATCCTATTCCAATCGCCCATGGCATAAAGAGGCTAACGCCTGGGACCGACAAGCGACTGGGATTTCGGGTGACGTGGAATACGAACAGACCGCTCGCGGCCGGTTCGCGCCGGTCGCGAGCGGTCTGTTCGGTTCTAGATCACTGAACCCTGAGCTGGCCGAGCAGGCCGTGCTGCTCCTTGTCGATGCCGGCGCTGAACCACAGCACGCCGGTGCCGCCGGCCATGGCCGTACCGGGCGTCAGGGACCACAGCCCGTCGATCGAGATCGGCGTGCCGTACGCGTTGGTCAGCTGAGATCGCACGCCGTGCCCGAAGCCGTACCGGTCCGGCGCGACGACGTTGATCCGGCCGTCGCCGAAGTTGCCGATCAGCAGCGAACCGGCCAGGTTGCCCCAGCTCGCCGGAGCGATCGCGAGCCCCCAGGGAGCATTGAGGCTCTGGTGGGTCGCGACGCGCTTGATCAGCCTGCCGTCCGCGGTGAACTCGTCGACCGCGCCGACGCCGACCCCGAGCAGTTCACGCCCGGTCGCCGGATCGATTCCGTCGTAGCTAACGAAAACGTCCCCGCGCAGCGTCTGCACGTTGAACGGCACCAGCCCCTTGGGCAGATGCGCGTCGCGGAACGCCCACGACGGCAGCGTGACCCGGTTAAACGACGAGTCGAACGCGTCGACCCGCCCCTGGCCGAAGTTCGCCGCGTACAACCGCTGGCCGTACGAAGAGGTGGCGAGCGCCAGCCCGGTGTACGCGGCGCCCGGGACGGAGGCCTTGATCTCCGCGTTGCCGAGCAGCGGATCGCTGACCGGACTCCACGCCTCGATCGTGCCGGTGAGGGTGGAGAAGATGAACCGCGCAGGAGACGCGGTGGCGCCGGCACCGACCACGAAATTGTTGCCGCCGTTGAACACCTGGCCGGTCGGCAGGCCGGGAGCCTTGGGCGCGGGACCCGGCAGCGTCACCCGCACCACCGCGGACTTACTCGCCATGTTCGCGCCCGGGGCGGCGCTGTACAGCGTCGCCGTGCTGGTGTCCGTGTTGGCCGACCACAGCGGCGTGGTCGGGCCGAGCGCGAGACCCCACGGATTGGCCAGGTCGGGATCCGTCAGCGGCGCGCGGCCGGGCAGATCCGAGACCAGGTCGACTTCCTGGACAGGCGTGTTGCGGTTGCGGTGGTGATGGTTCGTGTCCGCCAGCGCGGCCGCCGGGACCGCGGCGATCAGCGCGCCACACGTGGCGGCCACCGCGATCGAGCGGGCGGGCAGGGATCTGATCATCGAGCGTGCTCCTAAGATCGAACGGACTTACGGCGGCCAAACGAGGCCGCCGAGAGCGCTGGTTCGACGTAGGTACAGGGGTTGCCCCGCCCGCCGTTCGACCGGTGTCAGCTTGGGCATTCCGTCGGCGCGTCACGCCCTAATGGCAACAGGCTGTGCTTACACAGGCGCATCAGCCGCACAGTTCGCACGTTGACGCACCGCGGCAGCGAGCCCCGCGCCGGTCGTCCAATCCACGGTGAACAGCCCCGGCCTGGTACGCCGGCTGGCAATCCGCAGTCGTGCCCGGCCCATAGAAGCCGGTCGGCCGCCAGACCGCCAAGTCGGCCGGTACCGCCGGTTACGAGAAACGTCGATTTCGTGTCCACAGGATTGAACGGCCCTTCGACATATGACTTTCACGCGTTGCTCCGCAACGGCGACTAGCGACAACGAAGACAAAGGACCATCCCCGTTTGTGACAGCCCCGCCACGCGAGAAGCGACCCGCCCGCCGGGGGCGCGGGCCGGGTCAATACGATGGGCCGGGTTCGAGTCCTGAGATCCCGCCACGGCGGCGGGCGCCGGCTTTGTAGGAGGTTGCGATGCAGCTGCACCGTCTGGGATCTGTTCGGCCGCCGCTACGGCGGCCGCGTTTCGCCGGTGTCGGCTTGGCGATGCTCGGCGCGGTAGGCCTGAGCCTGGCTGCCGTTCCGGCGTGCGGGGGCGGTGGTAGCACTGGGGACAACGTGGCGCACATAGCGGGCTCCGCGACGCACGTCGCCGTCACCTACGCTGCGCCCACACAGAGACCCGAGCGCTCAGTCGCCGTCGTCCGGCGCTTTCGCCGCTGCTGAAAGCTGACCGGCCGCCGGTGTTCCGGTCAACGTCGTCTGCGGGTGCACCGGCAGGATCATCGGCGGCCTGGGCGGTTGGTTGAAGTCGAAGTCGCTGGTGAGATCACCGAGGATTGAGGCGCCCTCCCGCACATCAGGACGCGGGTCCGGGCGGCCGTCGGTTCGCGGGTCGATGCGCTGGCCGCCGAGGAAGTCGTCCTCGATGAACTTGTCGTAGGCGTCCATCGAGAGCGTCTGGTGGTCGACGTACCCGGTCTTCGCGTAGGGGCTGATCACGATGCCGGGCACGCGCAGGCCGTAGCCGTTGGCGTCGACGGTCGGCGGGGTCACGTGGTCGTAGAAGCCGCCCCAGTCGTCCCAGCTCAGGAAGATCGCGGTCGAGTCCCACTCCGGACTGTGCATCACGGCGTTGATCAGGCTGGTCACGTAGGACTGGCCATAGCTGACCGGCCCCGGCGGGTGCTCGCTGACCTCACCGGAGGGAACGACCCACGAGACCGCCGGCAGCGTGCCCTTCGCGGCCTGCGCATAGAAGTTGTCGACCGACTGGATGTTGCCTTCCTGGCCGTCGGCCTTGACCGTGTCGAAGTACGGCAGCGGGTTCCAGATACCGGGTGTCTTCGCGTTCTGTTTAACCGGCGCGCAGGAGACCGAGGAGTCGTTCTGGCAGTCCGGCTCCGTACCGGCCACGACGTAGTAACCCCAACTGACGTTGTTCTTGTGCAGCAGATACGTCAGATCGGTCCACGCGTAAACGGGACTCTTGCCGTTCGCTTGTTTGGCTTTCTTGCCATTGCCGTTCGGCGGCGTTCCCGGGTCCTGCAACGCGTTGGTGCAGCTGGACGGATTGCCGTCCTGCGTGCAGTGCGCCGACCACTCAGAGACCATGAACAAGTGCTCCGGAAGGCTCCAGGACGCGTTGGGCTCGAACATGTGATCCTGCAGCACGAAATCCTTGGCGTACGTCCAATAGTTCGGGATGTCGCTCGCGGTGTGGTAACCCATCACGTCGGGCGCGTTCGAGTTCGTACACGCCGGATTGTTCGGATCGGCGCATCCCTTCTTGCCGGAAAGCGCCTGCGCGACGAATCCGTCCATCTTCCCGCCGTCGACGTCGGCGGTCGCGTTGGTCTGCCCGTGCGGGCCGCCGCCGTTGACATCCGCGTGATCGACGAACGGCTTCACGCACTGACCAGTCTGCGGATCGTTCACGCAGGCATCTCGCCGGGATCCCGTCAGCACCAGGGAACGTGCCGAAATAGGTGTCGAACGATCGGTTCTCCTGCTGGATCACGATCACGTGCTGAATCTTGTGGATTGCGCTGGTCGGGCTCGCCGAGATCGCCCCCGGACCACCGCTACCGCCGCCAGCCGTGCACGCGGCACAGGTCAGAGCGCTTATCGCCAAGCCCGCGACCCAAGCGCGCCTTACTCCCACGATCGGCTTCCTTCCGGGTCAGAACCCCCCGACGCCCGCACCGTACGTCGAGGCCCGTAAGAACCGCGTGAGTAAACGCCCGTCCGAGCGCAGCGATGCAAATCCACACGTGGTGAACCACTCCCCCGCATCGCCCTGCGCCAGATGGCCGCAATAGTCGTACCCGCACTTACTCGGCGGCGAATCTGACAGACTGTCAGCAAAGCGGACCGGGCGCAGCGATCATTCGACGCCGAGCGGCCGATATGTGCGAACCAGCCCAGCGGGGAGGCACCAGCCGCGGGATCTCGCTCGCAGTCGGAACCAAGACCGTGGCCTGCCCCTGCTCGTCCTCGAACAACTCCCCCGCGTACATGCCACCCGCCGGGCCGGACGGGCGCACACCGCGCGCTTCGAGGGTTGCGTGCAGTTCGCCGAGCGCACCCTGATACCACGGCGGCAGGTCGCCCTTCGTGACGACGGCGGTGACCGCCGCGGCCGTCGTCGCGCCGACCCGGCGATGGGTGACCGAGCCGACAGCGCCCGGGCCGGCCGGCAGATCGCGCAGCGACGCCACTGCGGACTGCGTGCGGGCGAGGTTCTGTTCGAGACTGGCGAGATGCGTGGAGATCAGCTGGTTGCGCGTGGGCAGGTCGGGCGCCTGCAGTACGGCGTGAATCTGCTCGAGCGGCATGTCCAGGGCGCGGAAACGGCGGATGGCCTGGGCCGAGGGGATCTGGTCGGTCGTGTACCAGCGGTATCCCGTGTGCGCGTCAACATCGGACGGCGTCAGAAGCCCGACGCGGTGATAGTGACGCAGCGTCTTGACGCTCAAGTGGGTCGCGCGGGCGAAATCGCCGATGGTCAGGGCTGCGGCCACGCGTCCAGTATTCACTCTCCCCCTAGGGGAGGGCCAAGACTGGCTGCGGCTGTTGACCCTCCCCGTGCAGTACCACCGAACGTGGAGGCAGTCGGCGGCGCGGGCCGCCCATCGGAAAGGCATACGAAATGATCGACCACGTCTACATCTCGGTCACGGACATCGAGAAGTCGCTGGCCTTCTACCTCGAAGCGCTGAAGCCCCTCGGCTGGCACGCATTCGGCAACTACGACGCCGCGTCCGGCCCTGACAACGTCCCGGACCTCTTCGGAATCAGCCACGACGCATCCGACATCGGAACGGCATCGAGCATCTGGCTGCGTCGCCGCAAGCCCGGCGAGACGGGCCTGTACCTGGGCATCGTGTGCGACACCAACGAAGCCGTGGACGCCGCCTACGCCGCCGCGATCAACGCCGGCGGCACCGACGAAGGCAAGCCCGCGGACCGGACATACTTCGCCCCCGGCTACTACGCCGCCAACGTCGCCGACTTCGACGGCAACCAACTGGAGTTCGTGCACAAGGCCTGGAACTCGCACTAGGCCCACCCAATCCGCCGCGCAGCGGCAGCCTGGCCGTCGGACGCTGCGCTAGGGCTGCTCGGATGACCGGCCAGAGGGGACCACCGAAGCGCCGGCGCCGGCGACGATCTGCTGGAGCGCCAGCACATGCCGGTCGAAGGCGGTGCGGCCCTCGGCGGTCAGCCGGGCCGAGGTGCGCGGCCGTTTGCCGACGAAGGCCTTGCGGATCTCGACATAGCCGGCCTCCTCCAGCGTGGCCAGCTGTTTGGACAGCGCGGAGTCGGACAGCCCGACGCTCTCGCGCAGCACCTTGAAGTCCGCCCATCCGGTCGCGGCGAGGAAGGCGACCAGCGAGAGCCGGGTGGGCGCGTGGATCAGCTCGTCGAACCCGGGCGTGATCACCCCTGCCTCCCCGATCGACGCACCAGCATGGCCGCCTCCAACCGCACCAGCATCGGGCCGCCGACCGCGAACACCACCCCGGCGACCGCGGCGGCGATCGTGCCCGGCTGGGGTACCCCGGCCGCTTTCAGGCTGAGCGCGGTCGCCACCGCCACGCCGAGCAGGATCGCCACAAAGCTCGCCAACCCGATCAGCGTCCTGCGACCGGCCCCGGGGCCGGCCAGGCCACGACGCGGCGCGGCGGCGCGGGCCGCGCGCCGCACTGGCACGTCGATGACAAGCGAGCCGACCGCGAACAGGGCGATGCCGATCCCGAAGACCAGGCCGCGCCCGGACTCGACGCACGCCGCGAACTCGATGAACAGGACGGCGTAGGCCCACCACCACCAGGCGGGAAAGACCTTGCGCCGGATCACCTGCTCACGCCGCCGGTCGATCTCGCCCAGTGCGCGCGCGGCGTCCGCCGGCTCGATCGGATCATCCATGTTCCCTCCTCGACAGTACTTTCCCAGTAGGAAAGTACCTTGAGGTCTCCCAGCCCGCAAGTGCCGACGACGCGGGGACCAACGGGAGTCACGGTGCGCACCATCAGGGTAGCAAAGAATCCGCGTCTAAC
>CAVQPP010000264.1:0-21805 GCA_963714445.1 uncultured Actinomycetota bacterium
ACCCTCGCTACCACCGCCGCCACCCCGAGCCCGAAGCTGACGACGAGTGCGTCCACCTCTCCGTCCGCCTCCGGCTCCGCTGCCGCCTCCGCATCACCGTCTGCACCCACGTCCACTCCGGCGCAGCCGGCTGTGCCAGTCCCGTCGAAGCGATCGCACACGGAGCCGCTCCCGTGCCCTGACGCGCATCAGATCGGCACGACGGCATACGCACGCTGGCATGGCACCGTCGCGTTCTCGGTGAAGCTGTATTACTCAACGCAGTGCCGCGAGACCTATGGCTACGCGTACCCGTGGCTCCAGTTCCGCATGATGAAGGTGCACTACGACCTGGGCATGGGAGTGTTCGACGTTACGCACGACGCGATCGACGGGGCGCGGACGTTCGTTGGCGGCGCTGGCGGTCCGGACTTCTGGTCGTCCCCGGTCACGGTCGCTGCTGGGACCTGCACGCAGGCTCTAGCGCACGTCTTCTACCCTGACACCGAGACAGACACATTCACCGACAAGATCTGTGTCTAACGCACTGTCTGACTAGCCAACAGTCCAACGGCCCGCGCGGGCAAGCAGCACAGCAGCGGCGACGGTTCCGGCGGTGGAGGTGCGTAACACCGTCGGACCCATGCGGTAGGCCACGCCACCCGCCTCGGTGAAGGCCCGCAATTCCTCGGGGGAAACGCCACCTTCCGGTCCGACGATCAGAACGATGTCACTCGTCCGGCCGTCCCCACCTTGACCAAGCTGAGCAGGCGTCAGATCGGCCAGCGACAGCTCGCCCTCCTCGTGCAGGATCACTCCCAGCGTCGCCTTAGCCAGTATCCCGGCAACCTGGGCAGTGCTCGCCGGCTCCGCGATCTCAGGCCACCAGACCCGGCGAGACTGTTTACTCGCCTCGGTGGCCGTCGAACGCCACTTGGCCAGGGACTTGTCACCGCGATCCGCTCGCCACTGCACGATCGACCGAGACGCCGACCAGGGCACGATCACGTCCACCCCGACCTCGGTCATCGTCTCGACGGCGGTCTCCCCGCGATCACCCTTCGCCAGCGCCTGCACGACGGTGATACGCGGCTCAGGGCGCGGGATCGTCCGATGCTCAAGCACGTCCAGCTCAAGCCCAGGTTTTCCCGAGGTATCAACAGTCCGCACAACACACTCGGCGAGCTGCCCTACACCATCTGTCAGGTCGACGCGTTCGCCGGGACGCAGCCTGCGCACCAGCGCGGCGTGCCGACCCTCGGGGCCGTCGAGCCAGATCGTGGCGCCGGACAACTTATCTGACGCGACGTGAAAAACCGGTGTGGAGGTCATGTCCGGGTGTGCTTACACGAAGTCGATTGGGCACTGCGTTGATTGGGCATGGTCGATGGGCACTGTGTTGATCGCGTGGTCGCTAGCCGTTGTTAATCGCGTCCTTGATCCGCGAGAACAGGCCCTGTTTTCCCGGGGCGAACGTTCCCGACGGCCGCTCCTCACCACGCAGGCGAGCCAGCTTGCGCATCAGCTCCTCCTGCTCCGGGTCGAGGTTCTTCGGGGTCTGCACCTCCACGTGCACCACCAGGTCGCCCCGGCTGGTGCCGCGCAGGTGCTGGATGCCGCGGGCTCGCAGGGTGATCGCCTGGCCGGATTGCGTTCCCGGACGGATGTCCAGGTCCACCGAGCCGTCCAGCGTCTCCAGCGGGATCTTCGTGCCGAGCGACGCCGCCGTCATCGGCATGGTGACCGTGCAGTGCAGGTCATCGCCGCGCCGCTGGAAGATCGGGTGCGGTTCCTCGACGATCTCGATGTAGAGGTCGCCTGCCGGACCGGCGCCCGGCCCAACCTCGCCTTCCCCAGCCAACTGAATGCGGGTGCCGTTGTCCACGCCCGGCGGGATCTTCACGGTCAGCGTCCGGCGCGTACGCACCCGGCCGTCTCCCGCGCACTCGACGCACGGCGTCGGCACGACGGTCCCGTACCCCTGGCACTGCGGGCATGGCCGCGAGGTCATGACCTGGCCGAGGAACGAACGCGTCACCTGCGAGACCTCGCCACGTCCGCGACACATGTCGCAGGTAACCGGCGAAGTCCCCGGCGCGGCGCC
Source organism: uncultured Actinomycetota bacterium (assembly GCA_963714445.1). GTDB lineage: Bacteria > Actinomycetota > Actinomycetes > Streptomycetales > Catenulisporaceae > Actinocrinis. The sequence continues at coordinate 2,084 of CAVQPP010000264.1, forward strand.
GTCGCCATGACAGGTCGGACAGACCACTGCCGTGTCCACCTGAATGTCCCGCTGCGCGCCGAAGGCGGCCTCGTTCAGGTTGATCTCGACCCGGATCAGCGCGTCCTGGCCGCGGCGCACCCGCGAACGCGGACCGCGTGCGGCGCCGCCGCCGAAGAACGCGTCCATGATGTCGCTGAACGCGAAGCCCGCACCGAAGCCGCCGCCCGGCGCGCCGGCACCCGCCGACGAGCGGGTCGGATCCCCGCCGAGGTCGTATACCTGCCGCTTCTGCGAGTCGGACAGGACCTCGTAGGCGAGCCCTATCTCCTTGAACCGTTCCTGGGTCTCCGGATCCGGGTTGACGTCCGGATGCAATTCGCGGGCGAGACGGCGGTACGCCTTCTTGATCTCCTCCTGGGTAGCGTCACGCCGTACCCCCAGGACCGCGTAATAGTCGGTCGCCACGTGTGTAACTCCAGCCGGATTCGAACACTGCATGCGTGGTGCGTGTACCTGTCGTGCCTGTGCCTGTCGAGGCTACGCCTGATCTACGCTTGATCGAGTACGCGCCCGACGTATCGAGCAACGGCTGAGACCGCCCCCATAGTGCCCGGATAGTCCATTCTCGTCGGACCGAGCACACCGAGTTGCGCCACCGCGTCGCCATCACGACCGTAGCCGCTGGTCACGACCGAGGTGGCGGAAAGTCCCTCGTACCCGGTCTCGTGGCCGATCCGCACCGTCAGCATCGACGGCCCGGTCGTCTCGCCGAGCAATTTGAGCAGGACCATCTGCTCCTCCAACGCCTCGAGCACGGGGCCGATGGTGTCCGGGAAGTCCTGGCGGAATCGAGTCAGATTCGCGGTGCCGCCGAGCATGACACGCTCCTCGCGTTGCTCGACGACCACCTCGAGCAACGCCGCGATCAGCGAGTCGACTCCAGGCCGATCCTCGACCGCGAACTGCTCGGAGAAGGAGTCGACCCGGCTCGGCACGTCGGACAGCCGATGCCCGACGATCACGGCGTTGAGCCGGGCGCGCAGGTCGGCCAGGGCGGGCTCGGGCATCGGCACCGTCTCGATGAACCGCTGCTCAACGCGCCCAGTGTCGGTGATCAGCACCAACATGACCCGGCTCGGCGCGATCGAGACCAACTCGACGTGACGCACCGACGAGCGCGTAAGGGAGGGGTACTGCACAACCGCCACCTGCCGCGTGATCTGCGCAAGCAGTCGGACAGTTCGTGTGATCACATCGTCGAGATCCACCGCGCCACCAAGGAAGGTGTGAATCGCGCTGCGCTCGGCAGACGACAACGGCTTCACCGTCGAAAGCCGGTCGACGAACAGCCGGTACCCCTTGTCGGTGGGCACCCGCCCAGCGCTGGTGTGCGGCTGGTGGATGTAGCCCTCCTCCTCCAGCGCGGCCATGTCATTTCGTATGGTCGCCGGGGAGACGCCGAGGTTATGCCGCTCGACCAGGGCCTTGGATCCGACCGGCTCCTGCGTCTGGACATAGTCCTCGACGATCGCACGCAGCACGTCGAGACGCCGGCGGTCCAGTCTGGGATCGTCGAGCCGGGAGTCCACGTGCCTCTGCTCCTCGCGCACGCTTTCCACCTCCCACACTTCCCACTCTCATGCTTAGCACCTGATCCGCCGCGTCCCTGGCACTCGCGACGACGGAGTGCCAGCGCCGGTACGTCCAGTGTACGGCGCGCGGCAAGGATCAGTCTTCAGCAGACGGCCAGTCTTAGGGCACTGTCTACTGGATATCCGCCGCCTGTCAGCGCTAAGCCAGCGCAACCAGCCGCCAGCCGCGCGCCGCGGGCGCTACCCTCGGCCGGGTGGACGGTGGATTTCGGCGGGGCGACCGCGACTCGTGGGCGGACCGATACGGCCGAGGCGAGCTGCCCCCAGCAGGCCGCGCGCCGAAGGAGTTACCGCAGGTAGAAGCGGTACCAGACCTGGTGATCGAAGAGGTCACCACCGGCTTCTGCGGCGCGGTGGTCCGAGTCGAGAAGACCCCTGGCGGCTTCACGGTCACCCTCGAGGACCGCTTCCGCAAACACCGAGTCTTCCCCCTCGGCCCCGGCTTTTTGTTAGAAGGCCAGCCGGTGATCCTGGTGCGACCTAAACCCAAAACCGCGCAAAGCAATGGCGCGCCGCGCACGGCATCAGGCTCGCGTGCGGTCACGAGCCAGCGAGCGAGGGTCGCCCGCGAGGGCCGCATCTACGTCGAGGGCAAACACGACGCGGAGCTAGTCGAGCGAGTCTGGGGCGACGACCTGCGGATAGAGGGCGTAGTAGTCGAGCTGCTAGACGGCGTCGACTACCTCCCCGGCATCGTCGAGGACTTCGACCCGGGCGAAGACAGACGACTCGGCGTGCTGGTCGACCACATGGTCGCGGGCTCGAAGGAGACCCGGATCGCCCAAGAGGTCCAGCACGGCCGCGAAGACAGCGTGCTGGTGCTCGGCCATCCGTACGTGGACATCTGGCAGGCCGTCAAACCCGAGGTGCTGGGCTTCGAGGCCTGGCCCAAGGTGCCGAGGGCCGAGGAGTGGAAGCAAGGCGTCTGCGAGCGCCTGCACCGCAAGGACCCCACCTGGCCGCTAGAGTCGCGCGCCGCGTGGGCAAGGATCCTAGGCGCGGTGACCTCGTACAAGGACCTAGAGCCGACGCTGCTAGGCCGCGTAGAAGCCTTAATCGACTTCGTCACCGCGCCCTGAGGACACCCGACCCGACCAGCGCCACACGCTCTGCGTCAGGCCCCACCTCGACGCCATTTATCCTTACCTATTCAGATCATCGGAAGCAGGGTCCGCGGAGGTCCTAGAAAGAGCGTTCCCAAGCGTCCCAACCCGCCACGAAGCGCATCCCCTCACGCTCGTAGACCGCCGTCGCGCCGGACGCGTTCTCCCAATCAACGTTCACCAGTACGCGCGTGAGTCCCTGTTCCGCACACGCAGCGAACGATCGGCGCAACAACGCTCCAGCAACTCCCCTGCCGCGATACACGGCTCTCACGCCGAGGTACTCAATCCACGCGCCGCCTTCCGCTCGGCTCGCAGTCAACGCACCGGCCGGCTCCCCGTCGTACCTGGCCAGCAACCACATCGCCGGATCGTAGCCCGGCGCGCCGCGCCGCTCCTCGATCCAGGATTCGAACTCGGTGGATTGCTCGCCCCAATGGCCGGCCATTGCTTCGTTGATGATCGCGTGTACGGTCGGCAGGTCCTGGTCCGGGTCTACGCCGGTGACTGTGATCTGCGATGGGATGGACGTGGGTTGGATGTCCGCGAGCTCGATTCCCATGTGCCAGAAGTGCCTGACCCGACGCAGGCCATGAGACCGCAGGATCGCGGCCGCGCCCTGATCGCCGGCATCGGCCTTGTGCCGGAACAGCGGCTCATCGATGCCTTCCAGCAAATCGCGTGCGCGCTGCTCGATTCGCTCGAACAACGCCGTGCCGATGCCACGGCCGCGGCGCGCCGGATGCACGACGCCCCACGAGTCGACCACGTTCGGCTCCTCGAACACCGCCTGCGCGTAGCCGACGACCGCTCCCGTCTTGTTGGTCACGAGGAAGGCGTCGGTGCTCAGATTGAAACCCGCCAGGCTCCACTCGCCGCCGACGAAGTCCGCACCCAACGTGCTGCTGCCTGTTTTGGCGAGCTCGCTCGCGACTACGACATCGACCACGGACAGGAAGTCGCCCGCCACCGGTGCCCGCAGCGCGTAACCGGAGACCATGCCCGCCATTGGGTCCACTATTGGAGGGTATTAGTTAGTCAGTCAGATCGCGCACTAAGGCATCTGCCAGGAGCCTGCCCTGCAACGTCAGCACTGCGTGGCCGTCGGCGAAGGGCAGCGGTTCCAGCAGTTGCTTGCCTAGCGCTTGGCTCGCGGCGGTTCTGCCCTCGACGGAGAGCAACGCGAGGTCGAGTCCGTCGATTAGGCGCAGCTCCAGCAGGATGCGCTCGATGCGCCGGTCGGCGGGGGCTAGAACCTCGCGTGCGTGGCCCGGGGAGTGTCCGTTGGCGAGCCGTTGGGCGTACGCGGCAGGATGTTTCACGTTCCACCAGCGCGTGCCGGCCACGTGGCTGTGTGCGCCGGGGCCGATGCCCCACCAGTCCGCGCCGGTCCAGTACAGCAAGTTGTGCTGGCAGCGTGCGTCCTCGGACACGGCCCAGTTGGACACCTCGTACCAGTTGTATCCGGCGCCCGTGAGCATCTCGTCCGCGATCAGGTAGCGATCGGCGTGTACGTCGTCGTCGATGCCCGGCAGTTCGCCGCGTTTGATCCGGGCGGCGAGGCGGGTGCCTTCCTCGACGATCAGTGAGTAGGCCGAGACGTGGTCGGGATACGCACCGATCACTGCCTCCAGCGAGGCGCGCCAGTCGTCGTCGGTCTCGCCGGGGGTGCCGTAGATCAGGTCCAGGTTGACCTGTTCGAATCCTGCGTCGTAGGCCCAGCGGACACATTGCTCCGGGCGACCGGGCGTGTGGCCCCGCTCCAGGACCTCGAGGACGTGGCGGCGCGCGGACTGCATGCCGAACGAGATGCGGTTGAAGCCGCTTTCCGCGAGTTCGACGAGGTACGCCTCGTCCACCGACTCCGGGTTGGCTTCGGTGGTGATCTCCGCCGCGGCGGCCAGGCCGAACTCGTCGCGGATCGCCTTGAGGATTGCCTTCAGGTCCCGGGCGGGCAGCAGCGTGGGCGTGCCGCCGCCGAAGAACACCGTTTCGACCGGGACGTACCGGTCGCCGAGTGCCCGGCGGGCCAGGCGGATTTCGGCGATCGCGGTCTCGGCGTATGAGGCCTGCGAGGCCCCGCCGCCTAACTCCTTCGCCGTATATGTGTTGAAATCGCAGTATCCGCAGCGCGTGGCGCAGAACGGCACGTGCACGTAGAACCCGAATGCGTTTTCGCCAAACGCGGCTACGGCCTCGGCGGGCAATGCGCCGTCGGCCGGAACGGTTTCACCCTCGGGTGGCACTGAAGGCATGGAACGATTGTCCGTCAGTCTGGATCAATTACTACGCAGTGCGGTGCTACTTCTTCTTCGCGTCGGCCGGCGCGTCGGAATCAGTGGACAGCGCGGCGATGAAGGCCTCCTGCGGAACCTCCACCCGGCCGACCATCTTCATTCGCTTCTTGCCTTCCTTCTGCTTCTCCAGCAGCTTGCGCTTACGCGTGATGTCGCCGCCGTAGCACTTCGCGAGGACGTCCTTACGCATGGCGCGCACCGTCTCACGCGCGATCACTCGCGCGCCGATCGCGGCCTGAATCGGCACCTCGAACTGCTGACGCGGAATCAGTTCCTTCAGCCGCTCGGCCATCTTCACGCCGTAGTTGTATGACCGGTCCTTGTGCACGATCGAGGAGAAGGCGTCCACCTTCTCGCCGTGCAGCAGGATGTCCACCTTCACCAGGTCGGCGATCTGCTCGCCGGTGGGCTCGTAGTCCAGCGACGCGTAACCGCGCGTCTTGGACTTGAGGGCGTCGAAGAAGTCGAAAATGATCTCGCCGAGCGGCAGCGTGTACCGCAGCTCAACGCGGTCCTCGGACAGGTAGTCCATGCCCAGCAGGGTGCCGCGCCGGGACTGGCACAGCTCCATGATCGCGCCGATGTAATCGGACGGGGCCAGCACGGTGGCGCGCACGACCGGCTCGTACACCTCGGCGATCTTCCCGTCCGAGGGGAACTCGCTCGGGTTGGTGACGATGTGCTCCTGGCCGTTCTCCATCACGACGCGATAGACCACGTTGGGCGCGGTGGCGATCAGGTCGAGGTTGAACTCGCGCTCCAGCCGCTCCCGGATGATCTCCAGGTGCAGCAGGCCGAGGAAGCCGACGCGGAAGCCGAAGCCCAGCGCGGCGGAGGTCTCCGGCTCGTAGACCAGCGCGGCGTCGTTCAGGCGCAGCTTGTCGAGGGCGTCGCGCAGGTCCGGGTAGTCCGAGCCGTCGATCGGGTAGAGCCCCGAGAAGACCATCGGCTTGGGCTCTTTGTAGCCGGCCAGCGCCTTCGTGGCGCCCTTGATCTGCGCGGTGATCGTGTCGCCGACCTTCGACTGACGCACGTCCTTCACGCCGGTAATCAGGTAACCCACCTCGCCGGCGCCGAGCCCGTCGGCGGGCGTCGGTTCGGGCGAGATGACGCCGATCTCCAGCAGTTCGTGCGTCGCGCCGGTCGACATCATCAGGATGCGTTCGCGCTTACTGAGGTGACCGTCCACGACGCGCACGTACGTAACGACGCCTCGGTACGAGTCGTAGACCGAGTCGAAGATCATCGCGCGCGCCTTACCGTCCGGCTCGCCGACCGGCCCCGGGACGGTGCGTACGACGTGATCCAGCAGCTCAGGCACGCCCTGGCCGGTCTTGCCGGAGACGCGTAGCACGTCTTCGGGCTCGCAGCCGATCAGGTGAGCCAGCTCGGCGGCGTACTTCTCCGGCTGGGCAGCAGGCAGGTCGATCTTGTTGAGCACCGGAATGATCGTCAGATCGTTCTCCAGCGCCATGTACAGGTTCGCGAGGGTCTGTGCCTCGATGCCCTGCGCCGCGTCCACCAGCAGGACCGCACCCTCACACGCCGCCAGCGAGCGGGAGACCTCGTAGGTGAAGTCCACGTGGCCGGGGGTGTCGATCAGGTTGAGGATGTGCGTGTTGTCGCCGACCCGCCAGGGCAGCCGGACCGCCTGGGACTTGATGGTGATGCCGCGCTCGCGCTCGATGTCCATCCGGTCGAGGTACTGCGCGCGCATCTGCCGCTCGTCGACGACGCCGGTCAGCTGCAGCATCCGGTCGGCCAGCGTGGATTTGCCGTGGTCGATGTGCGCGATGATGCAGAAATTGCGGATCAGCGCGGGGTCGGTGCGCGACGGCTGCGGCACGTTAGGCGGGAGCGAGGGCAACGAAGTCAGTCCATTCGATGGTGGGGGACCCGCTCCATGGTCCCATGGCAGCGCGGTGTCATCGAACGGCACGCTCTTCGGCCGCGCGGTCGTCGAATGTGCGGTCTGCACTGAAAAGGCCGGGTTCCAGTGAATGACCGGCCACCGTCGGTGGTGCGTGCCATGCTGGAGCGCGTCCGATCGACGATCTTCGAACGTGAGAGGGCCGTGCATGGTCCGGTTCGCGCACACGGCTGACTGGCAGCTCGGCATGACCCGGCACTACCTCAGTCCGGGGGCGCAGGGCCGTTACGACCAGGCGCGGCTTGACGCGATCGAGCGGATCGGGCGGATCGCCAAGGCGGAGGGCTGCGAGTTCGTCGTGGTCTGCGGCGACGTATTCGAGCACGTGCAGGTCGCGCGCCGAACTGCCGCCCCGGCGCTACGTGCGATGGCCGCCGTGCCGCTGCCGGTCTACCTGCTGCCGGGCAACCACGACCACCTTTCGTCGGCTGGGATCTACGCGTCGCACTGGTTCGGGTCGGAGAAGCCGGCGAACGTGCAAGTGCTTGACCGGCCCGGCGCAGTCGAGGTGCGGCCGGGCGTGGAACTGTTCGCCGCGCCCTGGGATGGCAAGCAGCCGCCAATCGAACAGATCGACCGTTTGGCGGCGCGCGCTCCGATCATCGGATCAGAGCAGGCGGCGTCAGAAAGGGCGATCGTTCGTATCGCGGTGGGCCATGGTGGCGTGGACAGCGAGGCGTCAAAGCTGACGCAGGATCCGATCCGTGTCGCCGCACTGGAATCCGCGCTGAGCGAGCGACGGATCGACGTCGTCGTCCTCGGCGATCGGCACTCCAGAACCGCAGCCGGCGACACTGGACGCATCTGGTACTCCGGCACTCCCGAGCCGACCTCGACGCGTGAGGTCGACCCCGGCCAGTTGCTGGTCATCGACGTCGAGCCGGGCCGCCCGCCGACGGTGACGCCGCATCGGGTCGCGACGTGGACGTTCGCCGAGCAGCAGTTCACGATGCGCGGCGCGGACTCGGTGAACGACGTGATCGGCTGGCTCGACGCATTCCCCGAGCCATCGCGGACCGTCGCGAAGCCAATCCTGCGCGGCGATCTCGCGCTAGGCGATCACGCGCGGCTGATGGAGGCGCTGGAGCACCGGCGCGACTTGTTCGCCGCGATTCCCACGTCAGGCCGCAGCGATCTGTGGATTCGGTCCGATGACGGCGACTTCGCCGAGTTGGAGCTGACCGGCTTCGCGGCTGAGGCGCTGGCCGAGCTTCGCGCAGGCGAGCGGCCAAGCGGGAAACGGCAGTGGCAACCCCGGCAGCGGTGAGGCGATGGACGCGCTCGCGCTACTGCTACGGCTCGCCGGAAGCGCTGGCGTGGGCTCGGGTGTCATTGGAGGTGCGACGCGATGAGGCTGCACCGGATCACGCTGACCGACTACCGCGGCGTGCGTAATCGGACCGTGCACTTCGCCGAGCAGGGCGTCACGATCGTCGCCGGCCCGAACGAGATCGGCAAGACTTCGCTGGTCGAGGCGCTGGACTTGCTGGTCGAGGAGAAGGCCACCTCGACGCGGCGCGAGATCATGGCCGTGCAGCCGTCTGGTCGTGACGTCGGGCCGACCGTCGAGGCGGAGCTGAGCTTCGGCCGGTATCGGGTCGTGTACCGGAAGCAGTGGATCAAGGGCAAGAGCACCGAGCTGCGGATCGTCAGCCCGGCGCCGGAGCAGTTGAGCGGGAATCCGGCGCACGAGCGCTTCGGTGAGCTGCTGCGTGAGGCCGGGATCGACCTGTTCCTGTGGCGGCAGTTGCGGGTCAGTCAGGACTGGCAGCGTGCTCGTGCGACGGAACTGCGGGCGGACGGTCAGTCGGCGATCGCGGGGCGAGCGGCGGTGAGCGGCGCGCTCGAGGAGCACAGCGCGACGGTCGTGCGGACCGGTCCGGAAGAGGCGCTGTACGAGCTGGCGCGCAGGGAGTACGAGCTCTACTACACGCCGAAGCGTGGCGAGCCGCGCGGTGAGTACGCGGAAGCGCGCGTCGCACTGGACGAGGCGAACCGCGAGGTCGAGTTGGCCAAGCAGGCACTCGCCGATGCCGAGGGCGCGATCGCCGAGCAGGCCAGGCTGCGCATCGAATTGACCGAGGCGGCACTCGAACTCGACGAGGCACGGTCCGATCTGGCCGAGCTGGAGGCGCAGGCCGCGCAGCTCGGCAACCTGCGTGAACAGGTGCGCCGCGCGGACACCGCGCTCGCGCTTGAGCACCAGATCGAGGCGGCGACCGGCGACCTCGGCCGGTTCGCGGCGAGGTCTGCGGACCTCGACACCGACATCGCGATGAAGACCAAGGATCTGGCGGCAGCGCGAAGCGTGCGCGATGCGGCCGATCAGCGGGTCGCTGGGCTGCGGACGGAGGCTGAGCGGCTGCGTGCGGCCGCCCGGCTGGCCGAGGACGACGCGCGTTGGCACCGCGACCGTCAGGCGGCGGATCGGTTGGCGGCGCACGTCGAGCGTGCCCAGGACGCCGTCGACCGGATCCGGGCCGCAGACCTGGTGCTGGCGGGCAATGCGGTAACCGAGGAGGTCCTGGAACGCATCGAGGCCGCGCGGAAGACGTGGGACACCGCGTCGGCGGTGCTTGAAGCGAACGCTGCGACGGTCACGGTCACCCCGCTGGGCGATGCGAATGTCAGCGTCGAGCGCGGTGATGTCACGAGCGAGGCTAGCGAGGGCACCGGGAACGTCGACGGTGCCGGTAGCTATCCAGCCGTCGAAGCGATCACTGTCGAGGCTCCAGGCGTCGTTCGCGTCGTCGTCACGCCCGGCTCGGGCGAACGTGAGCGGCGCGAGACGGAGCGCAGCAGCCGCGAGGAGTACCGCCAACTGTGCGCGGACGCGGGTGTCGCAGACCTAGCGGCAGCCAAGGACGCGAACCGCAGGCGTCGCGCTGCCGAAGAGGAACGGCGCGTCGCGGTCCAGGAGCGAGACGCGGCGATCGCCGACGCCGCCCAGGACAGCGACGAGCTCTCCGACCTCCAGGACCAGCTCGCTGTGCTGCGCGAACGCATCGCCGGTCACGAGGCCGGTCGTCCGATCGAGCCGTCCGCACCGCCGACGCTTGAGGACGCACTCACTGCCGCGACCGAACTGCGTGACGCGCAGGAGGCCGCCGAGACGCAGCTGCGTAACGCCACCGCCGACGCAGCGCACGAAGAACAGCGCGTCGTCGAGCTCAATACGATGATCGCTTCGCTTCAGCGCGCGGTAGACGTCGCAACCGCAGACACCGCACTCGCGAAGAAGCGTCTGGCAGAACTCCCGGCCGCGCGCACCGAATCCGAACTCGCCGAGTTCCGCGCCGCGCGTCAGGCAGCAGCTCAACGGATCGAGGAGCTGAACCCCGAGCAGTTGGAGCGCCGGCTCGACACGGTCCGTCCACTCCCGACGCGGCTCGAAGCGGAGCAAGGACGTCGGCGCGAGCGCATGGCGACGCTGGCCGAACGAATCGCTGCGCTCGCCGACAACGGACCGGAAGAATCACTCGACCGCGCGCTTGCGCGCCAGGCGCGAACGCAGCGTTCGTATGACCAGATGCACCGCGACGCTGCCGCAGCGAGATTGCTGTACGAGACCCTCAGCCGTCACCGCTCCCAGGCATGGCTGCGTTACGCCGAGCCGTTTCGCGCGCTGGTCGAGAAGTATGCGGCGGGCGTCTTCGGCCCCGGCGTCGGCATCTCGGTGTCTGAAGATCTGACGATCAGCGCGAAGACTGCTGGCGGAGCGACGATCCCGTTCGACCAGCTATCGGCAGGCGCGCGCGAGCAGTTGGCGCTGCTCGGCCGGATCGCCTGCGCCGAGTTGATCACGCCGCCGGAAGCGCAGGACGTGGGCGGCGTGCCTCTCGTCCTGGATGACGCGTTGGGCCACACCGACCGCGGACGGCTCGACCAACTCGCCGCGATCCTTGATCGCGCGGGCTCGCGTGTGCAGATCATCCTGCTCACTCACGCCCCCGAGCGCTTCCGGATCGGCGGTGCGCAGCGCGTGGACCTGACCGTTGACGCGTGACCCCAGGTCTTCGCGTCTGACGTGCTCCGATGACGATTTCAGGGATACGGAGCGCGACTGCTAAAGTTATCGATCGCGTGGCCTGCGGTTCTTCCATCGTGAACGTGAACGGAAATCCCGCAGCAGCGCGGCGTTGCCAGCGTCCCCCTGGGACGTGCGGCCGGAGTCAGTCAGACCGTCCGCTGGTGGTCACACCTCACAAGACGCCGCGCGACCGTCGCAGCCGATTCGGATCGATCAAGTCTGAGTCAGTCGGGTCCGAGCCCGGGCGGCCTGCCGCGCTGTAACCACCGACCAGGATCACAAAGAGGATTTTCGTGGCGAATATCAAGTCGCAGATCAAGCGGATCAAGACCAACGAGAAGCGGCGCCAGCGCAACCAGTCGATCAAGTCGTCGCTCAAGACGTCGATCCGCAAGGCGCGCGAGGCCGTGGAGGCCGGCGACCAGGCCAAGGCCGAGGAGCTGACGCGCGCCGCGTCCCGCCAGCTGGACAAGGCGGTCTCGAAGGGCGTAATCCACAAGAACCAGGCCGCGAACAAGAAGTCCGCGCTGGCGAAGAAGGTCAACCACCTCGCCGGCTGAGGTCGCTTAGTCCTCGCCGACTGAAACTCTCGGGCTCGAGACTGATCTTCGAGCCTGGATTCCGACTTACTCCTGGCCCCGGCAGTTGTGTCATTGCTGCCGGGGCCAGGCGTTCGTCTCGAGGAGCTGACGTGCCGTTAGCGGTTGGCTGACCGCGCGCCGGCGATCGTCACCAGGCATTTCTCCAGCGCGTACGCCGGGTCGGCCGCCGCACCCTTGACAGCCGCGTCGGCCGTCGCGACGGCCCGCAGGGCGACAGTCAGGCCGTCCGGAGTCCAACCGCGTGCCTGCCGTCGGATCTTGTCCACCTTCCACGGCGGCATCCCCAGGTCACGCACGTTCTGACCGGCCGATGCGACCTTCCCTATCTGCCGCACTCCGGTGGCCAGCGCACTCGTGATCAAGACCGACGCGACTCCGGTGTCCAGCGCGAACCGAAGTTGCTCCAATGCCTCGCCGAGCCGTCCCTCTACCGCGAGATCAGCCACCGTGAAGCCGGAGACCTCCGCCTGCCCGCTGTAATACCGCGCGACGACGCTCTCGTCGATCGCGCCCTCGGTGTCGGCGAGAAGCTGGTCCGCCGCGGCGGCCAACTCGCGCAGGTCCGAGCCGACCGCGTCGACGACCACCTGCGCGGCCTCTTCGCTGATCGCGCGCCGCTGGCGACGGAACTCGCCGCGCAGGAACGTGATGCGCTCCCCCGGCTTCGTGAGCTTCGGGCAGTCGACGACGACCGGCTTGTGCTTACGAACCGCGTCGAGCAGCGCCTTGCCCTTCACTCCGCCGGGATGCGTGAGCACGAGCACGATCTGCTCGGCCGGGTCGCCGAGGTAGCGCTTTACCTCTTCGGCCTGATCCGAGCCGAGGTCCTGGATTCCGCGGAGCACCACCACCTTGGCCTCGCCGAACAGCGACGGCGAGACCAGTTCGGCGAACGAGCCGGGCTGCAACGTGCCGGGCGCCAGATCGCAGATCTCGACCGAGGGATCGGCAGACCGTGCCGCGGCCACCACCTCGGCCACGGCTCGGTCCACCAGCAATTCCTCTGGACCGGTGACCAGGGTCAGCGGTGACGGCGCGCCCTTCTCGCCGGACCCGGCCTTCTCTGCGGACCGTGCCATGTCAGCTAGCTCCGTTGTCTCAGGCTTCCGCGGCTTCGCCGGCTTCCAAGCCCTTCGCGGTCGTTACGATCCACGCGAGGGTCAGCGCCTCTTCGCGCCACGAGTCGTAACGGCCGGAACGGCCGCCGTGCCCGGCTTCCATCTCCGTCTTGAGCAGGAAGTCGCCGCCGGTCGCGGTGGCACGCAGCCGGGCGATCCACTTCGCCGGCTCGTGGTAGTAGACGCGGGTGTCGTTGAGGCTGGTCGTGGCGAGGATCGCCGGGTACTGCTTCGCCTCGACGTTCTCGTACGGGCTGTAGCTCTTCATGTACGCGTACACCTCGGCCGACTCCAGCGGGTTGCCCCACTCCTCCCACTCGATGACGGTGAGCGGCAGGCTCGGGTCGAGGATCGTGTTGAGCGCGTCGACGAACGGGACGTCGGCCACGATGCCGCGGAACGCGTCAGGGGCCAGATTCGCCACCGCGCCCATCAGCAGGCCGCCCGCGGAGCCGCCGCGCGCGATGAGACGGTCCGCGCTCGTCCAGCCGTCGGCGACCAGTTGGCGCGCGCAGGCGACGAAGTCGGTGAAGGTGTTCCGCTTCGCGAGCATCTTGCCCTGGTCGTACCAGGCGCGGCCCATCTCGCCGCCGCCGCGGACGTGCGCGAGGGCGAACACGAAGCCGCGGTCCAGCAGGGAGAGCCGGGCCACCGAGAAATACGGGTCCCGAGACATCTCGTAGGAGCCGTAGCCGTAGATCACCGCAGGTGCGGTGCCGTCTGTGGTAACGCCCTTGCGGTGCACGAGCGAGATCGGGACGCGAGTTCCGTCCTCGGCGGTGGCCCAGGCGCGGTGCTGCTCGTAGTTGGCGGCGTCGAAGTCGCCGAGCACCGGCTGACGCTTGAGCAGCTGCAGTGTGCCCGTGGCGATGTCGTAGTCGTACACAGTCGCGGGGGTGACCATGGAGCCGTAGCCCAGGCGCAGCTTGCCGGTGGAGAACTCAGGGTTCTCACCGGCCTCCACGGTGTAGATGGGCTCGTCGAACGCGATGGGAGTGCCCTGCGCCGCCGGACGTCCGTCGACGATCGGGTGAATCGCCAGGCCAGTGAGCCCGTCGCGGCGGAACTCGACCACGATGTGGTCTGCAAACGCCTCGGAGCCAAGCAGACGAGTGTCCGCGCGATGCGGGATCAGCGGACTCCATTCGGCCGGGATGGCGATCGGCGCGGTGGCCAGCTCGAAGTTCTGCTTGTCGTCCCGGTTGTGCAGTACCAGCAGCAGGTCGTTGGCCCGGTCGGACGGGTGAGCCCAGTGGTCGACCGAGTATTCGACCCCGTTCTCGCGCGCGGCGATCAGCGCGAACTCGCCGGTCGGATTGTCGGCGTCGAGCAGACGCAGCTCGCTGGTGATCTTCGAGCCGACGGAGAGGAGCAGGTAACGCTCACTGCGGGTCAGGTCGACGCTGACCCAGAACCGCTCGTCCGCCTCCTCATAGATGACGACGTCCTGTGTGGCAGGCGTGCCGACGATGTGCCGATGCGCGCGGTAGGGACGCCACGCCTCGTCCACGGTCAGGTAGAAGAGCGTTGATCCGTCGCGGGACCAGGCGGTGCCGTAGGACGTCTCAGGGATCTCGTCGGACAGCGTCTCGCCGCTCTCCAAGTCCTTGATCCGCATGGTGAACCGCTCGTTGCCGGAGTAGTCGACCGAGTACGCCAGCCGCTTTCCGTCCGGCGAGACGTCGAACGCGCCGATCGAGAAGAAACCGTGTCCCTCCGCTAGCTCGTTGCCGTCGAGCAGCACCTGCTCACCGGGCAGCGCCGAGCCGTCCTCGGACAGTTCGGGCGGGGTGTCGTCGGTCGCCGCCAGCCGGCAGAAAATGCCGTACTGCTTGCCTTCCTCCGTGCGCGAGTAGTACCACCAGCCGCCCTTGCGGCTCGGCACCGACAGGTCGGTCTCCTTGGTGCGCGCCTTGATCTCCTGGAAGATCTGCTCGCGCAACCCGGCCTGGGCCGCCAACCGCTCCTCGGTGAATGCGTTCTCCGCCTCGAGGTACGCGATGACGTCCTTGTTCTCCTTGTCGGCGAGCCAGAAATACGGGTCGTTCACGGTGTCGCCGTGATGGACGCGCTCGTGTGCGATGGTCTTCGCGACTGGTGGCTGCATGGTTCCCGATCCTACGTTCTCTGTCGGACATGGTTCTTGGTCGGAGGCGGTTCTCAGTCAGACGTGGTTCTCAATCGGACACCCTTCTCAGGGTCAGTTAGACGTGGTCTCGTGTCGAGCGTGGCTCTTGCTCGAACTGTGGCGGCGAGTCGGCGAGGCTGCCGGTCCAGAACCGCCAGGGCCGCCGGCCTGGTCGCCCGGCACCCCGTCACCGTGCTGCGCTCGGATCGCGAGCTGTCCGGGTTCGGACGTCTGCCCGACAATCACATCCCCATCCAGATCGGTGCGGTACACCCGCGCCCCGCCGGAGCCCATGAGCCGAAGCGCGCGAACCGCCGGATGCCCGTACGGGTTCCCGCGACCTACGGAGATGATCGTCACGCTGGGATCGACCGCGGCCACGAAGCCAGGAGCCTGATTCGACGAGCCATGGTGCGGCACCTTGAGCACAGTCGCGCGCAGTTCGTCGCGATGGCTCCCGCTGAGCAGCAATTGCTGGACCGGCGATTCGATGTCCCCAGTCAGCAGAGCCGTCAGCGGTGCATTGGCGACCGCAGACGTACCGGACGTTGTCGACGAGACAGAGTCCGGATCGATCGATACGGCCAGCACGATCGACGAGTTGTTCGGCGCTGAGCCCTCGCCGCCCATCCCTCCCATCCCGCCCATTGGCTCCTCGCGATCGTCGCCCTGCTTCGGCGCACCGACGATGGACGGCAAGTCCTCGGGATCCGGCCACAGCGCGTGCCAGGCGACGCGGCCGATCTTCCCGCGCTCGAAGGGCTGGACTCGGCGCACGGGGACTCTCGCCGCGGCCGCCTCCGCGCGAACACGTTTCGCGCCGGCCGGCGGATCGTCGACGATCGTGGTCTCGATCGCGCCGACCTTCCGTCCGGGAAGCAAGCCGGTCAGGCCGCCGATGTGGTCCTCGTGGAAATGAGTCAAGATCACCAGCGGGATGTCTGTGATGGCGAAACGTCGCAGGCAGGCATCCTCGCGGTCCGGTTCCGGGCCGGTGTCGACGGCGATGGCCGAGGACGGTCCTGTGCGGAGTAAGAGGGCGTCACCCTGTCCGACATCGCAGACGACCATCGACCAATCCCGTGGTGGCCAGACGGGCGCCGTGGCCTGCCGCACCAGGACCACGACCCCCGCGACCAGCGCCCCGAACGACACCAGCACGCCGAGCCGGATCCACCTGCGCCGGCGCGCGGTATCAACCGAGCCTGGACGCGAGCACTCCCCTCCGGCGCTCCGGTCCGCCTGCTCGCCCCTCCCTCGGCGACGAACTTTAGTCATACAGACACCGAACCGATCTTGTCTAGACCACTCCCGGTTTGTGGCGCCGAACCGCCACCGCCGGAGCCCGCCCGGCTTCGGGCACGCAGCAGTCGCCAGACGACCGCGTAGCAGGCCAGAAGCAGCCCGCAGCCGGGCAGCCCGGACGGCCAGCCGATGCAACCGCCGGGCACGGCGGAAGCGGTGCGCGCGACGAGGCAGATCCACCGAACCGGCCACTGCGCGACCCACGCGACGGCGTGGCCGAAGACCGGTGAGACGGCGTCGGCAGCCATCGCGCTGATGCCGAGCACTGTCGCTACCGGCGCGGCCGGTACAGCCAGCACGTTTGCCGGGACCGCGACCAGCGGCAACGAGCCGGAGAAGGTGACCAGCAGCGGCTCGCAGAACAACTCGGCTGCGGCAGTCACCGCCGCCGGAGCCGCCGCCCAGAGCGGCACTCCCCGATCGAGCAGCCGACGGCACCAGCCCGGCGCGACGATCAGCAATCCGGCGGTCGCGGCCACCGAGAGCGCGAAGCCGTACGTCCGAGCGAGCCAGGGATCGATTAGCAGCAGAAGGAGCACGGCCGCAGCCATCGTCGCTAGGGCGCGGAACCGTCGGCCGTATAGCGCGGCGACGCACCCCAGCAGCGACATCACCGTGGCGCGAACCATCGGCGGCCCGGGTCTGGCCAGGACGGTGAATCCGAGCACGAGGACGACAGCGGCACCGGTGACGGCACGACCGCGCAGCCCGGCCCAGCGAGCCGCGGGGAGTAGCGCGGCGGATAGGAAAACTAGATTCTCGCCGCTGACGACGGTGAGGTACGTCAGGCCGCTGCGTTTCAGAGCGTCAGCGATGTCGGGTGGCTCGTGACTGGTATCGCCGACAGTGAGGGCGGGTAGCACGCCGGCCTCTTCGGTCGGCAGAGTCGACACGGCCTCGCGAAGGTCCGCGCGCAGATATCCGGCCACGCTTTGCATTACCGACGGACCGCCGATCACCGTTGGCATGCCTCGGGCCATGAGTACCGCCGCGTCGCGGGTGCCACCATGTGCGGGCTCGAGCTTGCCGGAGACTCGCAGGTGCTCTGAGGGGAGAAGGTTGAGCCAGGCGTCGATTTCGTTGGGCGTACGCGCTCGAGCGAAGACGGTAGCCGACGTGCCGACTTGGTAGGTGATGCCGTCGTCGGTGGTCACGGTTGTCATACGTACGGGGACAATGACGAGTGTGGAGGGAGGCATGCCGGGATGCGTGCCGGGCTTCGACTCGATGCGGCGTGGGTCGCCGGTGACCGTTAACGCGGTGCCGACGAGAGCTGACTCAGCGGCCAGGCCGGGCACTGGACCGCTGGATCCGGTCGCGACGTGTAAGGCAGCTGATAGTGCTAGGCCGGCGGCGACGAGGACCAGGGTGCAGACTGTGGAGGACCACGGTTCGGGAGCGAGGGGGTGAGCGGCGACTCGGCGGCGTGCGTGGACCATTCCGGCGATGCCGCAGAGTGCCATCGCGGTCGCTGCGGCTGCGGTGAAGGCGGGTGGAAGGGTCAGGCCTAGCCAGGTCGCGGACCAGCCCGCGAGGACGGGTGGCAGGAGTCTGAGGTCGGGCGGTCCGACATGGCGTCTCATCGTGATACCTGGAACGTGCGGCACGCGAGGAGGCCGGGGCGGCGTGGGCTAGATATGTATTGCGATGCCCGATCGTCGCAAACCCGAGAGTCGGCGGGGCGTGCGGCGGCGGTCATGGTTGCACCCACTGACGCATTGCGGAGAACTTTGCGGGGCCGAGGCCGTGGACCTGCTGGAGTTCACCGATGGACGTGAACTGACCGTGTTCCGTTGAACGGAACACGGTCAGTTCACGTCCATCGGTGAACTCCAGCAGGTCCACGGCGTCGGCCCCGCAAAGTTCTCCGCAATGCGTCAGTGGGTGCAACCATGACCGCCGCCGCACGCCCCGCCGACTCTCGGGTTTGCGACGATCGGGCATCGCAATACATATCTAGCCCACGCCGCCCCGGCCTCCTCGCGTGCCGCACGTTCCAGGTATCACGATGAGACGCCATGTCGGACCGCCCGACCTCAGACTCCTGCCACCTGTCCTCGCGGGCTGGTCCGCGACCTGGCTAGGCCTGACCCTTCCACCCGCCTTCACCGCAGCCGCAGCGACCGCGATGGCACTCTGCGGCATCGCCGGAATGGTCCACGCACGCCGCCGAGTCGCCGCTCACCCCCTCGCCCCCGAACCGTGGTCCTCCACAGTCTGCACCCTGGTCCTAGTCGCCGCCGGCCTAGCATTATCAGCTGCCTTACACGTCGCAACCGGATCCAGCGGTCCAGTGCCCGGCCTGGCCGCTGAGTCAGCTCTCGTCGGCACCGCGTAACGGTCACCGGCGACCCACGCCGCATCGAGTCGAAGCCCGGCACGCATCCCGGCATGCCTCCCTCCACACTCGTCATTGTCCCCGTACGTATGACAACCGTGACCACCGACGACGGCATCACCTA
This sequence comes from uncultured Actinomycetota bacterium, assembly GCA_963714445.1. Lineage (GTDB taxonomy): Bacteria > Actinomycetota > Actinomycetes > Streptomycetales > Catenulisporaceae > Actinocrinis. Next base: position 20,693 of record CAVQPP010000264.1, read on the forward strand.
CCAAGTCGGCACGTCGGCTACCGTCTTCGCTCGAGCGCGTACGCCCAACGAAATCGACGCCTGGCTCAACCTTCCCCCTCAGAGCACCTGCGACTCCGGCAAACTCGAGCCCGCACATGGTGGCACCCGCGACGCGGCGGTACTCATGGCCCGAGGCATGCCAACGGTGATCGGCGGTCCGTCGGTAATGCAAAGCGTGGCCGGATATCTGCGCGCGGACCTTCGCGAGGCCGTGTCGACTCTGCCGACCGAAGAGGCCGGCGTACTACCCGCCCTCACTGTCGGCGATACCAGTCACGAGCCACCCGACATCGCTGACGCTCTGAAACGCAGCGGCCTGACGTACCTCACCGTCGTCAGCGGCGAGAATCTAGTCTTCCTATCCGCCGCGCTACTCCCCGCGGCTCGCTGGGCCGGGCTGCGCGGTCGTGCCGTCACCGGTGCCGCTGTCGTCCTCGTGCTCGGATTCACCGTCCTGGCCAGACCCGGGCCGCCGATGGTTCGCGCCACGGTGATGTCGCTGCTGGGGTGCGTCGCCGCGCTATACGGCCGACGGTTCCGCGCCCTAGCGACGATGGCTGCGGCCGTGCTCCTTCTGCTGCTAATCGATCCCTGGCTCGCTCGGACGTACGGCTTCGCGCTCTCGTGGCCGCGACCGCCGGATTGCTGATCGTCGCGCCGGGCGGTGCGTCGGCTGCTCATCGGGGAGTGCCGCTCTGGGCGGCGGCTCCGGCGGCGGTGACTGCCGCAGCCGAGTGTCTGCGAGCCGCTGCTGGTCACCTTCTCCGGCTCGTTGCCGCTGGTCGCGGTCCCGGCAAACGTGCTGGCTGTACCGGCGCCCCGGTAGCGACAGTGCTCGGCATCAGCGCGATGGCTGCCGACGCCGTCTCACCGGTCTTCGGCCACGCCGTCGCGTGGGTCGCGCAGTGGCCGGTTCGGAGGATGTGCCTCGTCGCGCGCACCGCTTCCGCCGTGCCCGGCGGTTGCATCGGCTGGCCGTCCGGGCTGCCCGGCTGCGGCTGCTTCTGGCCTGCTAGGCAGATCATGTGGCAACTGTGGTGCCCGGAGCCCGGCGGCGGTGGCGGTTCGGCGCGGCCACCGAGATGGTGTAGA
>CAVQPP010000265.1:0-42160 GCA_963714445.1 uncultured Actinomycetota bacterium
AAGACAAAAGAACGTCGTCAAGGACAGTTCACCGAGGCAACAGCCGTGCTCGGAATGTCATTGATCATTCTTGCCCTCATCGTCGAGGTACCTGCAGTCACCTCGCAGCGCAACACTGCGAACATCGTCGACAACCTAATAGTCCGCATCTTCCCGTTCCCGAGCCGGGTGACATGGTTCGCGCGGATCACGGAATGCCCGATTCCGCGGTACATCGAACAGCTAGCCGCCACGACACCAAGGGTTCCCGGTACCGCTCGACTCGTGAGTCCCGACCTCACCTCCGACGAGTTCGCCGCTCTCAACTCGTGGATCGACTCCGATGGAGCAGGTACCTACACCCTGTGGCTGTTGGAACACCCCGGATTCGTGATCACCGCACCCTTCGAGAAGACCCGACTGACCTTCAACGACGCCAGCGGAAACATCGCCTTCTACGCAGCTCCCAATCGGATCTCGACCGCCAATCTCGACCGCATCCTCTATCCGGGGTTCTGGGGAGAGCTAGTCACGTTCTTGCTGGCTCTCGCATTCGCGGTGTGGCGTTTCGTCTGATCCGTTCTCGTCGCCGGGTCCGGGAGGCGGCCGACTTTGCGCGAGATGGGCCGCCAGATGGGCCCCGGGAGGAGCCACGGGAAGAGCCACGAGATGCACGAGGAGAAGGCTCAGGAGAACGACCGGAGCAGGAACTCGTGGAACGGGTACCCGAAGATGAGGTCGTCCGTCGAGCGATCTGGACGCTCGGGATAGTCGCTGCATTCGGGCCGAAGCAATGCTGCTTGCCTGGCAGGGCGACGGGCAAGAGGTAACCCGGCACATGGTCGAGGGCTCTATCGAGATGCGACTGGGCATCCTGCTCGTATTGCTGATCGCCGCTCTGGCCCGCCGCTCCAATGACGCCCTCGAGCAGGCGAACGAACTGGACTCTGGCGCCGCGACCGGACTCGTCTCGTCCGGAGCGAGCTCGGCGGCGCGTCCTAACAAGAGCTGGGGCAACCGGCTTGAGCGCTGGGCTCTACCGACCGGCTGGAGCGACGGGCTCAGCGGCCCGTTCTAGCGCCGTGCTCGGGCCGTTGCCTATGGTGCCCAGGGTCCACCGACGCTGGCTCCCAACCAGAGCGCCCCACACACAAGACGAGGTAATCGAAAATTGATGGACGCCAGGAGCGTGCGATGAGCCCCGCTGTCCCGTTCCGGATGCCACTGCAATCGTCGGGATCGCCCAGACCGAGTTCGCCAAGCATCTCGCCCCGAGCGAGGCCGAGCTCGCCTGCCAGGTGATCGTCGACGCATGCTCAGACGCAGGCGTGGAGCCGTCGGAGATCGGGGCCCTCTGCTTCTACACGATGGAAGCGACCGAAGAGGTCGAGATCGCCCGCAACGTCGGCTGCGGTGACATCACGTTCTTCAGCCAGGTCGGGTACGGAGGGGGTGCGGGCTGCGGCGTCGTCGGGCAGGCGGCCATGGCGATCGCCACAGGACAGGCCGAGGTAGCTGTGGCGTGGCGTTCCCGGAAGAGAGGTCCGGCCCCGGCCTGGTCGAACACTTCGGTCCAGCTGAGGGTACCGGGCGTTGGACGCGTCCCTTCGGGATGCTCCGACCGGTGGACGAGATCGCGGTGCTGACCCGCCGATACATGCACGAATACGGCGCGACCCGAGAGCACCTCGCGAACGTGGCAGTCGCCGTGCGGGGCCACGCAAATCGCAACCCTGCGCGCGACATGTACTCAAAGCCAATGCCCACGACGACTACATGGCAGCCCGTTGGATATCCGAACCGCTCTGCCTATTCGACAACTGCCTCGAGACCGACGGCGCCACTCGCGTGCGTCATCGTCTCGGCCGAGCGCGCGAAGGACTCAGGCAGCCTCCCGCTTATATCCACGCGTTCGCCCAAGGTCTGCCGGCACAGCATCAGACGATGGTCAACTTCTTCAACGACGACCCGCTCACCGGACCTGCATGGGCATGCGCCAAGAGGCTCTGGGCGAACTCCGAGTTCGGGCCTGAGGATGTTCACGTCGCTCAGCTCTACGACACGTTCACCCCACTCATCCTCTTGTCGCTCGAGGGATACGGGTTCTGCAGAGCGCGGTGAGGCGGCCGCTTTCAGCGAGAACGGCAACCTCGAGTGGGGTACGCGGGGCTCTTCCTGTGAATACATCGGGAGGTGGCCTCTCGGAGGCGTACGTCCACGGCTTCAATCTGATCACCGAAGGCGTGAAGCAGATGCGTGGCACTTCTCCATCTCAGGTCGAGGGTGCCGAGACCTGCCTCGTGACGTCCGGCGAAGGCGTGCCGACGAGCGCTCTTCTTCTCGGCGCTGACTCGACGCTGCGGCGCTGGCTCGACGCGCGCGCGCCGCGTGCTAAAGGGCCGGCGCAGGCGGTTCGGCGGCACAAGCGTTTGGGCGGCGCCCGGAGTCATCGTGCGTGGGCGCAGGGGTCAGAGAGTGCTGAGTCCTCCGTCAACCGCTAGCACCTGGCCGGTCACGTAGCTGGCGCTGTCGGACAAGAGCCACACGACGACCTCAGCGACTTCCCACGCCGTTCCTTGGCGACCCAGAGGCACGGGCGTCTTCTGCCTCGAGGGACGACCGGCCGAGGCCCACCTCCCGAGTGGGGTGTCGATGAGCCCGGGCGCCACCAGGTTGGCTCGGATCTGGTGGCGCGCACCCTCGGCCGCGACATGCCTGCACAACCCAGCAAGAGCTGCTTTTGCCGAGTCGTAAGCCGGGATTCGGCTGCCGGGCTTCAACCCCGCAACCGAGCCGATGAAAACGATCGATCCCCCCTCGGGCATCAGTGGCAGAGCCGCCTTGCAAGCAAGGAAGTGGGACCGGACGTCGATCGCGAATGTGGCGTCCCAGTCCTCGGGGCTCGTGCCCTTCAGACCGAAACCCTTGCCCGTGCCCACATTGAGCACGAGCCCGTCGAGACCTCCCAGAGCTTCGTGGGCCTTCTCGACGAGGTCCTGCGCGACAGCCGGATCGGCGGCATCCCCGACGAGAACAACGGCTCGCTGCTTCTCGCCGCTCTCGGTGGTCTCGGCGCTCTCGGGAGCCTCGACGTTCTCGGGAGGCTCGACGGCCTCGGCGTCGACAAGATCCGCCGTCGCTCGAGCAGCAGAGGAATCGATGTCGAGACACGCGACCGACGCTCCATTTCGGGCCGCAAGGACACTGATTGCCCTGCCGTTACCTATGGGTCCATCGGGGTCCCGGTTGGGTTGCGTTCCCGCCCCGACGACGAGCACCCGTCGGCCGGCAAGCCGGCCCGACCTGGGCGTCTCACCAAGAGCGGTAGGAGGGAGGTGGGTCACGACGGCCAGATCACGACGGCCAGATCACGATGGCAAGGTCACGGCTGCCAGGTCTCGATGGCCAGATCACGACGGCCAGATCAGCACGGGACCCGTTCACGACGGGAATCCCTCGACCCCCACGTCCAGCGCCACCCCCAGTGTGTTGAGCGTCATTGCCACGAGATGGTAATGACCGACGAGCATCGGGATCTCGATGAGCTGCTGGACGTCGTAGCGCTGAGCGAGTTCGGCCCATGTGTCGTCGGTGATGCAGCAGTCGTCGTGGAACTCGTCAGCGGCTTGCAACAGAGTCGCGTCCGGAAACTCCAACCTTCGGTCGATCGTGACGGGAATCCGCTCGAATCTCCAGCCTTTGGGTTATCCCGGCGTGCGGCTCCGATGATCACGTGCTGACCCCACTCATATTCCGCCTGACAGTTCCACGCGGTTCGAAGGATCAACAGCTCACGGTCTCGAGCGGAGAGCTTGCCGTTCAGGAGATTGCCTCCAAAGGGTAACCACTTCCGAAACAAGCCTTGCGCACGCACCAGAGGTCGTGAAGATGTTGGCGTCAGGCATGATGCTGATTCGAGAACTCCTTGTCGGCGTCGGACTGATCGGACTCGGGAAAGCGGCGGCACTCGCGGTGATCTCGGACGGTTCACTGGTCAAGGCGGTTACAACGGTCGAGTTAGCCTCGGAACCGCGCCATGGTTCTTGGAGCCGAGATCCTGGCTTCGATCGAAGGAGAGGCCCCCACGGTTGAATGCCACTATGAGCTCTATGCATTTCCGCAGAGTCGCCCTCGGAGAATCGAACTCGAGATCGCAGAAGCCGGTGCGGGAGGGAGACCATCTGCTCTTGCACGGATTCACCGGTGCCAAAGAGGATTTCGGGGAATTCATGGATCCGCTCGCGGAGCCTGGGTTGGCACGTCGTCGCACGCTGACCATCGCGGGCCACGGCAAGAGCTCCAAGCCCGAGGCCGAAAGCGACTACTCGATCGAGATCCTGCCGCTGATGCGCTCGCGCTGGCCGACAGCTCGACTGGGGGCACTTTGCACTTCTCGGGCACTCGATGGGCGGATTCATCGCTCAAGAGATGACATTCACCGCGCCGGTCGGACTCGATGCTCTCGTGCTCATGGACACCGGGCACGGTGCGGTCGTGTCCCTCGATCCGACGCTCGTCGAGGCGGCGATATCCGGTAGTTCGATCGGGCGGGATAAAGCGTTCGCGGACATCTTGGCGGGGCCACGAGTCACCGCTCGACACCCGGCGCTCACAAACGCCTCCTGAAGGAACGGCCCGGGCTACGCCGAATTCCAGGACTACAAGTTCAGAACCGCTTCGCCGGCGTTGTACATCTCCCTCGCAGCCGAAATGGTGAGGCTGCCTGACAACCTCGAGCGCCTCCGCGACCTCCTGACGGACCTCCCCACACTCGTCATCGTGGGCGAGCAGGACACCCCCTTCCTCGGTGCCTCTCGCGAGATGGCTGCGGCGATCCCGAATGCCCGATTGTCGGTGATCCCCGACGGGGCCATTCTCCCAGTTCGAGAATCCTGAGGGCTGGTGGCAAGAGACTCTCCGGCTTTCTGGCGGGGTTGGCGGCGCGTTCGGCGGGATTCGGGTTCGGGTTCGGATTACGGCTCAGGTTCGGGTCCGGGCGGGCCGGGCCGCTAGCCCGCTGCCGACATATCCACCTCGCGACCAGGTCCAGAGGGCAAGAAACCAGCCCTAGCGCTGCAAGGACTGGCCATGACACACGCGGGGACGTAGATCTGTCCGTCCGGACAGTGCCCTGGACTTCCAGACCAGGGACTTTGAGACAGGAGCCGACAACGATGGCCAACGCAGCCGCGTTTGCGGGGGGATACACCGCGAATCTCGGTCCTTCGATCGAGGGTTACCTCACTCCCGCGGTCGACGAGGAATGCCAGCCATTCTTCGAGGCGGCGGCCAGGGCCAACTCACTGTCCAGGCCTGTTCGTCATGCGGCGAGTTCCGCCACCCGCCCCGGCCATGTGTCCGTACTGCCATTCGACCGAGCGCGAATGGAAGCCTGTCAGCGGCAAGGGAACGCTGTGGTCGTTCGTAGTTCCGCATCCTCCGCTCTTGCCGGCATACTCCGAGATCGCGCCATACAACGTGATCGTCGTCGAACTCGAGGATCACCCGACGATCCGGTTCGTCGGCAACCTCGTCAACGACCCGTCGGGATCGATCTCGGAGATCGAGCCGTCAACGATCCGGATCGCCGAGCCGGTCGACGTCGTCTTCGCTGTCTTGGTGCGAGACGACGGATCGTCAGTTGCGATACCGCGCTGGATACGACGCGAGGCTTGAACGCCGAGCCAAGCCGGCTCAGCCACCTGCAGCCACGGGCTTGAGCGCGTACACGACCGTCACCTGATCGGTCTCCTGCTGAGAGCCGGGCTGCAGAGGACTGCCTCTCCGCGGCCCCGGCAAATACCCGTCACCGTTGTATCCCAACGGGTATGGCTGGACGGCCGAGTTGTCGGTGACCGAGCAGATTGGCCCGAGTTGCTCACCTGCGGCCATGGCCATGCTCTGGGCGTGGGCGACCGCCTGGCTCACTGCGTTGGTCCGTGCCTGATCCTCGAGCACTCTCGGGTCGGCAAACGAGAAGCTCAGCGAGTCGATCCGGACGTCGTTCCCCGCAATCGCGGTGATGTCGTCTATCGCCTTGCCCGCACTCGCGAAGGGTGCGCCGAAGTTCGCACTGACAGTGTCGCTGACCGAATAACCCGTCAGAGTCATGTTGTTGTTCACCGTCGTGTAATTCGGCTGGATCGAGAGGTTGGTCGTCTGGATGTTCTTCGGCGCCACCCCATCGGCCTTTAGGGCGCGCTCGACCGCGGCCCGCCTGCGTGTTGTCAGCTGCAAGCGACGCCACTGCCGTCGGTCGCGGTGACATCGACCTCGGTCGACGAGCGTCAGCTGGTCAGGCGTCCCCGTCGCGACGCCGTTTCCTTGAACCGTGAGCTTGGCTGCAGTGCCGGTGCATGTCGGGGCCTTGGGCGCCGCTTTAGGAGGGGAAGTATTGGAAGACGCCTTGGCCGGGGTCTGCCCCCAGAGCGCTACTCCGACGGCACTCGCCGCCAGCACTACGGCAGCCATTGCGGCGAACTCGGCCAGCCGGCGCCTCTTGCCCTGCTTGTCGGTTTCGCCGTCGCGGATAGCGGGAGTCGACTCGAGGCGGGATGCTATCCGGATGAGCGCACCGAGTGTGTTCTCAGCCTGCGCATCTTCTCGATTCGCACCCGGAGTGCCCTGAGTACCCGAAGCGCCCGTGGTGCCCGAAGCGTTCGGAGTACCCGAAGCGCCCTGAGTGCCCGCAGTGCCCTTGCCCTCGTCTGTTTCCATTGTTTTCTCCTTTCATAGGACTGCTATCTAAGAACTCGTTGGGAGTAAGAAGCCGCGATGACTTCGCATTGGGTGCTCCGGCACCCTGAGGTTTGTTTGCTGTCGTGTTGCGTAGCCCGAGATCTGCGGGCAATAGCCGAGCGGAACGTCCCTGAGATTCAGCTCTTTTGGAACTCGAGCACGAGAGACCACGTGCTCAAAGCCGCGCCGTATGGATGCGAAGGTTGCCGCAAACAGGTAGTGCACTCGCGTCGATCAGCACGGTCACCGCGACGCCCGACTCGAACGACGCAGACGATCCTTTTCCGACCCCAGAGGAATTTCCTTGGATGATCCGGACCTGCGACGCGGCGGATCCTTGTCCGGGGCGACAGCAGGCGCCGACCAGATTTCGCCCGCCGCTCCGGGCAAAATCACGGTGACAGTCTGGCCGACCGGTACCAGCACTCTGTATGACCCATCACGGGGTTCAACTCTCGGTGTCACCGTCGCACTCTCGTACGAGGGTGGAGCGGTTCCGCCAGAGGACTTGCCAGCGGCCGTGCGGTCGGATTCGTTGAACGACAGATCTGGCGACCGGTCATAGACCCCGTAGCAGCCGGGGGCCACACGGAAACCTTCTGAGACCTGGCCACAGTTGGACCGCAAGGCCAAATATCCACTATTTCCTTGCGCACTCGAATGCGGGGCTTTCTGATGTGCGGGAAGTAGTGCGGCCGCGGTCTTGATCACTGGGTTCTTGCTGGCGTGAAAGGCAGCCACGCCCGCCGACGCGCCGGCTATCAACAGGCAGCAAGCAGCGAGTGCGCCAGCCATTTGTTTGCGACGTCGTACGTGCGCCCGCACTGAGCCGACAACCTTCTCGCGGACTCCGATCGTCGGATATCCCTGAGGTGCCGCACCAGACAAGGCACTCCGGAGGCGTTCCTCGAGCGCACCCTCACTTGCCTGCGACGAACCGTGCGTGCTGTCAGGCACCTGAGCCGCCTTGTTGGGGTGGAGTGCGAAGTTCGTCACCTGAGGTGGGTGAGTTTGCCTCCGTCTCCGGCGGTTCTTCTATCTGCTCCATCGCTGCGGCGAGAGTTGCGCGAGCCTTCGACAGCTGCGACTTGACGGTGCCGACCGCGCATCCGAGAACCCTGGCTATCTCGGCCTCGGGAAGGTCCTCGTAGTACCTGAGCACCACCGCGTCGCGTGGCGCGGCGGAAGTTGCCTGACGAGCTTGACCAACATGGCAGAGTCATCGCTCAGGTCCGTGGCGGCTCGGATGGTCGAGGAAGGCCGGTTGATCTACGAATTTGGGGTCGAGCGGACGTACGGCATGCAGTAGGACGTGAGCCGCAGGTTGGGCGTTTGGCCTTGCGCGTGAGCGCGGGCGGATGGGCGCGCGGACCGGGACCTCGGCGAGGGTCGTTCGGTTGTTCTAATGCGCCAGCTGGTCTTGACCTACCTGTTTCAGATACCACAGGACGGCGGTCGCCAGGATCTCGGATTCGTTGCGCCCGGTCTTCCGGGCTAGGTCGGTCAGACGCTGCTGGAGGCGGGGAGGCAACGAATATTCGAGATCCACGCTTCCAACATGGCAAAGCACTGCGTCGTTCGGAAGTCAGAACTCCGACATTCACACGATCGTGGGACTAGACGGGACACACGTACCGTGTCTCGGTGTCTCAAGTTGCGTGAGGGAATGCGTGAACTGCTGCCCCGGTCGGTGTCCGTACGGTGCGGTCCGGATGCCGAGGTGGGCAGCTGGGCAGTGCAGCGGGCGAGTTTGGTCAGCTCTGCGACGCGCCGGTGCTGTGGGGCACCGCGTCGTTGGTCGTGGGCTGGTCGGCCGCCTGGTTGACGACCTTGCCCTCGACCGCCTGCTGCGGCGCGGCCGCCTTCGGCTGGTTCTCCACCGGGGTCTCGCCGTCCTTGGCCGCCGCCTTCATCTCGCTCTTGAAGATGCGCAGCGACTGGCCGACGGAGCGCGCGGCGTCCGGAAGCTTGCGCGAGCCGAACAGCAGCACGACGAGCGCGACGATGATGACGATGTGCCAGCCTTCAAGCCCACGTAGCATTGAATCTCTCCTACAGGCATAGACCGGAACGCTTCGCCCGGTACGCGTACTCGCATCCCAGACTAACCTGCTACCCCGGCATCCCGGGAGGCCTCACGGGCCACGATCTGATCGCGCAGGTCACGGGCCGCCTTACGCAGCGCTTTCTCCGGATCGACGCCCAGCTCACGGGCGTGCGCGGCCACGGCGAGCAGTAATGCCCCGATCTGGTCCGCGTCCTTTACCTGCTCGGTTGTTTCAGCGGGCAGCTTTGGGAGGTCGAGTGGGACATCACTGTTGCGGGCGCGCTTGAGCAGCTTGTGGGTGAGCATGAGCGCGGGGAGGTTGAGGGGGACGCCCTCGACGGCGGACGTGCGGCCCTTCTCCTCGGCCTTGATGCGGTCCCAGTTGGCCTCTACGTCGGCGGCGGTGTCCGCCTTGACGTCGCCGAAGACGTGGGGGTGCCGGCCGATGAGCTTGTTCGCGATGCCCTCGGCTACCTCGTCGATCGTGAAGGGATCGGTGGGGTGCTCTTGGGCGATGCGGGAGTGGAAGGCCACCTGGAGGAGGACGTCGCCGAGTTCTTCACGTAGCGCGTCACGGCCGGGGCCTGGCTCGTCGTAGCTGCCGTCTTCGATCGTCTCGACGGTCTCGTACGCCTCTTCGATCAGGTATTCGACGAGGGAGGTGTGCGTTTGCTGGGCGTCCCAGGGGCAGCCGCCCGGCGAGCGGAGGCGGTCCATCACGGCGATCAGGTCCAGGACCTTGGCGCCGGGGAGGTCATAGCTACCGGGGAGGAGTTCCAGCTCGATGTCCGAGCCGTGGGCCAGTTGCTCGCCTAGGGACTGGGCTAGTGCGCCGTCGCCGTCGGGGGCGACGATCCAGACGACGGTGCTGCCTGACTCGGCTTGGTCGAGCAGGTCTTGGGCGATTTCGTGGGAGGCGGCGGTCTCGTCGAAGACGACGATCGGTACGTCGGCGTCGTCTAGGTAGGGCAAGGCGGGATGGTCCGGGGAGCCGGTGTGGACGACCGCGTCGGGGTGCGTGATCAGGCGCCAGGCGGCGGCTGAGATCAGGCCGGGGGCGACGCGTGGGGAGAAGGGGACTAGGACGATCCTGCCGGGTGCCATGGGGTTAAGCCTACGGTTGGGGAGAGGGGGAAGGAGGGGCGGCTACATGAGTAGGACGCCGTCGATTAGGGCGCGGCACCAGGCGAGCAGTTCCATTCCGGTGACCGGTTGGCCGCCGATGCGCTGCGTCATGGGCTTGGGCACGAGGATCGTGTGTGTCGGGGCCTTGTTGAGCGACTTGGGGTAGACGCGCTGCAGGCGCATGACCTGCGACTCGCGCAGGTCTACCGGGGCGAACTTGATGTAGTTGCCCTGCATCGCGATCTCGGTCAGGCCGGCGGTGCGGGCGTGCGCGCGGAAGAGGGCGACGGCTAGGAGGTTGCCTACCGGGACCGGGAGTTGGCCGTAGCGGTCGACTAGTTCGTCGTGGACTTCGGTCACGCCGGCAGGGTCGGTGACTGAGGCGATGCGCTTGTACGCCTCTAGGCGCAGGCGCTCGTCGGGGACCCAGTCGTGCGGGATGTGTGCGTCGATGGGGAGGTCTACGCGTACGTCGACCTGCTCGGGCTCGGTGCGGCCCTCCGCTTGGGCGCGGAACTCGGCTACGGCCTCGCCGACCATGCGTACGTATAGGTCGAAGCCGACGCCCTCGATGTGGCCGGACTGCTCGCCGCCGAGGAGGTTACCTGCGCCGCGGATTTCTAGGTCCTTCATCGCTACGTACATGCCGGCGCCTAGGTCGGTGTGCTGCGCGATGGTGGCTAGGCGTTCGTGGGCGGTCTCGGTCAGCGGCTTCTCGGGCGGGTAGAGGAAGTACGAGTATGCGCGCTCACGGCCACGGCCGACTCGGCCTCGCAGCTGGTGTAGCTGGGAGAGGCCGAAGACGTCGGCGCGCTCGACGATCAGCGTGTTGGCGTTGGAGATGTCGATGCCGGACTCGACGATCGTGGTGCAGACCAGGACGTCGAACTCGCGGTTCCAGAAGCCGACGATGAGCTGTTCCAGCGTGTGCTCGTTCATCTGGCCGTGCGCGATGGCGATGCGGGCTTCTGGGACCAGTTCCTGGAGTCGCGCGGCGGCTCGGTTGATCGACTCGACGCGGTTGTGGATGTAGAAGACCTGGCCCTCGCGCAGGAGCTCACGCCTTACTGCGGCGGCGATCTGCTTCTCGTCGTAGGCGCCGACGAACGTGAGCACCGGGTGGCGCTCCTCGGGCGGGGTCTGGATGGTGGACATCTCGCGGATGCCGGTGACCGCCATCTCGAGCGTGCGCGGGATCGGGGTCGCGGACATGGTCAGCACGTCCACGTTCGCCCGCATCTGCTTCAGGTATTCCTTGTGCTCGACGCCGAAGCGCTGCTCCTCGTCGACGATGACGAGGCCTAGATCCTTGAACTTCGCTTCTTTTGAGAAGAGGCGGTGGGTGCCGATGACGATGTCGACGGTGCCGTCGGTCAGGCCGCGCAGGACTTCGGTGGCTTCCTTGTCGGTCTGGAAGCGGGAGAGGGCCTTGAGGTTGATCGGGAACTGGGCGTAGCGCTCGGCGAAGGTGGATAGGTGCTGCTGGACGAGGAGGGTCGTCGGGACCAGGACGGCTACCTGCTTGCCGTCCTGGACCGCCTTGAACGCCGCGCGGACCGCGATCTCGGTCTTGCCGTAGCCGACGTCGCCGCAGATGAGGCGGTCCATCGGGATTTCCTTCTCCATGTCGGCCTTGACCTCGTCGATGCACGCGAGTTGGTCGGGGGTCTCGACGTAGGGGAAGGCGTCTTCGAGTTCGCGCTGCCAGGGGGTGTCTTGGGCGAAGGCGTGGCCGGGGGCGGCCATGCGGGCCGAGTAGAGCTTGATCAGGTCGGCCGCGATCTCCTTGACCGCCTTGCGCGCGCGGCTCTTGGCCTTGTGCCAGTCGGCGCCGCCCAGACGGTGCAGGGAGGGTGACTCGCCGCCTACGTACTTGGTGACCTGCTCGAGCTGGTCGGTCGGGACGAAGAGGCGGTCGCCGGGTTGGCCACGCTTGGACGCGGCGTATTCGATGACTAGGTACTCGCGAGTGGCACCGGCGACGGTGCGTTGCACCATCTCGACATACCGACCTACGCCGTGCTGTTCGTGGACTACGTAATCGCCCGCGCGTAGCTGGAGCGGGTCGACCATGTTGCGGCGGCGTGAGGGCATCCGGCGCATGTCCTTGGTGGACGAACGCTGCCCTGCGATGTCGGTCTCGGTGAGCACGGCGATGCGTGCGGGTTCGAGGATGAAGCCGCGGTCGATGGAGCCGGTGGCGACGTGGACGACGCCGGGTTCGGGTTCGTCGGTGAGGTCGATGTCCAGGCGGGCGCCGAGATCGGCGGCCTTGGCCACCTCGACCAGGCGCTCGGCGGGGCCGTGGCCCTCGGTGACGAGGACGACGCGCCAGCCGTCGTGGATCCAGCTGTGGACGTCGGCCAGGGCGGCTTCGGTGTTGCCGCGGTACTCGGGGGCTGCGACGGCGTCGGACCGGACGGTGTCGTCGGTCGCGAGGTCTTCTTCGGTGAACTCTGCGAGGTTTTCATCTGCGACACGGTGTGCATCGTCGGCGTAGCCGAACGGACTGACGGACCACCAGGGGAGGCCGAGTTCGGTCGCGTGCTCGCGTACGTCGGCCAGTGACCAGAGGGACGCTGCGTTCAGGTCCAGGGGTGCTGCGGCGCCCATCGCGGCGGCGGCCCAGGAGGCGTCTAAGAACTCCTGCGAGGTGCGGACGAGGTCGGCTGCGCGTGCCCTTATGCGTTCGGGGTCGCAGGCGACGATGTGCGTGCCCTCGGGGAGCAGGTCGATGAGCAGTTCCATGCGGTCGGCCAGGACCGGGGCCAGGGACTCCATGCCCTCGACGGCGATGCCTTCGGCGATCTTGCTGAAGACGTCGGCGAGTGCGGGGAACTCGGATGCGTAACCGTGCGCGCGCTTACGCACGACGTCGGTTAGGAGGAGTTCGCGGCAAGGGGGCGCCCAAAGGCCGTTTTGGGCGACCTCGAGGGAGCGCTGGTCGGCCACCTTGAAGTAGCGGATCTCCTCGATCTCGTCGCCCCAGAACTCGATGCGGAGGGGGTGCTCCTCGGTGGGCGGGAAGACGTCGAGGATGCCGCCGCGCACGGCGAAGTCGCCGCGCTTCTCGACTAGGTCCGTGCGCAGGTAGGCGGCGTCGCCTAGGCGGCGGACCACCTCGTCGAGCTCGATCTGCTGACCGGCCGTCACTTGGACGGGTTCGAGGTCGCCTAGGCCCGCTACCTGGGGTTGCAGGACGGCGCGGATCGGTGCGACGACGACTCGGGGCAGCACCTCGTCGATGGTCGTGCTGGGGTGCGTAAGGCGGCGCAGGACGGCTAGGCGTCGGCCGACGGTGTCGGAGCGCGGCGAGAGGCGTTCGTGCGGCAGGGTCTCCCAGGCGGGGAACTCTGCGACGGCCGTGGGGCCGAGGAGCGTGCGTAGGGCGGCGGCTAGGTCGTCGGACTCGCGGCCGGTCGCCGTGACGGCGAGGAGGGGGCGGTCTGCCTGGCGCGCGACGGCGGCGAGCGCGAAGGGGCGCAGGCCGGGCGGGGCGGTGAGGTCAAGACGTGGGCGATCGCCTGCGCGGGCGGCGTTGACGGCGGCGGTGATCGCCGAGTCCTGCGCGACGGGGCCGAGCAGTCCGGGCAGTGGCACGGGGGTTCCTCGATCCATGTTGGGCACGCGGACTACCCCCAGTCCGTAAGGAGTAGGGGGTGATGCATTCAAGGGTACGCAACCCTGGCGGTGTGTGTTGTCGCTTCGAGCGGCTGCCGAGGTGGTGGACAAATCGGGCGGCCGATCAAAGGGGCGATCAGCGCTGCTCGAACGTATTGGCGCCCCGCGCAATTGCGCCATTTAAGCCCAGAAGGAGCTCCCGCCTACCGCACCCCGTCCCTCGCCGGGTACCGTTCGACTGACGTTCGTTGTTGATGCCCCGGGTGTCCGGGTGAAGGCGTGAGGGTCTGGGAAAAGGGCTGGAGAACATGACGCAAGGATCGGGCATGGGTTCGCCGACGCGCGCCGCGATACCGAACGGGCAGTTCGCCGGCCGGCTCATCGAGTTCAGCGACCCGGAGCTGGACCGCAAGTATCCGCGCGGCGTTTATGTCGATTTGCACGGTTATCCGAACTTTTCGGTGTACGCGCGAGCGGCCGTGGAGATCGCCGAGCCGCCGTCCGGCCTGTCAGTGGACGAGGTGCGGGTCACCGACGTCATCGCGGCGAACCTGATCAGCTCGACCGGTGGCGATCCGCTGTGGCAGCAGGGGCGGCCGCCGACGGTGACGCCGGAGGGCTGGACGTGGGTACACGAGGCGCGTAGCCGCCGGATGTACCTGGTACCTGCCGAGCTGAACGCCTCGTTCCGGCATCACGGCGGCATCGCCACGCTGCAGAGCGACCCGTCCAAGTCGGGGCTCTGGCATGAGGGCATGCTCGAGCCGGTCGCCTTTGAGCGGTCCGGGTCGGTGCCCGAGGAAGCGCTGCTCCAGCTCGAGTCGCAGCTCGGGTTCCCGCTGCCGCTGTCTTACCGGCGGTTCCTCGGCGGGACAGACGGCGGCCGTCCGCTGGTGCCTGCGGTCAATCTGAACTGCGGCTTTATCGCGGACGGCTGGCTGTTCGGGCTGCGTCGCTCCGATCCGCACCAGGATCTGGTGTACGCGAACCAGTCGCTGTACGACCGGTTCACCGAGGAGTACCTCGGCGTCGGCTACGTGCAGGGCGGGATGCTCGCGCTGAAGATCCGTGGCAACGATCACGGCTCGGTCTGGTACTTCGACGATGACGACGCGCGGGACAACGACGGACGTGACGCCGCGTCAATCTGCGCTGAGCTGCTGCACCGCGTCGGGAATGACTTCGACGACTTCGCCCGGCACTTGGTGGCGCTGCCCGCGCAGATCATCGAGATCTCGGAGGCGGCGGTGCGTGGCGGGCATGCCCACCAGGTGGAGCCCGCGTCGCATCTGGGCTCTGCGTTGCCGGATCACCTTCGCCGGCGTTAGTGACGCATTCGTCTCACGGCGTCTCACCGGGTGAGCAGATAACGAAACTGTGACGAACACCGCATAAGATTCGGTCAGTGGACAGCGTGGTCCGCCCGTAGTGCTGCCGACCAGCCGAGGATGTGCCATGCCCCAGCCTGAGATGCGCGTTCCCGCCGACCAACCCTTGTCCCCGGACGCCGCCCTGCGCGCCGACATCAAGTCGCTCGGCGAGCTGCTCGGCCGAACATTGGTGCGCCAGGAGGGCCAGGAGCTGTTCGACCTGGTCGAGGAGGTTCGCGCACTGACGCGGTCGCAGGACTCGGCGGACGGCGAGCTGGCGGCGAGTCGGCTGACCGAGATCGATCTGGAAACCGCGATTCGGCTGGTGCGCGCGTTCTCCTCGTACTTTTATCTGGCGAATGTCACCGAACAGGTGCATCGCGGACGAGAGCTGCACACGCAGCGGGCCACCGTCGGCTCCTGGCTCACTCAGGCGATCGACCGGATCGCGGAGGCGATCGAGGATCCGGAGTCGAAGGTCTCGCGCGAGTGGGTCGAACAGGTCGTCTCGTACCTGTCGGTGCGTCCGGTCTTCACCGCGCACCCGACCGAGGCGGCGCGTCGCACGATTCTGGCGAAGCTGCGGCAGATCGCGCAGCAGCTGGAGGCGAGCCCGTTCACCGCGACCGGCGACCCGGTGGCGCGGCGGCGGGCCGAGCGGCGGCTGGAGGAGCTGGTCGAGTCGCTGTGGCAGACCGACTGGCTGCGCGTGGCCCGGCCGGAGCCGACGGACGAGGCGCGTAACGCGCTGTACTACCTGGATGAGCTGCACGCCAGCGCGGTACCGCACGTGCTCGACGAGCTGGCCGCGGAGCTGGACCGGATCGACGTGACGCTGCCCGTGGACGCCCGGCCGCTGTCGTTCGGCTCGTGGATCGGCGGCGACCGTGACGGTAACCCGAACGTCACCCCGCAGCTGACGCTGGAGATCCTGACGCTGCAGCACGAGCGGGCGATCGAGGACGCGCTCAAGGTGGTCGACGAGCTGCGCTCGGCGCTGTCGACGTCGAACCGGATCGCGAAGGTCACCCCGGAGCTGGAGGCGTCGGTCGCGGCGGATTTGGCGGTGTTCACCGACATCGCGCCGCGCTACCGGCGGCTCAACCAGGAGGAGCCGTACCGGCTCAAGGCGATCTGCATCCGGCACAAGCTGGTCAACACGCGCAAGCGGATCGCGAAGCAGCGTCCGCACACTCCTGGGCTGGACTACCTCAACGGTGGAGAGCTGATCGCCGACCTGCAGCTGATGCGTGAATCGCTGCTGGCGGACCGCGGTGAGCTGATCGCGCGCGGTTCACTCGATCAGGTGATCCGTACGGTCGCCGCGTTCGGGCTGAGCCTGGCGACCATGGACATCCGCGAGCACGCTGACGCGCACCACCACGCGATCGGGCAGCTGATCGACCGGCTCGGCGGCGAGTCCTGGCGTTACGAGGACATGCCGCGCGATTACCGGGCCGGGCTGCTGTCCAAGGAGCTGCGCTCGCGCCGGCCGCTCGCGCTGCTGCCGGTGGCGATCCACCGCGAGCCGGACCCGGCGACCGCGACGCCGCTGCTGGACGAGGCCGGCGCGCGCACGTTCGGCATCTTCACCGCGATCCGCGAGGCGATCGACCGCTTCGGCCCGGATGTCATCGAGAGCTACATCATCTCGATGTGCCGGGGCGTGGACGACGTGTACGCGGCGGCGCTGCTCGCACGTGAGGCCGGCCTCATCGACCTGCGCGGCGAGCGTGCGGCGATCGGCTTCGTGCCGCTGCTCGAGACGGTCGAGGAGCTGCGGCAGGCCGACACGATTTTGAATGAGCTGCTTAACGACCCGTCATATCGCAAGCTGGTACGCCTACGCGGGGACGTGCAGGAGGTGATGCTCGGCTACAGCGACTCGAACAAGGCGGCCGGTATCACCACCAGCCAGTGGGAGATCCACCTGGCTCAGCGCAAGCTGCGTGACGTCGCGCACCGGCACGGCGTCCGTCTGCGGCTCTTCCACGGCCGTGGCGGCACTGTAGGGCGCGGCGGTGGCCCGACGCACGACGCGATCCTGGCGCAGCCATGGGGCACGCTCGAGGGCGAGATCAAGGTCACCGAGCAGGGCGAGGTCATCTCCGACAAGTACGCGCTGCCGACGCTGGCGCGGGAGAACCTGGAGCTGACGGTCGCCGCGACGCTGGAGGCGTCGGTGCTGCACCTCGGTCCGCGACAGAGCTCCGACGCGCTGGCTCGATGGACCGCGACGATGTCAGGGATCTCGGACGCGGCGTTCGCTCGGTATCGCGCGCTGGTCGAGGATCCGGATCTGCCCAAGTACTTCCTCGCCTCGACGCCGGTGGACCAGCTCGGTGATCTGCACCTGGGCTCGCGTCCGTCGCGGCGGCCGGACTCCGGGGCGGGACTGGAAGGGCTGCGGGCCATTCCGTGGGTGTTCGGCTGGACCCAGTCGCGGCAGATCGTGCCGGGCTGGTTCGGCGTCGGGACGGGATTGGCGGCGGCGTACGAGGCCGGGCACGCGGAAGTGCTGGCCGAGATGTACGAGAACTGGCACTTCTTCCGCAACTTCCTGTCCAACGTCGATATGACGCTGGCCAAGACCAACCTGCGGATCGCCGAGCTCTACGTGGACCAGCTGGTGCCGGAGGAGTTGCGGCACGTCTTCGACGTGATCAAGGCGGAGCACGAGCTGACGGTCCAGCAGGTGCTGCGCGCCTCCGGCCAGACGCAGTTGCTCGGCCACAACCCGGTGCTGGCCCGGACGCTGCGTACGCGGGACGGATACCTTGACCCGATTTCGTACCTGCAGGTGGCGTTGATCAAGCGGCACCGCGAGACGGTGGCGTCCGGTCAGGAGATCGAGCCGCACCTGACGCGCGCGCTGCTGCTTACGGTCAACGGTGTGGCGGCGGGGTTGCGCAACACCGGCTGAGGCGCGGCTGGAGACCCTGCAGCGGGTAAGTCGACAAAGTAACGCAGCGGACGGCCGGTGGCCGTCCGCTGTTTCGTGTGAGAGCACCTAAAGTTCACTTAGTGCAGGATTTTGGTTATACCCCGCCTGACCTGTGGATAAACAAGATCTCTTTGTCCACGGGCTGTGGACGCATTCTGTGGATAACTTGTTACTCATCCACAGGCTCCTAACGTAATGAACCGTCAGGTGGAGACCGGGCTAAGGGAAGACGACTGTGCGGCTGCCGTTGAGCAGCACGCGGTGTTCGGAGTGCCAGGCGACGGCGCGGGACAGGACGTTGCATTCGACGTCGCGGCCGACGGCGGCCAGTTGCTCAGGCGTCATGCCGTGACCGACGCGGGCTACGTCCTGCTCGATGATCGGTCCCTCGTCGAGTGTGGCGGTGACGTAGTGGGCGGTCGCACCGATGAGCTTCACGCCGCGCGCATGTGCTTGGTGGTAGGGCTTTGCGCCCTTGAACGACGGCAGGAAGGAGTGGTGGATGTTGATGATCCGCCCTTCCAACGTCTTGCACACGGTGTCCGAGAGCACCTGCATGTAACGCGCGAGCACGACTAGCTCTACACCGTTCTCCTCGACGAGGCGCAGCAGGCGCTCCTCCTGCTCGGCCTTGTTCTCCTTAGTCACCGGCAGGTGGACGAACGGGATGCCGTAGGACTCGACCAGCGGCTTGAAGTCGGCGTGGTTGGAGACGACGGCGGGCACGTCGATCGGCAGGGCGCCGATGCTGTGGCGGAAGAGCAGGTCGTTGAGGCAGTGCCCGAACTTGGAGACCAGGATCAGCGTCGGCATCAGCAGCGCCGCGTCGTGGATCTGCCACGTCATGCGGAAGGCAGCGGCGGTCGCGGCGAAGCCGCCGTTGAGGGAGATCAGGTCGACGCCATCTTCCTGCGCTATGAAGTGCACGCGCATGAAGAACAGCCGCGTGTCGCGGTCGCCGTATTGCTGGCTGTCCACGATGGTGCACCCGGTGACCAGCAGGAAGCTCGCCACGGCGTGGACGATGCCGCGCTGGTCGGGACAGCAGAGCGTCAGGACGTACTCGCGGGAGTCTCGCGAATCGCGGGGTTCGACGAGCGGCGCGGTGGACTGTGCTGCGGGCTGCGTTGCGGGCGGCGGCGTGGTCATGGGTCTCATCTTCGCGTATAGCGATTTTCATCGCCCAGAGCACAACTCACGGATATCGTCAGCCCGTGGTCTCTTCTTCATATCTTCGGTTCCCGCATCTGGCGGGAGACCTGGTCACGTTCGTGGCCGAGGACGATGTCTGGCTGGCACCGCTCACCGAGGCCGCGGGCGGTGGGAACGGAGGCGGCCGCGCCTGGCGGTTGACCGCCGACCAGGTCCCGGTGCTGCATCCGCGCCTGAACCCCTCGGCGACGCACGTCGCGTGGACCTCGACCCGGGACGGCTCGGGTTCGATGGCCCGGGGCAGCGCGCGCGAGGCGTACGCGGTCGCCGTGGAAGGTGGCCCGGTGCAGCGGCTGACGTACTGGGGCGACGGGTTAAGCGCGGTGCGCGGCTGGCTGTCGGACGACGAGGTACTGGTGATCAGCCGCACCGGCCAGCACGACACCATTCAGACGTGGGCGTTCGCGATCCCGCTCGACGGACCGGCGCGCAAGCTGCCGTATGGTCCGGCGGGCGACGTGTCGATCACGTCGAGCGGCGCGGTGCTGACCGGTTCGGCGCTCTACGCGGAGCCGACGCGGTGGAAGCGCTACCGCGGCGGTACCGGCGGAAAGATCTGGTACTCGCCGGACGGGGGCGAGTACACGCGCATCCTCGGCGAGGTGGGCAACCACCTGGTCAACCCGATGTGGGTGGACGGCCGGGTTGCGTTCCTCTCGGACCACGAGGGCGTCGGCGCGTTGTATTCGGCCGCGCCGGATGGCTCGGATCTGCGTCACCACACGGATCATGGTTCGTATTACGCCCGGCACGCGACGACGGACGGCCGTCGCGTGGTCTACCAGTGCGCCGGAGATCTGTGGCTACTCACGTCGCTCGACGCGGAACCGGTGCGTCTGGATATACGCCTCGGTGGAGTGCGTAGCGGACGCACGCCGTACCCGATCTCGACGAGGTACGGACTCGGAGACTTCGCGCTATGCAAGACCGGCCGCATTCTTGTCGCGGAGGTGCGCGGGACCGTGCATTGGGTGCCCGCGCAGGACGGCCCGGCCGTCACGCTGCTCAGCAGGCCGGGGGTTCGCGGTCGGCTGCCGGTGATGCTTCCGGGGGAAACGACCGTGCTGTGCGTCTCCGATGAGGGGGGCGAGGACGGGCTCGACATCATGGCCCCCGACGGCTCGGTCCGACGGCGGCTGGCGCACGGCGAGTTAGGGCACGTGCTGGAACTCGCGGTCTCGCCGGACGGCAAGCATGCGGCGGTGGCGTCGCACGATGGACGGCTGCTGTTGGTGGCGCTGGAGGAATCGGGTGCGGGCGACGGGGATGAGACGAGCGAGAGTGCCGATGCGAACGAGAGCGCGGCGGGCGCGGACGGAGATTCAGTCGGCGCGGTGACCGAAACGGTGACGGAGCTTTCGCGCAGTAACAACGCGGAAGTGCGTGGCCTGAGCTTCTCGCCGGACTCGGCGTACCTTGCCTGGGCGCATCCGTGGGAGCCCGAGGAGAAGACACACATCCGGCTGGCCCGGCTGTCCGACCGCATGGTCGTCGACGTGACGCCGCCACGCTTCGACGACGGATCGCCGGCCTTCACGTACGACGGCAAGTACCTGGCGTTCCTCTCGAACCGGGTTTACGACCCCGTATATGATGATCACTTCTTCGACCTCGGCTTCCTGCCGGGCGTGCGGCCGTACCTGGCGACGCTCGCCGAGACGACGCCTTCGCCGTTCGCGCCTGAGCGTGACGGACGGCCGGTCTCGCCGGAGAAGCCTGCTTCGGACTCGCAGTCGTCTTCGGGCGCGAATGGGGACGCGGCGAAGGCGGGCGACGCCGAGGGCGAGCACGGGCAGGCAGAGAACCGCGTCGATCTCGATGGCATCGACATGCGGATCGTGCCGTTCCCGGTCGAGGCGGGCGGTTACCGAGCGCTGTACGCGGTCAAGGGCGGCGTGGTGTGGATGAATCCGCCGCGCACCGGTGAGCTGCACGAGGCGGTAATCGGCGCGTCCGATGAGCATCCGAAGCCGAGCCTGGTCCGGTACGACCTGGAGAAGCGTAAGCGCACGACGATCATTGACGAGCTGGACGACTACGTGATCTCGGGCGACGGCGCGCGGCTGGCTTACCTCGACGGCGGCAGCCTGAAGGTGAAGGCCTCCGACGCCAAGGACGACGATGACGCCGTGGACGTAGACCTCGACAGAGTGCGCGTGACCGTCGATCCGGCGGCCGAGTGGACGCAGATGTACAACGAGGCCTGGCGGCTGATGCGGGACAACTTCTGGCGCGCCGACATGCGCGGCGTGGACTGGCCCGCGATGCGCGAGCGATACCGGCCGCTGCTGGACCGGATCGGCAGCCGCGACGACCTGCACGACGTGCTGTGGGAGATGCAAGGCGAGCTGGGCTCGTCCCACGCGTACGTCAGGCCCCCGGCGGTCGGTACGTACGACGCGCTGGTGCAGGGGCTGCTCGGCACGGATCTGGCGCGCGACGACGACGGTACCTGGCGGATCGTCAGGGTGCTGCGCGGCGAGTCCTCGGTGATCGGAGCCCGCTCGCCGCTGGCTGCGCCAGGTGTGGCTGCGCGTCCGGGCGACGTGATCGTCGCGGTGGACGGTAAGGCCGTCGATCCGATGCGTGGACCGAACGCGCTGCTTGGCGGGAAGGCCGGTAAGCCGGTCGAACTGACGCTGCGTCGGGACGGTACGGACCGGCGCGTTGTCGTCGTACCGCTGGCTAGCGAGGCGTTGGTGCGGTACCACGACCTGGTCGACCGACGACGCGCGACAGTGCGTGAAGCATCGGACGACAGGCTGGGGTATCTACACGTGCCCGACATGGTCCCGTCCGGTTGGGCCGAGTTCCACCGCGACCTGCGCGGCGCGTTCGAGTCCGAAGGCCTGGTGCTGGATCTGCGGGAGAACGGCGGCGGGCATACCTCGCAACTGGTGGTGGAGAAGCTGGGCCGGCGGATCGTGGGCTGGTCGCTCTCCCGGCTGACCGAGCCGTCCACCTACCCGAGCGAGGCGCCGCGCGGCCCGATCGTCGCGATCGTGGACGAGTTCGCCGGTTCGGACGGCGACATCGCGACGCAGGCGATCAAGCTGATCGGCATCGCGCCGGTCGTCGGCATGCGCACGTGGGGCGGCGTGGTCGGGATCGATTCGAAGTACTCCCTCGTCGACGGCACCGGCGTGACTCAGCCGAAGTTCGCGTTCTGGTTCACCGGCGGAGTCGGGTTCAGCGTGGAGAACTACGGCGTCGATCCGGACGTCGAGGTGCCGATCCCGCCGCACGATTGGGCGGCTGGGCGCGATCCGCAGTTGGAGACGGCGATCCGGATGGCGTTGGAGCAGTTGGAGCGCACGCCCACGGCGACACCGCCCCAGATCTGACACCGCCGCAGATCTGACGGCCAGTCGAGGCGCGTTTACGAGCCGAGCGTTAGCGGCGACGCGGCGAGGGCCGCGTCGTACCGCCGTAGCACCAAGCGCGCGACTTGGTCGTGTGCGCCGAGCGGCTGGCTTACGCACATTCGCGGCGGGTTATCGGCGCCGAGCGCCGCGAGTGTCGCGCTGTCTGCGATGCGGCGGCTGAACTCGCCCGAGGCGAGCAGGTACGTGGCCACCGCGACGGGGCGGCCACGGCGCGCTAGGCGGTTCAGCAGCGTGGAGATGTCCGGTTCCGCGGTCGACACGAACCCGGTGCGCACCGGCATGCCGAGCCGTTCGGCGAGCAGGCCGGCCATGGTGACCGCGTCGGCGTTCGCGGCGCGGTCAACCGAGCCGGCGGCGGCCAGCACGATCTGCATGCCGAACATGGTGCCGCGCGCCGCCGAGAGCCGGTCCTGCATCGCCGAGGCGAGCAGCGGATCGGGACCGAGGGCGGCGGCCGGGTAGACCCTCGCCGCCTTGACGCCGGGATGCTGTGCGGCGATCCGCAGCGCCTCGGGGATGTCGTGCCGCAGGTGGTACCCGGAGCCGAGCAGCAGCGGCAGGACGACAAGTTCGGTCACGCCCTCGGACAGCAGCCGCGTCAGCTCCTCGGCGACTCGTGGATAAGCCACCGAGACGAAGGACAGCGAGGTCTCGACGCCGGGCCGCAGAAACCTGACCCGCTCCAGCAGCGCCTCGAGGGTCGCTATGCCGTGCGGGTCGTTGGTTCCGTGGGCGACGGCCAGTAGCGGCACGTCCGCGCGCGGCGGGGGTAGCGCTCCTGGCGCTGCGGGCGACGGCGCGGGGCTGTGGTCGCCGTATGCGGTCAGGCTCAGTCCAGGCGCTGTCATTTCCCCGCTCCGCTCCGCTCAGCTGGTTGGATCGACGGCGAGGCGGTAGCCGCGCTTCGTCACCGTCTTGATGAGCGACGCGTCCGGGCCGAGCGCGGTTCGCAGCCGCGCCACGGTCGCCTCGACCGCGTGCTCGTCACGGCCACCCGATCCGGCTCCGCGAGGCCCCCAGACCCGGCGCAGCAGATCGGCGCGCGAGACTACCCAGCCGGGGCGGCGGCCGAGTTCGGCCAGCACGGCGGCGGGCAGCGGCGCGAGGATCACTGGCTCGCGGCCGGTCAGGACGGCAGCCAGGCCCTGGAGCGTCAGAGTGCGGTCCTGGTCGATCGGCAGCTCTTGGCGGATTCGCGGCGGCAGCACAGAACAGAGCGTGGCGACCATCGCGCCGAGCCTGGCTCGCTCCGGCCAGATCGCAGTCACGTCGAGGGCTTCGAGTGGCCGTGCGCATACCGGGCCGACGCAGACGGCTGTCACATCCGTGCGTAGGGCGACTATGAGTTGGTCGAGCGCTCCGGTGACGGCGGCGGCTTCCAGCAGCGCGGTGACGCCGGGCGCGGAGGTGAAGCTGACGGCGTGTACCTCGCGCCGGACGATCGCGTCCACGAGGCGACGTACCGCAGCGCGGTCGGACGGCGGACCCAGCGGTAGACCGGGATTTCGACGACGATCGCGCCGGCCTCACGCAGTGAGACGACGAAACGCGTGTCCTCGGCAGGATTCTCGACGCCGTATTGCTGGACGGCGATGCGTTTGCCGGAAACGCCCTGCGCGAGCAGGTAGCTCAGTACCTCTTCGCTGGATTCCGAGGGCGCGCTGTAGGTCTCACGCAAGCCTGCGGCGCGTACGGCGCCGGTCGCCTTCGGGCCGCGCGAGGCGATGACGGCGCCGGAGAGCACCTGGTTCAGCTCGTCGCCGAGCCCCCAGCTCTCTGCCGCCGACATCCATCCGCGCCAACCGCTGCCTGTAGTCGCCACGGCGTAGTCGACTCGCGCGTTCGCATTGAGGCATTCGTTGGTGGCCTTACGCAGCGCCGCGTCGTCGTCGAGGGGGACGAGGCGCAGCGTCGGAGTCTCGATGACCTTCGCGCCGCGCCGGCGCAGCAGCGAGGCGAGGTCGTCGCGCCGCCGGTCGGCGGTGACGGCCACGACGCATCCGGTGAGCGGGAGTTCGTCGAAGACGCTGGGCGCCGGAGCAGCCGCAGGCGAGAGTGTGGAGTCGGTCGCCTCTGCCAGTGCCATGTCCGAAACAGTGGCGGGCTGTCGTTACGGATATGTTGCCGAGCGGCTACGCACCGGTAAGACCGCAGCGGGCCAGGTTACGCGCGACTTCGGCGTCCTGATAAGGGAGTTCGATGATCGGGCCTGGTCACAAGGTGCGCACACGCGGTCGAATCGCACGTGAAGAACACGTGCGCGCGCCGAAATCACCAGGACCCCGATGCGACATAGCGGGACCGCACCGTCATATACGTGACTGGGACGCGGGGACTCGCCGGTGGCAATCGCAGCCACTGTCCATACTGCGCGCTCCAGTGCGGGATCGAGTTGGCGCCAGGCGCTTCGCCGTCTTCGGTGCTGGAAGTCACCGGTCGGGCGACGTTCCCGGTCAACGAGGGCGCGCTGTGCGGAAAGGGCGCGACTGCGGGCCAGTTGCTGCGTCCGGAGGTGCGGCTGACTACGCCGCTGATGCGCGACGGACGCGGCGGCGAGTTGCGGCCGGCATCGTGGCCGCAGGCGCTGGACCGGGTCGCGTGGGAACTCGGTTCGCGGCGGCCTGAGGCGGTCGCGGTGTTCGGCGGCGGCTCGCTGACCAACGAGAAGGCGTACCAGCTCGGCAAGTTCGCGCGGGCGGTGCTCAAGACGCCGAATATCGACTACAACGGCCGGTTCTGCATGTCGTCGGTGGCCGCGGCGCAGAACCGGGCGTTCGGTGTGGACCGGGGGCTGCCGTTCCCGGTGCGCGACATCCGGCGGGCTCGCGCGATCCTGCTGGTCGGCGCGAACCCGGCCGAGACGATGCCGCCGATCATGCGCCACTTCAGTGCGGCACGTGATGCGGGCGCCGTGTTGATCACGGTCGATCCGCGCCGGACGAAGACCGCGGAGATGGCCGATCGGCATCTGCAGCCGGTGCCGGGCACGGATCTGGCGCTGGCGCTCGGGCTGCTGCACGTCGCGGTCGCCGAGGGTCTGGTGGACGAGGAGTACGTAGCGGCGCGTACCGCTGGCTTCGAGCAGGCGCGGCGCATCGCGACGGCGTACTGGCCGGAGCGTGTCGAGCGGCTGACCGGTATATCGGGCGCGGCGATGCGTGAGACGGTCACGGCGCTGGCCGAGGCGGCGCGTAACGCGGCACAGGCCGGTGGCGGGGGCGGCGCGGATGGCGGGGCGATGATCCTCACCGCGCGTGGCACCGAGCAGCACAGCAAGGGCACTGACACGGTCAACGCGTGGATCAACCTGGCGCTCGCGCTCGGCCTGCCGGGTCGGCCCGGATCCGGCTACGGGGCGCTTACCGGTCAGGGCAACGGCCAGGGCGGCCGCGAGCACGGTCAGAAGTCCGATCAGCTGCCGGGATACCGCAAGCTCAACGATCCGGCGGCGCGTGAGCACGTCGCGGCGCGTTTGGGGCATGGATCCGGACGAGCTGCCTGGTCCCGGGCCAAGTGCGGTCGAGCTGCTGGAGCGTTGCGGTGGCAGCGGCGGTGAGAGCGACGACGATGACGATGACGGGATCGACGCGCTCTTCGTGATGGGCTCGAACCTGCTGGTCAGCGCGCCCGGCGCGGCACAGACCGAAGCGCGGCTGCGTTCGCTCGAGTTCCTCGTGGTCTGCGATCTGGTGCGCTCGGAGACGGCCGAGATCGCCGACGTGGTGCTGCCGAGCGCGCAGTGGGCCGAGGAGACCGGCACCATGACGAACCTGGAAGGCAGGGTTCTGTTTCGTCCGGCGGCGATCGCGCCGCATCCGGGCGTGCGCACCGATCTGGAGATCCTGGCCGAGCTGGCGTCGCGGCTCGGCGGCAAGCTGTCCGCCGACCCCGCCGAGGTGTTCGCCGAGCTGGGCCGGGCGAGCGCGGGCGGCGTCGCCGACTACTCAGCGATCACCTACGAGCGGCTGGAGCGCGACGAGGAGCTGTACTGGCCGTGCGGCGCGCAGAGTCCTGACGGCACGCCGCGACTCTTCGAGCACTCATTTCCGACGCCGGACGGCCGCGCACGCTTCGTCCCGGTCGATTTCCGGCTCTCCGCCGAGGAACCGGACGATCAATACCCTTACCGGCTGACCACCGGTCGCGTGCTGTCGCAGTACCAGTCGGGCGCACAGACGCGGCGCGTCGACGAGCTCAACCGGGCCGCGCCCGAGCCGTTCGTCGAGCTGCATCCGGACCTCGCGCGCGCGTTGGGCGTCGAGGACGGCACGCAGGTGAGCGTGATCAGCCGACGGGGCATGGCCACCGCGCCAGCCCGGATCAGCAGGGGGATCCGGGCGGACACGGTGTTCATGCCCTTCCACTGGCCGGGTTCGGGCCGGGCGAACTCGGTGACCAATCCGGCGCTGGATCCGACCTCGAAGATGCCCGAGTTCAAGACGTGCGCTGTGCGGCTAACGAAGGCGGGCCAGGCAGAGGAGACGGGGCAGTGAAATGCGGCGGATAGTCGTGGTCGGATACGGCATGGCCGGGCACCATCTGGTGGCTCGCCTGCTCCAATCCCATGGCGACTTCACAGTCACGGTGCTCGGCGCGGAGGCCGGTTCCCCGTACAACAGGGTCCTGCTGCCGGAGGTGCTGGCAGGCCGGATCGGGGCGGCGCGGATCGACCTGGCCGAGCCGGACGATCCGCGCGTGACGGTCCGGGCGTCTGTGCGCGCGATGTCGATCGATCGGGACCTGCAGGTCGTGCACGGCGATGACGGATCGGTAGTCCCTTACGACGAACTGGTGCTGGCGACCGGCGCGAATCCCGTCCTGCCGCCGCTCGGTGGCGTGCGTGATGAGCGTGGCCTGGCGTCCGGAGTGCACACGCTGCGCAGCCTCGCGGATCTGGAGCGGCTTGAGGCACAGCTCGCGGTCGTGGGGATCGGGGACCAGAAGCCGCGAGCGGTCGTCGTCGGGGGCGGGCTGCTCGGCGTGCAGTGCGCCAGGGGCCTGACACTGCGCGGGCTCGAAGTGGACCTGATCCATCAGGGCCCTCATCTGCTCGATCACCGGCTCGACGCGGACGCCGCATCAGTGCTGGCACGGACCGTGCGCGGGCTCGGGATCGAGGTGCACCTGGAATGCCGGGCACGCGCGGTGATCCACGATCACGACGGCCGGCTGACCGGCGTGCAGTTGGCCGACGGCTTCCGGCTGAGCGCCGATCTCGTGCTGCTGGCCTGCGGCAGCGCTCCGGCGACCGGGCTCGCGGCGCGCGCCGGGTTGGCCGTGCGCGAGGGAATCCTGACCGACGAGCGGCTGACCAGCGTCACCGATCCCCACGTCCACGCGATCGGCGACTGCGCGCGCCCGGAGCACGACCGGCTGCCCGCGGCGCACGGTCTCGCGGCTCCCGCGCTTGAGCAGGCGCAGGTGCTGGCCGCCAGGCTGCTCGGCTCGTCCGTCGTGTATCAGGGCACGTCGACCGTGGCCCGGCTCACCGCGACCGGCGTGGACATCGCGATCCTCGCCGCCGCCGCGTCCGCTAATCCACAGGCTGTGAATCCTCATGCGCCGTTAGATCCTCACGCGTCTTTAGATCCCCACACGGTCCGGCTGACCGACCCGGTTGGCGGCACGCATCGCGCGGTGACCGTGCACGCGGGCCGCGTCGTCAGCTCGGTGCTGATCGGCGACGTTTCGGCCGCGCCGCGGCTCGCCCGGCTGATCGATCGCTCGGGACCGCTGCCCGAAAGCCCGCTTGACCTGCTGTTCGACCCCGCGGAAAGGAACTGATTGCGGATGGACGCGGAAACCACGGATGTGGACACTGTGCGCGGGATCGTCGTCGCCGGCTACGGCATGGTCGGGCACCGCTGCGCCGAGCTGCTGGCCGAGCGCGCGGCACGATCGGCGGCGCCGGTCCGGATCACCGTGCTCGGCGAGGAGCCGCGCGCCGCTTACGACCGCGTGCATCTCAGCTCCCTGTTCGATGGGAAGAGCCCTGAGGATCTGACCTACCCCGCACCGCCCGGCGTGGACCTGCGGCTCGGCGATCCCGTGACGGCGATCGACCGCGCAAGGCGCACTGTCACCACGGCATCAGGCACCGAATACCCCTACGACGAGCTGATCCTGGCCACCGGCTCGTACCCCTTCGTGCCGCCGGTGCCGGGCCACGACGCGACCGGCTCCTTCGTCTACCGCACCATCGAGGACGTCGAGGCGATCAAGGACTTCGCGGTCGGGCGCAAGGTCGGCGCGGTGGTCGGCGGTGGCCTGCTTGGACTGGAGGCAGCCGGCGCGCTGCAAGCGATGGGTCTGGAAACGCACGTGGTGGAGTTCGCGCCCCGGCTGATGGGAGTGCAGGTCGACGAGGGCGGTGGCCAGGCGCTGCTGTCGCGGATCAACGCGCTCGGCGTGACGGTGCACACCTCGACGCGCACCGAGGCTGTGGAGATCGGCGACGATGGCGCGGTGTACGCGATGGTCCTGGCGAAGGGCGACGATCTCAGCGCCCTGCCGGTCGATCTGGTCGTCTTCGCGGCCGGTGTCCGGGCACGTGACCAGCTGGGACGTGACGCGGGCTTGGCCGTCGGCGAGCGCGGCGGCATTCGCGTCGATGAGCTCTGCCGTACCGAGGACCCGGCGATCTACGCGATCGGCGAGTGTGCACAGGCTGTGGATGGCCGCGTCTACGGCCTCGTCGCGCCCGGATATGCGATGGCTGAGACAGTGGCCGATCACCTGCTCGGCGCGGACCCGAAGCCGTTCCGCGGCGCCGATCTGTCGACCAAGCTCAAGCTGCTCGGCGTCGAGGTCGCGTCCTTCGGCGACGCCTTCGGCAACACGCCCGGCGCGCTGTCCGCTCTCTACAGCGACTCGACCGCGGGGCTCTACAAGAAACTGGTCATCGCCGAGGACGGCCGGCTGCTCGGCGGCATCCTGGTCGGCGACGCTTCCGGCTACGACACACTGCGTCCGCTCGCCGGTACCGACACCCCTCTCCCCGCGACGCCCGAGCAGCTGCTGCTACCCGCGAGCCTCGGTGGCGCCCCCGCTCTCGGTCCGGACGCTCTGCCGGATTCCGCGACCGTGTGCAGCTGCCACAACGTGACTAAGGGCGCGATCACGACCGCGATCCACGAGCAGGGTTGCGCGGACGTCGGCGCGATCAAGGCGTGTACGAAGGCCGGCACCGGCTGCGGCTCCTGCGTGCCGCTGCTCGGCAAGCTGCTGAACGCGGCCGGCGTAGAGACCTCGAAGGCGCTGTGCGCCCACTTCGAGCAGAGCCGCGCCGAACTGTACGAGATCGTGCTGGTGCGCCGGATCGCCAGCTTCGCGCAGTTGCTCGCCGAGCACGGGCGCGGCGCCGACGGCTGCGAGGTGTGCAAGCCCGCGGTGGCCTCGATCATCGCCTCGCTGGCCGGCACGCTCAAGGCCGGCGGCCACATCCTCGACGGCGAGCAGGCCGCGTTGCAGGACACGAACGATCACTTCCTGGCCAACCTCCAGCGCAACGGCAGCTACTCGGTGGTGCCGCGCATCCCCGGCGGCGAGATCACCCCGGACAAGCTGATCACGATCGGCGAGGTGGCGCGCGACTTCGGCCTCTACACGAAGATCACCGGCGGCCAGCGCATCGACCTGTTCGGCGCGCGCGTCGAACAACTCCCGCTGATCTGGCGGCGCCTCGTGGACGCGGGCTTCGAATCCGGGCACGCCTACGGCAAGGCGCTGCGCACGGTCAAGAGCTGCGTCGGCTCGGAGTGGTGCCGCTACGGCGTGCAGGAGTCGGTGAAGATGGCCATCGAGCTCGAACTTCGTTATCGAGGCCTGCGATCCCCGCACAAGCTCAAGGCGGCCGTCTCCGGCTGCGCCCGCGAGTGCGCGGAGGCGCAGAGCAAGGACTTCGGCGTCATCGCCACCGAAGCCGGCTGGAACCTGTACGTCGGCGGCAACGGCGGTTTCCGCCCACGTCACGCCGACCTGCTGGCCACCGACCTGTCCACCGAGGAGCTGATCCGCACGATCGACAGGTTCCTGATGTTCTACATCCGCACCGCCGACCGGCTCGAGCGCACCGCGGCCTGGATCGAGCGGATGGAGGGCGGTCTCGAGCACCTGCGCGCGGTCGTCATCGACGATTCGCTGGACCTGTGCGACGAATTGGACCGGTTGATGGCGCAGCACGTCGCGAACTACCAGGACGAGTGGCGCGCGGCCATTGAGGACCCTGAGACGCTGCGCCGCTTCGTCTCCTTCGTCAACGCGCCCGGCGTGCCCGACCCGGCGATCAAGTTCGAGGTCGAACGCGGGCAGATCAAGCCGCTGTTGGAGATAGGCCCGCCGCCCCAGGACCCGGACGCGGACCAGGTCGCCGACAGCCTGGTTCCGGTGGAGGTCGGAGCATGGCGATGACGACCAGCAGACAGCGCGTGTGGACGCCGGTATGCAGGTACGCGGAGCTCACACCTGGCCGGGGCGTCGCAGCGCTCATCGACGGTGTGCAGATCGCCGTCTTCCGCACCACGGCCGGCGAGTTGTACGCGATCGGCAACCGCGATCCCTACTCGGGCGCCTACGTCATCTCGCGCGGGGTCACCGGCTCGCGCGACGGCGTGCCGACCGTGGCGTCGCCGATGTACAAGCACGTATTCGATCTGCGCGAAGGCACCTCCCTCGACGATCCGGCGATCGCGCTGCCCACCTACCCGGTGCGGCGCTATCGCGGCCTGGTCTGGGTGCAGCGCTGACGCCCGGGCGCGCCGCCGAATTGTCACAGTCCCGAATTGTCACAGTCCCGAAATCGGCACGTGCGGGTGAGTTGACCGCAGGCACGAACGCTGCGCGGCCGGTTGAAACGCGCCGTCCGTAGCGTGCGGTCTCATCAGGTGGTTTCCATTTCCACACCCTCACCCGCAGGAGGCAGCATGAGCGCCGAGACCTCGACGGACATCGGCGGCGCCGGCGCGGCCGCCGTCATCGCCGCGGCCCGACCCGGCACCGCGATCACCGACTGGCACCCCGAGGACGCCGCGTTCTGGGAGCGCCAGGGTTCCAGTGTCGCCCGACGTAACCTCATCTTCTCCATCCTCGCCGAGCACCTGGGCTTCTCGGTGTGGAGCCTGTGGTCGGTGTTCGTGCTCTTCCTCGGGCCGAGCTACCACGTCGACACGGCCGGCAAGTTCTACCTCACCACGGTGCCGACCGTCGTCGGCTCGGTGCTGCGGCTGCCGTACACCTTCGCGGTGGCGAAGTTCGGCGGGCGCAACTGGACGGTGTTCAGCGCCAGCCTGCTGCTCGTGCCGTGCATCCTGGCGGCGTTCATGCTGCACCCGGGCGTGTCCTACACCGCGCTGATGATCATCGCGGCGGTGGCCGGCGTCGGCGGCGGGAACTTCGCCTCCTCGATGGCCAACATCAACGCGTTCTACCCGGAACGGCTCAAGGGCGCGGCGCTCGGGCTCAACGCCGGCGGCGGGAACATCGGCGTGGCGACCGTGCAGCTGCTCGGCCTGCTCGTCATCGCCACCGCGGGTGTCGCGCACCCGCGCATCATCCTGGCCGTCTACATCCCGCTGGTGGTCATCGCCGCGCTCTGCGCCGCGCTGTTCATGAACAACCTGACACACATGCGCAACGACAAGCGGGCCATGCGCGACGTCACCAAGGACGCGCACACCTGGATCATGTCGCTGCTGTACATCGGCACCTTCGGGTCCTTCATCGGCTACAGCTTCGCCTTCGGCCAGGTGCTCCAGGTCCAGTTCCACGACACGCCCCGGCAGGCGGCGGACGTGGTCTGGCTCGGCCCGCTGCTCGGTTCGCTGATCCGGCCGGTGGGCGGGGCGCTGGCGGACCGGATCGGCGGCGCCAAGGTGACCTTCTGGAACTTCGTCGCCATGGCCGTCGCGGCGGGGCTGGTGCTGGTCGCCTCGCTGGACAAGTCGCTGCCGCTGTTCATCACCGGCTTCGTGCTGCTGTTCGTGTTCAGCGGCATCGGCAACGGTTCGGCGTACAAGATGATTCCGGCGATCTTCCGGGCCAAGGCGGACGCCGGGATGCTCGACGGCGCGGACCCGGCGGCAGCGCAGCGTGAGGGGCGCCGGCTGGCCGGCGCGCTGATCGGCGTCGCCGCGGCGATCGGAGCCTTCGGCGGAGCGGTGGTCAACGTCGCGTTCCGCGAGTCTTTCCTGACCTACAAGTCCGGCAACGCCGCGTACATCGGCATCATCGCCTTCTACGGGCTCTGCTTCATCGTCACCTGGGCCGTGTACCTGCGGCAGGGACCGCGCAAGCTCGCCGGAGTGTGACGGCGAGCCCCGACATGGGCTCGCCTCCCGGCCGGACTCGTCCGCTCGTCACAGCTTGTCGCTGCTGACCTGCGATTCGCCCAGCGGCGCGGCTACGTTAGCGTTCCACAGCTGCGCCGCCTGGGCCTTCGCGGTGTCCGCCGCACCTGCCGCCTGGTTCGCGGCCTGCTGGTTCGAGTCCTTGTGCACGTTGTCGGACTTGCAGTGGCTCTGCACGTCGCCCGCTATCTGCGCGTAAGCCGTGTCGTACTGTGACGAGGCGGTCCATGCGGCCTTGAGCTGGCTCACCAACTGCGCGCCGTTCTGGATGCCCGAGACGTCCAGCTTGCCGACGTTGTCCGCCTGCGTCTGCCGCTTCTGCGCCGTCGACGACAGCGTGCTCTGCGCGTCCGAGAGGTCCTTGCAGCCGTTGACGTTCACGACCGCCGTGTTCGCGTCCGAACGCAGCTGGCCGGACTGCTGGATCAGCTGGTAGATCTGGTCCGCCTGCTGCTTGGGGGTGGTCTTGCTCGCCACGGCGGTCGGCGTGCCGCCACCCGAGGCAGTGTTCTTCGTCGAGGGCGAGCCGTTGGACGTGGCGATCACGATGCCGATGATCGCGGCCACCGCTACCGCACCGCCGATGATCAGCGTCCTGCGGTCACGAAGCCGCCCGCCGATCCCGCCACCGCCATACGTGCCGTTGCTAAGCGATCCATTGTCGAACGGCCCCCCGCCGAAGCCGCCTCCTGGCTCGCCGTAGCCGGCACCCTGCTGGTACTCGGCCTGCTGAGGCTGCGCGTGCGGACCGCTCTGCAGCTGCGTGGGCTGATACTGCTCGCCCTGATACTGGCCCGGGAACTGGTTGTACTGCTCTTCCTGCTGCTGCGGGAAGGACTGCGAGTACGGCTGATGCTGCCCCGACTGCGGCGCGGCGCCCGACTGGTCCGGCATCACCGCATCCGGCGCTGGCGCCGCAGCGGCGGCCGCGTTCTGCGAGGCCGCCAGGTAACCCGCGCCCGCCCCGCCGACCATCGGCTTCTGCCGGTCTATCGCTCGGCGGCTGTCCGGCGTGGAATCGCGGAACAGGTGGTCGAACTCCGTCGGCAGTCCCGCGCCGGAATCGGCTTCAGGCGTCGGTGTGGGATACGCCGGGTACGCCTGCTGCTCCGGGTACGCCTGAGCGTGTCCCTGGTACGCCTGCTGCCCGTGCTGTGCCTGCTGCTGGTGGTACTCCTGCCCCTGCTGCTGGTAGCCCTGCCCCGGGTAATCCTGCGCCGCATAGTCCTGCTCCGGGTAGCCCTGCTGTGACGCTCCCCAGTCGGGCTCGGTGTCCTGCTGCCAACCGGCGCCGTTGTGGGCGGCGGGCTGTGCTTGCTGGGCTTCGGCCTGCGGCGGATAGGCCGAGCGGTCGTAATCCTGCTCGGCCCAACCTACGGCGGGCATCTCCGGCATCTGGGACACGGCGCACAATCCTCACACAACGGCACGGGCTCGCGTTCGTGGCGGCACATAGACGTACCGCATCGTGCCGGAAGTCAGCCGACACCGCATCAGCCAACCAAACCGGGCGGGCGCGGGCAAGGCGCGGGTGCCCGCACGCCCCTTTTGGCACAGAACCGAGACCCAGATGTCCAGAATCCGTCGTTCGAACGGTTTACTGTCTGTCGTCCGATGTTCGCTCAGCGGTTAGCCGCTCACCCGGTTACAACTCAAGCCGCGGCCGCAGCGGTCTGCCGCACCGCCAACCGTCCCAGCCGCTCACGGAAGCCGCGAACCGCCGTCGTCTCCTGATACGGATCGAGCCGCCGGTCCAGGTCGTGCAGATACTCGACGCCTCGGTGCGAGCGTAGCTGCGCCAGCAGATCTATCGCCGCCGTGCCCGCCGCACACGCCGCCTCTACCTCGCGCTCCTGTACGTACGCGGTCGCTATCAGCACCGTGTCGACGGCGCGACGGCGCACGTGACGCTCGGCGTGCCCGGCCAGAGCACGCTCGGCGTGGTCCTTGGCCTGACGCGGACGGTCGAGGTCGCGGTAGCAGTGCGCGAACTCGTCGGCCAGGTATGCCGGGGTGAAGTGCTGAATCCACTCCGGATCCTTCTCCGGCTCGGCCTTCTCCATCTCCTGCGCGGCCTTGGTCAGCGCCGCCTCGCAGGACCGCACGTCGCCGAGCACCGCGTGCCCGCGCGCCTCGGCCGCGTGGAACATCGAACGCGCCGTCGCCGTGGCCTGATCCCGCGCGCCTTCCTGCGCGGCGCGGGCGAGCTGCGTTATCTCACGTGGCGATCCGAGCTGTCCCGCCAGGTGGCTCATACCGGCCGCCAGTACGTAACCGCCGTACGCGCGGTCGCCAGCAGCCTGCGATAGCCGCAGCGACTGGATGTAGTACCGCTGCGCGAGGCCGTGCCTACCGGTGTCCACGGCCATGTACCCGGCCAGTTCGGTCAGCTGCGCGGCCGCGGAGAACAACGCGCGGCCGGTGCGCTCCGGGTAGGCGCCGTTGAGCATCTCGCCGACGACCTCGTCGAGGTAGTGCACGACGATCGAACGCACATATCCGGACCCGAACTGGTGGTCGAGGTCGCGGAACGCCTTGGTGGCCGCGCGAACCGCATACACGTCGCCGGGACCGACACGCGGCCCACGTCCGGCCAGCTGCAGAGGTCTAGCGACCTCGGGGTCGGGCGGGGTGATCAGCCAGTCGCGGCTGGGCGCGATGAGCGCGGCGACCGCGAACGACGAGCCGAGCAGGAACTCGCGGTGGCTGACGTCGGCCCGCCACAGCTCGGTGGCTTCCTCGATCGCGGCTCCCGCCGTCGGCGCGAAGTGCAGGCCGACGCTGGACGAGCCGTTGCGCCCGTCCGCCATGCCGATTTCCTCGACGGTGACCGGACGGCCGAGCTTGCGGCCCAGCGCCTCGGCGATCAGCGTCGGGGCCATGCCGCGCGGCTGCTGCCCGCGCAGCCAGCGGGCCACGGAAGTCTTGTCGTACCGCAGATCCAGACCGTGCTCGGCGCCGACCATGTTGACCCGGCGGGCCAGCCCGGCGTTGGAGCACGCCGCCTCGTGAATCAGAGCCGCGAGCCGCTGGTTCGGTTGCCGAGCCGCTGCGGTGCGAACAGCCATCGGGGTCTCCCCTTCCCTCGACCACACTGGCATTCCTCTATCGCGGCCAAGTGCGCATATGTCGCGAGAGTAGCGGCGAAACAGGAGGAGCGGTAGCCCTGGGTAACCGGGCAGTCCTGATTCGCTATATCGGAACGTCAGGTCACCGGCGTCGCCACAGACAAGTCCAGTCAATGGCACCGTAACCGGGACGCTTGATCAGGAGTTGGACGCGAATGTGAACGTGCCTGTTGAAAGCAAACAGAACCCTGTCAAAGTAGGCCCGGCGGCCGCTTCGGGCATCCCGGAGCCCGCAATGTCGGCACGAACTGGCCAAACTCGCGAAACGGCTCGCGATCGCGGCGCCGACATGACCAGTGGTTCGACCCCTGACGCCGCCCCCGGCATCACAGTCCGTGACGTCACCCTCCCGGCACCGCGCGCCGAGGACCCGTTCGGCCTCCTCGCCGCAGCCCTCGAATACATCGAGGACCGCCATTGGGAGGTCGTCCTCGGCACCAGCGCGCAACGCTCGCAGGGCGGTTGGTCCTGTTCCTGCGGCAGCGCAGCAGTGCGCTGCGATCGGCGCGCACGCGGCGCAGCGGGACTGGCAGAAGCGCAGCAGCGCTCAGCCGAGCAAGGCGCACGAATGGTGGACGGCCAAGCCGACCGCCTCCGTGCTGCTGCCGACCGGCCGGGCCTTCGACGTGCTCGAAGTCTCCGAGGCAGCCGGCTGCCTCGGCCTGGCCCGGCTGGAGCGCGCGGGAGTCAACATCGGTCCGGTGGCGGCGCTGCCGACCCGGCGGATGTACTTCTTCGTGCTGCCGAACTCGCGTACCAAGATGGTCAAGATGCTGGCCGCCCTCGGCTGGGGGCGCACACAACTGGACCTGGTCTGCCGAGGCGCCGGTGACTACGTAGTCGCGCCACCGTCGCGGATAGGAGCCCTAGGCCACGCGCAGTGGGTCCGGCGGCCGTCCGAGACGAACCGCTGGATGCCAGACGTCGAAGAGGTCGTAGCGGCGCTGGGGTACGCCTGCGGCCTACACCGCTAGCACTTCTGACCTAACGACAAGTCACCTGAAAGAGCATCAGAACCGCCCAGGGAACAGCTTCTCAGCGGCCTTCGACGAACACGTGCATGGCGAGGTCCGGCTCCAACTCGGTCGCCTCGCCGCCCGACGAGATCTGCACGCCGCCGGCCGCCGCAGCGATCTGCAACGCCTCGCCCGGCCGCATCCCGACCCGGCGCAGCCGGTGCATGACGTCGTTATCGGACTGCACCGGCTCGCCGATCCGGCGGATGACGCCACCGCGTGCTCGCCGGCCGGGACCGTCTGCGCGAAGTCGCGCAGCGGATCAGGCCGCCCTCGCGGAAGGCGGTCGAGTGCAGCGCCGAGTCGAGCTCCTCGAGCCCCGGGATCGGGTTGCCGTAGGGCGAGACCGTCGGGTTGTCGAGCAGCGTCGAGCACCTTGCGCTCCACGGCCTCGCTCATCACGTGCTCCCAGCGGCACGCCTCCTCGTGCACCTCGTCCCACTCCAGGCCGATGACGTCCACCAGCAGGCGCTCGGCCAGCCGGTGCTTGCGCATCACCCGGGTGGCGTGCGTGCGGCCCGAGTCGGAAAGCTGCAGGTGCCGGTCGCCCTCGACGGTGAGCAGGCCGTCGCGTGCCATCCGCGCCACCGTCTGGCTGACCGTGGGACCGCTCTGGCCCAGCCGCTCGGCGATGCGGGCGCGCAGCGGGACGATGCCCTCCTCCTCGAGTTCGAAGATCGTACGCAGGTACATCTCCGTGGTGTCGATCAGATCGCTCACGCTCGTCGGCTCCGGCCCTTGAGACTCATGCTTACAGTCAATTGTGACTCACCCAGGCGCACGGACGCATACGACAGAGCAGCAGGTAGAAGATCCGAATCGGCCTGGTCAGGGGCTGAGCCGCTCCAGCCGCCAACGGCGCCCTCCAAGGCCGGGCCGTCCCGCACGTAGCGAGCCGGTCGTGCAGCCGGTCCGGCCGGCCCTGCCAGAACTCCACCGTCTGCGGCCGCACGCGCAGCCCGCCCCAGTGCGGCGGGCGCGGCACCTCGTCGGGGAACTCGCGCTCGTAGTGCGCGAGCCGCCGCTCCAGCCAGGCCCGGTCCGGGATCGATTCGGACTGCTCGCTCGCCCAGGCGCCGAGCTGCGCGCCGCGCGGCCGGGTCGCGAAGTAGGCGTCGCTCTCCGCGTCCGGCACCGGCGCCGCCGCGCCCTGCACGATGACCTGACGCTCCAACGGATACCAGGGGAACAGCAGGCTGACGCGGTCGGGTTGGCTGCGATCAGCTCGCGTCCCTTGCGGGACGCGTAGGTTCGTGTAGAACGTGAATCCGTCCGGTCCGTACCCTTTGAGCAGCACCGTTCGGCTGGACGGGCGAGCCCTCGGCATCGGCGGTGGTCAAGACCATCGCGTTGGCTTCGAACCAGTCCGCGTCCGATTTTCGTGCGACGGCGTCGACTTCAGCGAACCAGCGGGCGAACAGCGGCTCCGGATCGGCTTGTGAGCTCGGTCACCTCGATGCCCGTTCGGCGTAATCTCGGCGCAGTCGGGCAAGTTCCGGGACCTGCTCAGCGGACACGCGTCTGTTTCGGAACCATCAGAATGAAACGTAAGGACCGCCGCGGGCCGACGCCCCAGGCACCCGGAAAATGGTCTATACCAAAGTCCGGGAAAAGCTGGAGTTCCGCCGATTTCCGTTCCGACTTGTAGCGGTCCAATATGGGTAGCGGCCGCGCTTGGCGGGAACCTCCAAGGAGTGCCACCCGTTCAACAGGCTGAAAGTCGACAGAGTGCAAGGGAGCGCTCACCGCCACTCCCTGCGCGGCCCGCTCCGCCCACAGGCGCTGCGGTAACCTCACGAAGGACATTTGCCACAGCAAGGGAGCCGTAGGATGGCCGAATTCGTACCCGGCCTCGAAGGCGTCGTCGCCTTCGAGACGGAGATCGCCGAACCCGACAAGGACGGCGGCTCGCTCCGGTACCGCGGCGTCGACATCGAGGACCTGGTCGGGCACGTCACCTTCGGGAACGTCTGGGGCCTGCTCGTCGACGGGAAGTTCAACCCCGGCCTGCCGCCGGCCGAGCCCTTCCCGCTCGCCGATCCACTCCGGCGACATCCGGGTCGACGTGCAGTCCGCGCTGGCCATGCTCGCGCCGATCTGGGGCCTCAAGCCGCTGCTGGACATCACCGACGACGCAGGCCCGCGACGACCTGGCCCGCGCCGCCGTCATGGCGCTGTCCTTCGTCGCCCAGTCGGCCCGCGGCATAGACCAGCCGATGGTGCCGCAGAGGGAGATCGACAGGGCGCGAGACCATCGTCGAGCGCTTCATGATCCGCTGGCGCGGCGAGCCCGACCCCAAGCACGTCAAGGCGATCGACGCGTACTGGACCTCGGCCGCCGAGCACGGCATGAACGCCTCGACCTTCACCGCCCGGGTGATCGCCTCCACCGGCGCGGACGTCGCCGCGGCGCTGTCCGGCGCGGTCGGCGCGATGTCCGGCCCGCTGCACGGCGGCGCGCCCTCGCGCGTGCTGCACATGATCGAGGAGATCGAGCGCACCGGCGACGCGAAGGCGTACGTCAAGGGCGTGCTCGACCGCGGCGAGCGGCTGATGGGCTTCGGCCACCGCGTCTACCGGGCCGAGGACCCGCGTGCCCGCGTGCTGCGCCGCACCGCCCGCGAGCTCGGCGCCCCGCGCTTCGAGATCGCGCTGGCGCTCGAGGAGGCCGCGCTCGAGGAGCTGCGCAACCGGCGCCCGGACCGCGTGCTGGAGACGAACGTGGAGTTCTGGGCGGCGATCGTGCTGGACTTCGCCGAGGTCCCGGCGAACATGTTCACCTCGATGTTCACCTGCGCCCGCACCGCCGGCTGGTCGGCGCACATCCTGGAGCAGAAGCGCACCGGCCGCCTGGTGCGCCCGGCCGCCCGCTACATCGGCCCCGGCGCACGCGCAAGGTCCAGGACGTCGAGGGCTTCGACACGATGATCGTCCACTGACGTATCGCTGACACGAAGCACTCGCGGCGCCCGGATCCCCGTTTCAGGGGGTTCAGGCGCCGTACATTTCCGGTAACCTCTGCTTCACGTTCTCGGACGACGACGCCCGGGTCGGGACACTGGCACTTCACAGTTGCAGTCCCGCCGGCGCGGCCGTGCCGGCGTTCCCATGACATTCGCCGGAGGCACGCACCGTGTCGGAAATCCAGATTCCCGCTGAACTGCTCCCCGCCGACGGCCGTTTCGGCTGCGGTCCGTCCAAGGTCCGCCCCGAGGCCGTCGCCGCGCTAGCCGAGCAGGCCCCGCTGCTGCTTGGCACCTCGCACCGCCAGGCCCCGGTGAAGAACCTGGTGCAAGCCGCGTACGCGAGGGCGTCGCCGACCTGTTCGCGCTCCCGAGGGCTACCAGGTCGTCCTCGGCAACGGCGGTTCAACCGCGTTCTGGGACATCGCCGCCTTCGGGCTGATCCGCGAGAAGTCCCAGCACCTGAGCTTCGGCGAGTTCTCCTCGCAAGTTCGCCGCCGCCGCGAAGGCCGCCCCGTGGCTGGCCGAGCCGCCAGGTCATCAAGTCCGAGCCCGGCACGCCACCCGCTGCCGATGGCCGCCGCCGGACGTGGACGTCTACGCGCTGACCCACAACGAGACCTCGACCGGCGTCGCCATGCCGATCGCGCGTCCGGAGGGCGCGGACGAGGACGCGCTGGTGCTGGTGGACGCGACCTCGGCGGCCGGCGGCCTGCCGGTCGACATGACGCGAGACCGACGTCTACTACTTCGCCCCGCAGAAGGTCTTCGCCTCCGACGGCGGCCTGTGGATCGGCGTGTTCTCCCCGCGCCGCGCTCGAGCGGGTCGACCGAGATCTCCGCCTCCGGCCGCTACGTCCCGACGTTCTTCGACCTGCCGACCGCGATCGACAACTCGGCGAAGGACCAGACGTACAACACCCCGGCGATGGCCACGCTGTTCCTGATGGCCGACCAGCTGGACTGGCTCAACGGCAACGGCGGCCTCGACTGGGCCGTCGCCCGTACGGCCGATTCGTCGCTCGCGGCTCTACGCCTGGGCCGAGAAGTCCGAGCTACGCGACGCCCGTTCGTCGCGGACCCGGCGCAGCGCTCGCAGGTGGTCGGCACCATCGACCTGGCCGACTCGCATCGACGCGGTCGCGGTCTCCAAGGCGCTGCGCGCCAACGGCATCGTGGACACCGACTCGTACCGCAAGCTCGGCCGCAACCAGCTGCGCATCGCGATGTTCCCGGCCATCGAGCCGGCCGACGTCGAGGCGCTGACCGCGTGCATCGACTACGTGGTCGAGCGGCTCTAGTGCTTCAGTAGGGACCCGATGACGACCAGCGCGATCAAGGCGATGAGGACCGCCGTCACGATCCTGGTTCTGATACGCGGGTCCATCTACTCAGTGTAGATAGCGCGAATACGCACTCCCGACCGGGCGGTATCCATCGCATCCGCCGCGACTACCGCCCGGTCAGCGCCCAGCGCCCGATCCGCTCGTACCGCTTGATCGGATCGTCGACCACGTTGAACAGGTCGATCTCGCCGACGAGCCAGCGCGGCGTACGGAACGAGGCCATCCGGTCCACATACGGCTGAAGATCCGGCAGCGCGCCGCCATCGTGCTCGCCACCCCGACCGCCGAGCGTGCCGCCCAAGGTTCCACCCAAAGTGCCACCGAGGGTGTCGCTCAGGCCCGAACCGTTCGTCGCCGCGCCGTCACGCACCCGGGCCAGCGTCAGATGCGGCCGGAACGGACGTTCGTCCACCTTGATGTGGCAGCGCCGAGCGACGCTGTTGACCGACTCCGCGAGCCGGCCGAGCCGGTCACGCTCGCCCTGGACGCCCGTCCACAGCGTGCGCCCGCCAAAGTGCCCACCGCCCGCCAGCGCAAGCTCCATCGGCGTATTACGCGCGGCAGCCCGCCCTAGCCGCTCCTTCAGATCAGTCAGATTCTCCTCGGCCACCTCGCCGAAGAAGGCCAGCGTGACGTGCCAGGTCTCTGGTCGGCACCAGCGCAGCCGGGGGTTGTCGTGCGGCAGTGTGGTCAGCGCGGCGCGCAGTTCCAACACGACGGGGCGCGGCGGGATCACCGCGACGAACAGCCGCATCAAGACCTCCGGTCAGGGCTCCGTCATCGGCGACGGTGCCGCTGGACCATCATGCGGTACGCGGCACCACTGCGACGTGCGGACGGCTGGTAACGCTGGCCATAATTCTCAGGCCAGTGCTCCAGGCGAGTGCGTACGCCGCACCGATCGCGGTCAGTGCGGTGGACACGCCGCAGAACGCCAGTGTC